>JBQGON010000005.1:0-49258 GCA_052087065.1 Vibrio sp. | reverse complement strand
ACTAGGGGTATAGAAATTGCTGACTAAAAAACCAACCATAAGAAAGCATGTAATGATTAAAAACGCTCACAACCTCTCTATTATTATTCGCGTCGTACTCGTGGTCATTATTGGCACCGCGCGGGGGCTCGTGAGCGCAAGGTAACGTACCGAATTTTAAAAACCCCCGCACTGAAAAGTCCGGGGGTTTTTTTATAACAATCGTATTTATAACAAAAATAGACAGACAGTCACCAATCTGATTTTTCTTTAATCAGGCTTAACTGGAAGAACGGGAGAAGCACATGATGTGCAAACACAACAAATTAAAGAGCGACAGGAAAAACGGTTGCCAAGGAGGCTACAATGACAGGTGCTGAGTTAGTTGTTGCCGCTTTAAAAGAACAAGGGATTGATACCATATTTGGTTATCCCGGCGGAGCCATCATGCCTATCTATGATGCGCTTTATGATGGTGGTGTCGATCATATCCTGTGTCGGCATGAGCAAGGGGCCGCAATTGCCGCCATCGGAAAAGCTAGAGCAAGCCAAGACGTCGCCGTGTGTATGGCGACATCCGGCCCCGGGGCAACCAACCTCGTGACAGGCCTTGCCGATGCCATGCTTGATTCCGTTCCTCTCGTTGCGATTACTGGCCAAGTCGCCAGCTCTCATATCGGTACCGATGCTTTCCAAGAAATGGATGTCATTGGTATGTCGCTCTCTTGTACCAAACACAGCTACTTAGTCACCGATATCGCGGATCTCGCCGACACTCTCATGGAAGCTTTCCAAGTGGCCGTCAGTGGCCGTCCTGGGCCAGTGCTTGTCGATATCGCCAAAGATGTTCAGCTAGCACAGGTCGATTGCGACACTTTTCCTCGCTTTACGCCACCAGCCATGCCCATTGCCGATGTGGCTCAATTAGCACAAGCCCAATCTATGATTTGCTCTAGTGAGCGTCCGGTCCTATATGTCGGTGGCGGAGTTCAACTGGCAAAAGCAACACAAAGTGTTCGTCAGTTCCTGAGAGCGAATCCGATGCCATCCGTCAGCACGCTGAAAGGACTGGGTACCATGGAACGTCATGATCCCCATTACTTAGGTATGCTGGGTATGCACGGTACCAAAGCCGCCAATTTAATCGTGCAAGAATGTGATTTATTGATTGTCGTGGGTGCTCGTTTTGATGATCGCGTGACCGGCAAGTTAGAAACCTTTGCGCCAGAAGCAAAAGTTATCCATATCGATATCGATGCGGCGGAATTTAATAAATTACGTCAAGCGAATGCCGCACTACGTGGCGATATCAATGTCATTTTGCCTCAATTAGCGCTCGAGCGAGATATCAGTGCATGGCAGCAACATAGCCAAGTATTAAGAAATGAGTACAAATGGCGTTATGATCATCCCGGTGAACCCATTTACGCCCCGCTGCTATTGA
The DNA here is from genome assembly GCA_052087065.1 of Vibrio sp. GTDB lineage: Bacteria > Pseudomonadota > Gammaproteobacteria > Enterobacterales > Vibrionaceae > Vibrio. The sequence goes on along the minus strand of JBQGON010000005.1, from coordinate 47,835 downwards.
AGCAATTGTCAGATATGATGCCGGACTCGACGATGGTCTCGACCGATGTCGGCCAGCACCAAATGTGGGCAGCTCAGCATATCCAGCCACGCGATCCTCAGAATTTTATTTCATCTGCTGGGTTAGGCACGATGGGATTCGGTCTGCCTGCCGCATTGGGCGCAGCCGTCGCTCGTCCAGATGATCAATCCGTTCTGATTTCAGGCGATGGTTCGTTTATGATGAACGTTCAGGAGCTCGGCACATTAAAACGCCGTCAAATCCCGGTAAAAATGGTACTGTTGAACAACCAACGTCTCGGCATGGTGCGACAATGGCAGTCGTTGTTCTTTGATGGCCGCCATAGTGAAACCATACTGGATGATAACCCTGACTTTGTCATGCTCGCCAAGGCCTTTGATATCCCTGGCAAAACCATTTCGAAAAAGTCAGAAGTAGAATCAGCACTGCGTGAAATGTTAGCCAGTAAGACGGCCTATTTATTACACGTCGATATCGATGAAGAAGAAAATGTGTGGCCGTTAGTGCCACCGGGCGCCTCAAACAGCGACATGCTAGAAAACACCTAGGAGAAGGGATTATGCAAAGATATCTTATTGACATCAAAGCCGATGACAAGCCCGTTCTACTAGAGCGTGTATTACGCATTGTTCGTCACCGAGGCTTCATCGTTCGCCAAGTTGCTGGCACACAAAACCATGCGAGTAAAATCGCCAGTGTGGAAGTCATCGTCGATAGCGATAGACCGATCACCACACTAACGAATCAAATAGAGAAACTTTGGGATGTTATGACCGTTGATGTCACAGAAATCAGCCTCGATGAACTCCCAAATAATAACTTACAACAAAGAATTAGCGCTTAAGGAAGGCAAACATGACAACGCAAACTGCAGAATACATCTGGTTCAATGGCGAAATGACTTTATGGGAAAACGCGACCGTTCACGTACTTTCTCATGCATTGCATTACGGCACATCCGTTTTTGAAGGTGTACGCTGCTACAACACGCATAAAGGGCCAGCGATTTTCCGTCACCCTGAACATGCACAGCGCTTAGTTAACTCAGCAAAAATCTATCGTTTCCCGATTCCATATTCTCAAGAAGAAATCATGGAAGCGACACGTGAAACATTGCGTGCGAACAAACTTAACGATGCCTACATCCGCCCACTGGCGTTTGTTGGTAATGTTGGCTTGGGCGTTTGCCCACCAGAAGGCTCTGAGCTGGATCTCATCATCGCCGCTTTCCCGTGGGGTGCCTACCTAGGCGAAGAAGCGATGGAAAATGGCATTCATGCCATGGTGTCAAGTTGGAGCCGTATGGCACAAAACACCATTCCTACCGCGGCAAAAGCAGGCGGTAACTACTTGTCTTCACTCCTTATCGGCAGTGAGGCTCGTCGTCACGGCTATGAAGAAGGAATTTCATTGAATGTGGATGGCTATATCTCGGAAGGCTCTGGTGAAAATATCTTTGTCGTGCAAAATGGCGTGATCTACACACCGCCACTGTCTAGCTCAATTTTGCCTGGCATCACACGTGATAGCATCATGGTTCTAGCACAAGACCAAGGTTATGAAGTGCGTGAATCGAACATTTCGCGTGAAACCTTGTACTTAGCTGATGAGATATTCCTAACCGGTACCGCCGCTGAAATTGTCCCAGTACGCAGTGTCGATCGTATTACTGTTGGTGAGGGCAAACGTGGCCCAATCACTAAAGCGATGCAAACCGCCTTCTTTGGCTTATTTGATGGTTCGACCGAAGACAAATGGGGTTGGTTAGACTTTATCAACCCACAGGAAAAATAAGGGAATATTATGCCTAAGTATCGTTCAGCAACCACCACCCACGGTCGTAATATGGCTGGAGCGCGCGCCTTGTGGCGCGCGACAGGCGTTAAAGATAATGATTTCGGTAAGCCTATTATCGCGGTCGTCAACTCCTTCACCCAGTTTGTCCCCGGTCACGTCCATCTAAAAGACATGGGTCAATTGGTTGCCAAGCAAATCGAAGAAGCCGGCGGTATCGCCAAAGAATTTAATACCATCGCGGTGGATGATGGTATCGCGATGGGTCACGGCGGAATGTTATATTCTTTGCCTTCACGTGAATTAATCGCTGACTCAGTAGAATACATGGTAAACGCACACTGCGCGGATGCCATGGTGTGTATTTCTAACTGTGACAAAATCACTCCCGGAATGCTGATGGCATCAATGCGCCTGAACGTACCGACGATTTTTGTCTCAGGTGGCCCAATGGAAGCCGGTAAAACCAAGCTTTCAGATCAAATCATTAAGTTAGATTTGGTCGATGCCATGAAACAAAGCGCTGATCCAAACATCACCGACGAGCAAAGTGAACAGGTTGAACGCTCTGCCTGCCCAACATGTGGCTCTTGTTCCGGTATGTTTACCGCCAACTCAATGAACTGTCTCACCGAAGCGCTAGGCTTAGCGCAACCAGGGAATGGCTCGATGCTGGCGACTCACAAAGATCGCGAGCAACTGTTTATTAACGCTGGCCATCGTATTGTTGAACTCACCAAACGCTATTATGAACAAGATGATGCGACAGCTTTACCGCGTAATATCGCGTCAAAAGATGCGTTTGAAAACGCTATCGCGTTAGATATTGCCATGGGCGGCTCAACCAATACCGTGCTACACCTCCTTGCCGCTGCGCAAGAAGGAGAAATCGACTTTGATATGGACGATATTGATCGCCTATCTCGCCTGATTCCTCATTTATGTAAAGTGGCACCATCAACCCCTAAATACCACATGGAAGATGTGCACCGCGCTGGTGGTGTGATGGCAATTCTCGGTGAACTGCAACGTGCCGGACTGTTGGTCGAAGACACTCGCACCATTTTAGATATGTCGATGAAAGAGCAATTAGCACAATACGACATCATGCAAACCGATTCAGAAGAAGTGAAGCAATTCTTCCGTGCCGGCCCTGCGGGTATTCGTACCACCAAAGCATTCTCGCAAGATTGCCGCTGGGATAGCTTAGATGATGACCGAACCAATGGCTGTATTCGTGAACTTGCCAGTGCCTTTAGCCAAGATGGCGGCCTCGCTGTGTTGCAAGGCAACATTGCTCTCAATGGCTGCATTGTAAAAACCGCCGGTGTTGATGAAAGTATCTTAACGTTTAAAGGTCCAGCCGTGGTATTTGAAAGCCAAGATGATGCGGTTGAAGGTATTCTAGGTGGAAAAATTAAGGCAGGCGATGTCATCATTATTCGCTACGAAGGTCCAAAAGGCGGACCTGGCATGCAAGAAATGCTCTATCCAACGACCTACCTAAAATCCATGGGCCTAGACAAAGACTGTGCATTATTAACCGATGGACGCTTCTCAGGTGGTACTTCAGGATTATCTATCGGCCATGCCTCGCCAGAAGCGGCGAATGGCGGCGAAATTGGCTTGGTAAAAGATGGCGACATGATCTCCATCGATATACCTAAGCGCACCATTGACTTGAACATCTCAAGTGACGAAATGGATGCCCGCCGCACGGCTCAAGATAAGCTAGGCTGGAAACCGGTCTCACGCCAACGCGAAGTGTCGTTTGCTTTAAAAGCCTACGCGAGCATGGCAACCAGTGCAGACAAAGGTGCCGTTCGCGATAAAGCCAAACTGGAAGACTGAAGACGAAGGATAAAGTCATGAGCATGGAGCAACTTAATGGCGCAGAGTATCTGCGCCATATCATCAAAGCCCCCGTCTATGAAGTCGCGCAGGTTACGCCACTTCAAACAATGCCGAGCCTTTCCGAGCGTTTGGGCAACCATATCCAGATCAAACGGGAAGATCGCCAACCGGTGCACTCTTTCAAATTGCGCGGCGCTTACAACATGGTGTCCTCTCTTTCGAAAGAGCAACAACAAGCCGGGGTGATTACCGCGTCTGCTGGCAACCATGCCCAAGGCATGGCCTTGGCGGGGAAAAAACTGAACATTCTGACCACCATTGTGATGCCAAAAACCACGCCAGACATTAAAGTCTCAGCGGTACGAGGTTTCGGTGGCAATGTTATTTTGCATGGTAATAACTTCGATGAAGCAAAAGCAGAAGCAGAACGTTTAGCCGCGCTGCACAATTATACGTTTGTGCCTCCGTTTGATCACCCTCTGGTCATTGCCGGACAAGGCACTATCGGCTTAGAACTGCTGCAACAAAATAGCCATCTCGATTACATTTTTGTCCCGGTAGGCGGCGGTGGCCTAGCGGCTGGTATCGCAGTACTGATCAAACAACTAATGCCTGAAATTAAAGTCATCGCCGTCGAGCCAGAAGACTCTGCATGTTTGAAAGCGGCGTTAGATGCCGGTGAGCCAGTCGTGCTTGAACAAGTCAGCTTGTTTGCAGAAGGCGTTGCTGTTAAACGGATTGGTGATGAAACCTTCCGACTTTGCCAAGAATACCTCGATGGCCATATCAGTGTTTCCAGTGATGAAATTTGTGCGTCGGTAAAAGATATTTTTGAAGATACGCGCGCCATCGCCGAACCCTCAGGCGCCGTCGCATTAGCAGGATTGAAAAAATTTGCGACGCAACATCAACTGTCAGAAAAGAACCTCGCTACTATTTTGTCAGGCGCGAATACCAATTTCCATGGATTACGTTATGTATCGGAACGTTGTGAACTTGGTGAAAAACGTGAAGGCTTACTGGCAGTCACCATTCCAGAGCAACCCGGTGCGTTTTTCAACTTTTGTGAAGTAATCCGTGGTCGTGCGGTCACCGAGTTTAACTATCGGTATAGTGATGATCAGCTTGCCAATATTTTTGTTGGGGTTCGCCTAATGGGTGGGCAAGAAGAGCTAGCGGGTATCATCACCGATCTGCGTGAAGCGGGTTACCCGGTGCAAGATCTTTCCGATGATGAGATGGCAAAACTGCATGTGCGTTATATGATTGGCGGTAAACCGTCTAAACCATTGCAAGAACGCCTCTACAGTTTTGAGTTCCCTGAATACCCAGGTGCGCTAATAAAATTCCTTACCACGTTAGGTACCCACTGGAATATTAGCCTATTCAATTACCGTAATCACGGCGCCGACTATGGCCGAGTATTGTGTGGCATTGAATTAGATGAACATGATTTATCGCGCTTTTCCGCTCACTTAGCCGAGCTTGGCTACCACTATCATGATGAAACCGATAACCCTTCTTATCGTTTCTTCTTGTCTAAATAGACCATTGTGACAGCGAAAAAAGCCCTTAACCTGAGTTAGGGGCTTTTTTTTGACTGAGTAACAGGAAACGTAGTCATAAATTTAGGCGAGGTCGCCGAGCTTCCATATTGAATATTTTTTCTTCCCGAGTATGATCAATCGCCTTAACGATTCCCCATGTAGGTTGACCATGAAATTATCTGATCAAGAAGTAACGATAACATTAGAAGCACAAGGCCTACGTTGCCCTGAACCGGTGATGATGGTGAGGAAAACAATTCGTAACATGCAAGATGGCGAAACACTACTTGTCAAAGCCGATGACCCATCCACGACGCGTGATATCCCGAGCTTTTGTCGGTTTATGGATCATCAGCTCGTCGACTCACAAACCGAAGAGCTACCGTATTTGTACCTGATTCAAAAAGGTATCGCCTGATCACGATAGGGTGGATTATCCACCCTATCGGGCCACCGACGGCATCACGCCTGATCGCTATGCTCACGGTTTTCATGCCGTAATTGCTGAATGTCTTGGCGCAGTGCGCGAATTTCATCCTGCATGGGTAGCAGATGCGACACTCGAATCCAAGACTCGACAGTTAAGCCTGTCAAAATAAAGGCACCGACCACCATCGGCATCCACATATCGGTCAGCGTCATACCTAAGAAAGTGAGCAATAAGCCAAACGTAAATAAATAGCTTTGGCTCTTGTCTGTCATTGATGTGTAGCGCGTTAACATAGTCTACCCTCACTACGATACTTTACCTTGAGTAAGCATAGCAGCCGGATAAGCAGACATACGGTGATCTAACATCAATATTGACATCAAGTCACTCGCCCTGCCCCACTAATAAAAAGCAGAAATAGCCGCTAAGCCGATAAACACTAATGCGGTGACTTTACGAATGACGCCTAGTGGTAAACGGTTAGCCGATAATTTACCGATCAAGACAACAGGCACGTTCGCCAGCAACATACCAATAGTCGTGCCAATAATGACCCATACCAGTTGGTGGCTATAGTGCGCCCCTAAAATAGAGGTCGCGATTTGCGTTTTATCGCCGATTTCTGCAATGAAAAAGGCGATAAAGCTTGCCATAAATGGACCTCGACCCGAGATTTCTTCATCGTCATCTAATTTATCCGGAATGAGCACCCAAACCGCCATACTTAAGAAACTGACCACCACCACCCATTTTAATACCTCAGGTGTTAGGTAATCGGCGACGACCACACCGAGCCATGCTGCTAATGCATGATTGAGTAACGTCGCTGATAAAATAGCGAGAATAATAGGAACAGGACGACGATAACGGCTGGCAAGCAGCAAAGACAGCAGTTGGGTGCGGTCACCAATTTCTGCCAAAGCAACAGTAGTTAAAGAGATAGCTAAAACACTCACGACATACTCATTGGGGGCAGGGATTTATTATTAACAACCATAGACAAACGCCACTCCCCACCCCTGGTTTGTGATGTTTATCTAAGGTCTTGCTAAACTTGGTAGGCACCAAGTCTCGAACGCCACGCTGATGGGCAGCGATTGTGTTGACGAACGAACTCAATCTCAAAATGGATTCAGTAAGCTACTCCCCAAAGACGGCTGAATAATATCGTTCAATAAAAAAAACTACAAGTTGAAAAGTGGTGAAAACGCCTCATTCACGGGTAATGTCGGGTTTTATGCACGAGCATGATGAACACTTATGCTCATTGTCCAAGAATTAAACAAGATTACCCCTACTTTGTCGTCCAAGATCTCGGTATACTTGGATGCTATTTTTATTCATTTCAAACATAAGATTCGCGCGAACCTGACTATGCAAAAATACGATATCAAAACCTTTCAGGGAATGATCCTCGCGCTGCAGGATTATTGGGCCCAACAAGGCTGCACCATTGTACAACCATTAGATATGGAAGTCGGTGCAGGTACATCTCACCCAATGACATGCTTGCGTGCGATTGGTCCTGAGCCAATGGCAACCGCTTACGTTCAACCGTCACGTCGTCCAACTGACGGCCGTTATGGCGAAAACCCGAACCGTCTTCAACACTATTACCAATTCCAAGTTGTGATTAAACCTTCACCAGACAACATTCAAGAGTTGTACTTGGGTTCATTAGAAGTGTTAGGCGTTGATCCGCAAGTCCACGATATTCGTTTCGTCGAAGATAACTGGGAAAACCCAACCTTAGGTGCTTGGGGCTTGGGCTGGGAAGTTTGGCTTAATGGTATGGAAGTGACTCAGTTCACTTACTTCCAACAAGTCGGCGGTCTTGAGTGTAAACCAGTGACCGGTGAAATCACTTACGGTATTGAACGTCTTGCGATGTATATTCAGGGCGTAGATTCTGTTTATGATCTTGTTTGGACTGACGGCCCACTTGGCAAAGTAACGTACGGTGATATTTTCCACCAAAATGAAGTGGAACAATCAACGTATAACTTCGAACATGCCGACGTCGACTTCCTATTTACCTTCTTCGACCAGTGTGAAAAAGAATGTCAGCAGCTTGTGGCACTCGACACTCCACTGCCACTCCCTGCTTACGAACGCATCCTCAAAGCAGGCCACGCGTTTAACTTGCTAGATGCACGTAAAGCGATCTCAGTCACTGAGCGCCAACGCTACATACTGCGTATCCGTGATCTCAGTAAATCCGTGGCAGAAGCGTATTACGCATCTCGCGAAGCGCTGGGCTTCCCAATGTGTAAAAACTCGAACCAAGCATAAGGGGCAGAAGGATAATGGCACAAGAATTTTTAATCGAGCTGGGTACCGAAGAGCTACCACCAACCCAGCTACGCACACTGGCAGAAGCGTTTGCTAGTAATATGGAGTCTGAGCTAAGCCAAGCAGATATCCGCCATAACGGCATTAAATGGTATGCAACACCGCGTCGCTTAGCACTTAAAATCACCGAACTTGCGGATTCTCAGCCAGATAAAGTCATTGAGAAACGCGGCCCCGCCGTTAAAGTGGCATTCGATGAAGATGGCAATGCTACTAAAGCCGCGCAAGGCTGGGCACGTGGCAATGGTATTACCGTTGAGCAAGCTGATCGCGTCAAAACCGATAAAGGCGAATGGCTTCTGCACAAGCAAGAAGTCAAAGGCCAGCCGACGCAAGACATCATTGTCAGCCTTATCGAGCGTGCATTAGCTCACTTACCGATCGCCAAACCGATGCGCTGGGGTAACGAAGACACTCAGTTTATCCGCCCAGTAAAAACGCTGACGATCCTAAGTGATGACTCGCTCATCGCAGGTGAAATCCTTGGCGTGAAATCAGCCCGCACTATTCGTGGGCATCGCTTCATGGGTGAATCTGAATTCACTATCGATTCTGCGCAGCAATACCCACAAATACTGGAAGAACGCGGTAAAGTCATCGCTGACTATGACGCACGTAAAGCGACCATTATTGCCGATGCACAAGCGGCGTCTATCAAGTTGGGTGGCCACGCGGATCTTGAAGATGACTTAGTAGAAGAAGTGACGGGTCTGGTTGAATGGCCAGTAGTCTTAACCGCTACTTTTGATGAGAAGTTCCTCGATGTTCCTGCAGAAGCCTTGGTGTACACCATGAAAGGTGACCAAAAGTACTTCCCGGTATACGGCGATAACAACCAACTTCTGCCAAACTTTATCTTTGTATCTAACATTGAATCAAAAGAGCCGCGTTTTGTTATTGAAGGGAACGAGAAAGTGGTTCGTCCTCGTCTTGCGGATGCAGAATTCTTCTTTAATACCGACCGCAAAGAGAAATTAATTGATCGCCTACCTATGCTGGAAAAAGCTATTTTCCAGAAAAAACTGGGCACCATTAAAGACAAAACCGATCGTATTACAGAACTCGCGGGTTACATTGCTGACAAGCTAGACGCTGATGTCGACCAAACCAAACGAGCAGGTCTTCTGGCTAAATGTGACCTAATGACATCGATGGTGTTTGAATTTACCGACATTCAAGGTGTGATGGGCATGCACTACGCTCGTCACGATGGTGAAGACGACGTCGTCGCAGTCGCGCTAAACGAGCAATACATGCCTCGTTATGCGGGTGACCAACTACCAAGCAACGGCGTCTCTGCCGCTGTCGCGATGGCTGATAAACTCGATACTATCGTCGGTATTTTTGGTATTGGCCAAGCACCGAAAGGCTCTGACCCGTTTGCCCTACGCCGTGCATCACTGGGTGTACTACGTATTATTGTAGAATACGGTTACGACCTTGATTTGGTTGATTTAATTTCGAAAGCGAAATCGCTATTTGGCACGAAACTTACCAATGACAAAGTTGAATCAGACGTACTGGACTTCATGCTAGGTCGTTTCCGCGCATGGTACCAAGACGAAGGCTTCAGCATTGATAGCATCCAAGCAGTATTAGCTCGGACACCGACCAAACCGGCTGACTTCGATCAGCGTGTTAAAGCGGTCTCTCACTTCCGTGAGCTTGAAGAAGCCGAAGCATTAGCCGCCGCCAACAAGCGTGTCGGTAATATCTTAGCGAAGTACGATGGCGAACTGTCTGATGACATCGATCTGTCCTTGCTTCAGGAAACCGAAGAAAAAGCACTCGCAGAAGCGGTGTCTATCATGGTCGAAGCTCTAGAACCTGCGTTTGCGACCGGCAACTATCAAGAAGCACTCACTCAACTGGCGACCCTCCGTGCTCCGGTTGATGCTTTCTTTGATAACGTGATGGTCATGGCAGATGACGCTAAACTGAAACAGAACCGTCTCACGATGCTGAGCATTTTGCGTAACTTATTCCTGCAAATTGCCGATATCTCGTTGATTCAAAAAACTGCATAATCCTCTAATATTGATGATTGAAAGGCCCAACGTTTTGCGTTGGGCCTTTTTTTATCAACAAACAATTATTCGTTGCGCACGTACGTCAATCCGGTATGGTCAATAATAACCCAATAAGATGGGACGTTCCCCATCATATAATGATAAGCAAACACAAAAATCAGGTATTCGAGTAATGACATTTTCAACATTTGGCGAGAAGTTTAATCGTAATTCTGGCATTACCCAATTAATGGGTGATCTCAATGAAGGACTAAGAACACCGGGGGCCATCATGCTTGGTGGGGGTAACCCTGCGGCGATTCCCGAGATGCTCACTTACTTCCACTCCACCTGTGAAGAAATGCTCGAAGATGGTAGCCTCATTGCTGGAATGACCAACTATGACGGTCCTCAAGGTAAAGATGCCTTCATCGAGCAATTAGCGGCCCTATTAAAAGCGCGCTATGGATGGAATATTAGTGCCAAAAACATCAGTCTTTCCAATGGCAGTCAAAGTGGTTTTTTCTCGCTGTTTAATCTCTTTGCTGGCCAACAGCAGGACGGCTCTCATAAGAAAATCCTGTTACCATTAGCGCCGGAATACATCGGCTATGGCGATGCTGGTATCGATGACGATATTTTTATGTCTTATCATCCAGAGATTGAATACTTGGATAATGGCTTGTTTAAGTATCATGTCGACTTTGAACACCTGCACATTGATGAGTCTGTCGCAGCCATTTGTGCCTCACGCCCGACCAACCCAACCGGTAACGTTCTCACTGATGAGGAAATCCATAAACTGGACCAACTCGCTCATGAACATAACATCCCTTTAATTATCGATAATGCTTATGGATTACCGTTTCCCAACATTATCTTTGAGGAGGTAGAACCCTTCTGGAATGAGAACACCATTTTATGCATGAGCCTGTCGAAGCTAGGGCTTCCAGGTCTGCGCTGTGGCATCACCATTGCAAGTGAAGACATTACTCGCGCGTTAACCAATATGAATGGCATCATCAATCTTGCTCCCGGCAGTATGGGCCCGGCATTTGCGTTACGTATGCTCGAAAAGAATGATTTACTCAACCTTAGCGAATCCGTGATTAAACCTTTCTACCAGCAAAAATCACAGCAAACGGTCGAGATGCTCCAGCAAGCCATTCCCGATCCACGTTTTCGGATCCATAAACCAGAAGGCGCTATTTTCTTATGGTTATGGTTTGATGAACTGCCAGTGACAACGATGGAATTATACCAACGCCTCAAAGCACGAGGGGTATTGATTGTACCTGGTGAGTATTTCTTTATTGGTCAAAAAGAAGAATGGGAGCATGCTCATCAATGCTTACGGATGAATTACGTACAAGATGAACAAAAGATGCGTGAGGGGATCCGCATCATCGCCGAAGAAGTCAATAACGCTTACCAAAACGCCTAAGCGAATGGGCTTTTATATAATAAGAAAGAGCGCCAATGGGCGCTCTTTTACTACTTTACATCATGTTAGGTGATGAACTTTACTCTTCACTTTCTAGTAAAGATTTACCGTTAATGGCAATTTTACGCGGCTGATTTGCTTCAGGAACTTCACGTTCTAAATCAATATGCAATAAGCCATTTTCCATCACTGCGCCCGTCACTTTGACGTAATCGGCAAGTTGGAATTTACGCTCAAAATCTCGCTCAGCAATGCCTTGGTAGACATAATTTTTGCCTTCCTCAACGTTACGTTCACCACGCACAATCAATGTGGTTTCTTGCTGGGTAATATCTAAATTCTCTTCGGAGAATCCAGCAACCGCCATGGTGATACGGTATTGGTTTTCTTCTTTCTGTTCGATGTTATATGGAGGGTAACCGCCCTGAGTATTTTTCGCGGTGCCAGTCTCCATTAGGTTCAACAGACGATCAAAACCAATGGCATTACGGTATAAAGGAGTAAAATCTAATGTTCGCATAATAACTATCCTCTTGTTTCTTAAGCAATAGCCCCAATTTTATCTTGGGGATGGCATCTCATTCGTTAGACATGAGGCCATTTACGAGTTGTCTATATAACGGTGATAAATCCTCTCATGAGCAACTTATCGAATCCGTTTCCAGAGGCCCTATCGGCATCCTCTTCATAACTATATATAAGGGCAGCCAACCTACTTTCAAGGGAAAAAAATGAATTTTTCTTTTTTTGCTTAAAAAACCATCAGAACAGATTTATGGGGCAAGCAAATAACCAGAACGAATGACATCACAACCAGCGACATTGCCAATCAACATTCCAGCGGTCGCGATACGTCGGCCATTTCTGGAGTACACATAACCTGACTGGGCAGCACGAATAGACTCAACGTGATCGCAGAGAGGGTCAATGACTTCAGCGAAGACTTCTCCCGCTTCAATCCAATCGCCAGGGCTGACATGATGCACTAAAATGCCAGCGCAAGGTGTTGCGAGCATTTCTACCGCGCCTAAATCACTGCTTGGTGCAACGTCATCAGGCAGACATGACGTGTGTGACGCCACAGCAATCACACCTAGCCATTCGAGGTAGCGTAAAATGGCAGAGCTATCTTGATCACTCTCATGATGTGTCACATTAGCCTGCCCTCTTAGCTCCACCGTCGCGGCCATACATCCTTGGGGAACCACATCACCAAAACATTCGGTCAAGCGCTGCCAAACCATATCGACACTGCAATCAAACGGCGCTCCGCCAGTTTCATTGGCGAGCAAGTTTGCCTTTGACCCTAATAAACGCGCCAGCGGCTCAATACCTTGCCATGAATAATACGTGCTGTATAAATGCAATGCGGCTTCAAAATCGCAATGCAAATCAAGCATAACATCCGCATCGCAACTCAGTTGCTGCAAGGTTTTTTGTAATGAACCCAGTTCTGTTGTTGGCCGCCATTTTTCTAGGCTCTGGTGCATCGCATCACGAATGAGCAAGAGGTTATGTTCAGGATCCTGACTTAATTGCGACTCCACAACCGCTTTTACATCCGAAAACGTATCAAAATAATGGCGATTAAAGTTCTGCCCCGTTTCCAAATGGTACCGTCCCAGATGAACATCCATTAAGTGCTGATTTTGCCCAATAGGATTAGCAATCGGGACTAAAACCACCTCTCCTTGCAAGCGCCCCGCTTTCTCTAGTTGAATCAGCTGCTGCTTAAGTTTCCAAGCGACTAACATTCCAGGAATTTCATCAGCATGCAAAGAGGCTTGAATGTAGACTTTTTTGCCTTGCCCCGCTTTGCCAAAATGAAAATACTCTAAGTAACGTTGCGTACCGAGTGCTGGCGATACTAAGGGGATTTGATGATGTTGCATAGCTAACCTCTAGAAATAAAAAAGCAGACTGCTCGACTGAACAATCTGCTTTAGTCGTGTGCATTCAATTATTTATGATAAAGTTTTAAATCACCAAAATAGTGAGCTTGAATACGGTCATAGGTTCCATTGTCATGTAATGCTTGGAGCGCATGATTTAATTGCGCCACCAGCTTGGTATTGTTTTTTTTCACCGCAATGGCTGAATCTGCAGGCAACAAGACATCTTCAACCTGTTGGTTAGAAAAACCTTGGTTCTTACCTTTTTCAATAAAGGTAAAGTGCGCCTGAATCATGTCTTGGAACGAAGCATCAATCCGCCCATTCAATAAATCCGCATAAACTTGATCTTGGTCTTGATACGTACGTACCTCTACACCATGTTTGGCAAAACGTTCACGGACATAGTTTTCTTGCATGGTTCCTTGCTGCACACCGACAACCTTGCCTTTGAGAGACTCAGGCGTTGCTTTTAAGTGAGCTTGAGTGCGGCTAAGCATCGACGAATATCCAGTCCAGACCACATTAGTGAATGCCACTTGCTTACGACGCTTATCGGTTACCCCTAATGATGAAAAGACCGCATCAATTTTATTCACGTTAAGGCTAGGAATAAGGCCATCAAAATTCGACTGAACCCACACACACTTTTTATGCAATTCTTTACACATCGCATTACCTAAATCGATTTCAAACCCAGTTAATGATCCATCTGGCTTTTTATATTCAAAAGGAGCGAAACTGGCCTCAACTCCAAAGCGAAGCGTCTCTTGGGGCGCAGCGATACTTGCTGATGATAACAGCGACAACCCTAAAACCAACCAACTCAGTTTTTTCATAACACGGCATCCATGTGAATAAATATCTATTTTTAATGTTTTTTTATTCTACATGGTCCCATTTGAAAAGTCGATATTTAATCGTAACGTTCGCGTCGTTTAAATTTCACCACGATCGATGTATAGATTGAATTGCGAGCTAGCTGCGACCAATAAAAAAGCCACTCCGCAGAGTGGCTTTTAATACGCTTGGAATGTCACCAATCTATACGTCTAGGTTGGCCACTTTCAATGCGTTATTTTCAATAAATGCACGACGAGGTTCTACTTGATCACCCATTAGAGTGGTAAATAACTCATCAGCACCTACCGCATCTTCAATCGTCACCTGCAACATACGACGCGTCTCTGGGTCCATAGTGGTTTCCCAAAGCTGCTCAGGGTTCATTTCCCCAAGACCTTTGTATCGAGATATCGCTAAACCACGACGTGACTCTTTCATTAACCATTCAATCGCTTGCGAGAAGCTATCAACGCTTAAGATACGTTCACCACGTTTCACATAAGCCCCTTCTTCAAGCAAGTTGTCTAGCTCCTCAGAAAGATCGGCAATTTTTGAGTATTCACGTGAATTCAATAGGTCAGAACTGAGCAAGTACTCATGTAACACGCCATTGGTACGAACTTTGATATGCGGCACGTAACATTGGTTCGCTTCATCACGTTCAACGTCAAAGTGATATTGACTAATACCAATCGCTTTAGCATTAAGCTGAGAGGTTAATTGTTCAGCCCAAGCAGCCACTCCCGCTTCAGTTTGACGCATCTCTTCAGTGAGGCGCGGAACGTAAGCAAACTCATACACAAGAGTATGTGGGTAACGACGGCTCATACGCTGAGTCAATTTCACGACTTCGTTATATTCTTGTACCAATCTCTCTAGCGGCGCGCCACCCATCGCTGGAGCATCCGCATTCACATGTAAAGATGCACCATCCAATGCCAATGAAATTTGGTATTGCGTCATCGCATCTTCATCTTTGATGTATTGCTCTTGCTTGCCTTTTTTCACTTTATACAAAGGTGGCTGAGCAATGTAGATATAACCACGTTCAATCAACTCAGGCATTTGACGGTAGAAGAAGGTCAATAGTAGCGTACGGATGTGCGCACCATCGACGTCGGCATCCGTCATGATAATGATGTTATGATAACGTAGCTTATCTGGGTTGTATTCATCACGGCCGATACCACAACCTAGCGCCGTAATCAGTGTTGCCACTTCTTGTGAAGACAGCATTTTATCAAAGCGGGCTTTTTCAACGTTCAAGATCTTACCTTTGAGCGGCAAGATAGCTTGGTTCTTACGATCTCGGCCTTGCTTGGCAGAACCACCAGCCGAGTCACCCTCCACAATATATAATTCAGAGCGTGTTGGATCTTTTTCCTGACAATCGGCCAATTTACCTGGCAGACCTGCTAAATCTAAGGCGCCTTTACGACGTGTCATTTCACGGGCTTTACGAGCCGCATCACGAGCACGAGCCGCATCAATGATTTTTGAACAAATCATTTTTGATTCAACAGGATGCTCAGCTAAGTATTCTGACAGTTTTTCACCCATCGCCGATTCGACTGCAGACTTCACTTCAGAAGACACCAGTTTATCTTTGGTTTGGCTTGAGAACTTAGGATCAGGCACTTTAACGGACACAACCGCCGTCAAGCCTTCACGAGCATCATCACCCGATGTCGCCGTTTTCGCTTTCTTACTGTAACCCTCTTTATCCATATAAGAGTTCAAAGTACGCGTTAACGCCGAACGGAAACCCGCTAAGTGAGTACCACCATCGCGCTGAGGGATGTTGTTGGTAAAACAGAAGATACTTTCTTGGAACGAGTCATTCCACTGCATGGCCACTTCAACCACAATGCCGTCTTCACGTTCGATATCGAAGTGAAACACTTTCGCATGGATCGGAGTTTTATTACGGTTGAGGTGAGTCACAAACGCACGAATACCACCATCATATTTGTAGTGGTTGAATTTGTCTTTTTCACGCTCATCACGCAGGTGAATGGAGACGCCAGAGTTCAAGAATGAGAGCTCACGCAGGCGTTTGGCTAGAATTTCATATTGAAATTCAATATTAGTGAAGGTTTTATCACTTGGCCAAAAACGAATCGTTGTGCCTGAAATATCCGTATCACCAACCACTTCTAACGGTTTATCAGGAATACCGTTATGGTAAGTTTGGCTATTGATTTTGCCATTGCGATGAATAGTTAGCGTTACTTTTTCCGATAAAGCGTTAACAACGGAAACACCTACACCGTGCAAACCACCAGAGACTTTATAAGAGTTATCATCGAACTTACCACCCGCATGCAGTACAGTCATGATTACTTCAGCCGCAGACATCTGTTCTTCTTCGTGCATCTCAGTTGGGATACCACGACCGTCATCGGTGACAGAGACAGAGTTATCTTCGTGGATAGTTACGATGATATCTTTACAGTAACCCGCTAACGCTTCATCTATTGAGTTATCCACCACCTCAAAAACCATGTGGTGCAGACCGGTGCCATCATCGGTGTCGCCGATGTACATCCCTGGACGCTTACGTACTGCATCCAGACCCTTCAGTACCTTAATACTCGATGAATCGTAAATATTCGACATGAGTTACTCTCTCACTATTTTATCCTTGCTCTATTGTGCCATGTTCCACATGAAACATCTTGCTATTTGATTCAATCATGTCTGCAACTTGGTTTTGCGTAATAGAGCTTACAAATACTTGAGCCCCCGTCGATTTAAAGCAGTCCGCAAGACGCTCACGACGTTGGCTATCTAATTCGGAAGCAAAGTCATCAATAAGATAGATACATTGCTTTCCCGTCAGTTCGGTTAAGTGTTGCCCTTGCGCGACCCGCAAAGCACAGACCATTAACTTCAATTGACCTCGGGATAAGACATCTTCCACTGGAGTCCCACCCACTTTAATCTTTAAATCGGCTTTATTGGGTCCACTAAATGTGTACCCCAATAATTGGTCACGCTCAAAACTCTTTTCAAGAAGTTCGCTATAAGGCGTGTCTTTATCCCATCCTCGATAATATTTTAAATCAATATCGAATTCGGGAAGAAACACCTGACACAAGGTTTGTGCGACCGATGAAATCTGCTGTACATATTGACGGCGCCAAACGTCAATATTTTCTGCTAACCGAGCCAACTCTTCATCCCAATAACGTAACTCACGATAATGAGTGGCCGTTTTTAATAATGCGTTGCGCTGCTTATTAAGGCGCTTGAATCTCCCCCAAGCTTCATAAAATGCAGGTTCTGAATGAAAGACCCCCCAATCCATAAACGCACGTCGTTGTTTCGGTCCATCGGTTAATAAATCAAACCCTTCAGGATGAATCAACTGCAGTGGCAGAACCTTCGCGAGCTGCGAAATTTTCTGTCCGGACTGCCCTCCTATTTTAACCTCTGTTGAGCCATCACGCTGCTTATTAATGCCAATCGGTAACTCAAATTGATCCGAGTTCAAAAAACGCCCGTGAACAAACAGTTCTTGAGACTCATTTTGAATAACCCGCCCCGTTAGTGAGCTTTTAAACGAGCGTCCATGACCTAATAAATAGATCGCTTCTAGGAGGCTCGTTTTACCACTTCCATTCGGGCCAATAAGAAAGTTAAAGCCTGCTGATAACTCGATATCACAGGCTTTAATATTTCGAAACTTCTGGACGACTAAACGAGTAAGTGGCATTACGCGGCAACAGCTCTTTGCGTCTTAAAGACGAATTGGCATAACAACATACATTGCGCTGTTATCATCGACGTTTTCAATAAGAGTACTGGCGTTAGCATCCGACATAGAAATACGCACGTTCTGACAACGCAGAACATTGAGTACATCTAAGACATAACTAACGTTAAAACCAATTTCGATATCGTCACCTTCAAAGGTCACGTCTAAAATTTCTTCGGCTTCTTCCTGTTCAGGGTTGTTCGCCGTAATCCGCATTTCCGTTCCCGTCATGTTCACTCGTACACCACGGAATTTCTCATTCGATAAAATCGCAGCACGTGAGAAACATTGACGTAATTCATCACAGCCTGCTTGCAAAACTTTGTCGGTATTTTGCGGTAAAACCCGGCGATAATCAGGAAAACGCCCATCAACAAGCTTAGAAGTGAACACAAAGTTATTCACTTCAGCGCGGATGTTGGCGTGACCAATTTGCAGTGTCACGGGTTGTTCTGGCGCATCCAGCAACTTAACCAGTTCCAAAATACCTTTACGTGGCACGATCAATTGCGTTGCCGCAATGTCCGCCTCTAACGGCATAGTGGATACCGCCATGCGGTGACCATCCGTCGCAACAGACCGTAATACCTGCTCATCGACTTCAAACAACATACCGTTAAGGTAATAGCGTACATCTTGAGTGGCCATAGAAAACTGCGTTTTTTCAATCAGGCTACGCAATTCACCTTGATTAACCACTAACTCAACATCGCTTTGCCAATCTTCAATATTAGGAAAGTCTTCCGCAGGCAAGGTGGCCAGTGAAAAACGACTACGCCCAGATTGCAGATGCACACGTTCGCTTTCTAAACGTACCGTAATGATGGCAGAGTCTGGCAAACCACGACAAATATCGAGAAACTTGCGTGCCGGAACCGTGACCGAACCGGCTTCGAATTCACCTTCAAGCGTCACACGACTCACTAACTCGACTTCAAGGTCAGTTGCGGTCATCGACAATTGGTTATCTTCTACTTTAAGTAATAGGTTACTCAATATAGGTAACGTTGCCCGACCCCCTAAAGAGCCTGACACTTGTTGTAGAGACTTAATTAAGTGGCTACGTTCAATGGTAAATTTCATAGTTAACTCTAATAAACGATGGAATATATCAACGCCAATAATAGCGTGATATTAAGAAGAAAGCGTACGGATTAAGTTAGAATAATCTTCTTTAATATCATGGCTCTCTTCTCGTAATTGTTGAATTTTACGACAAGCATGCAAGACCGTCGTATGGTCTCGTCCACCAAATGCATCACCAATTTCTGGCAAACTATGGTTGGTCAGTTCTTTGGCTAACGCCATTGCAAGCTGACGTGGGCGCGCTACAGAACGAGAACGACGCTTTGACAACAAATCAGCAACCTTAATCTTATAATATTCCGCTACTGTCTTCTGGATATTATCAATGGTGACCAATTTTTCTTGCAGTGCCAGTAAGTCACGCAGCGCTTCACGTACGAAGTCGATCGTAATCGGGCGACCAGTAAAATTGGCATTGGCAATGACACGGTTCAACGCCCCTTCCAACTCACGCACATTGGAACGTAAACGTTTCGCAATGAAAAATGCCACTTCATCGGCCAAATGGATTTGGTGCGCTTCTGCTTTTTTCATCAAAATCGCGACACGCGTTTCTAATTCAGGCGGCTCAATGGCTACCGTCAAACCCCACCCAAAGCGAGATTTCAAACGATCTTCGACCCCATTAATTTCTTTAGGATACCGGTCAGAAGTTAAAATAATCTGTTGGTTACCTTCTAATAACGCATTGAAGGTATGGAAAAATTCTTCCTGTGAGCGCTCTTTGTTGGCAAAAAATTGGATATCATCAATTAGCAAGGCATCGACACTGCGATAATAACGTTTGAATTGTTCAATAGCGTTATTTTGTAAAGCTTTGACCATATCCTGAACAAAACGCTCAGAATGCATATACACCACTTTCGCATTGGGATTGTTATCCACAATCGCATTACCGACTGCATGCAATAAGTGGGTTTTACCTAAACCGGTGCCACCATATAAAAATAGTGGATTATAAGCACTGCCTGGATTATCGGACACTTGGCGTGCTGCCGCTAACCCTAGCTGGTTCGATTTACCTTCGACAAAGTTATTAAACTTATGTTTGGGATTCACATTCGAACGATGATGAATACTCGCCATCGCTTCTTCATCATCTTCCCATGTTTTATGAACAGGTTGACGACGAGATAACTGTGCTGGTGCAGAGGACTCTGCAGCGACATCCGCTGGTGAACGCTTAGGCAGTGGTTTTGGAGCCTCAACTGGGCGACTACCGACTTCAAATCGCAAGTTCGGGATATCGTGCCCGCAATGTTCTTGCAGCAGACGATTTATATTATGAAGATACTTATCACGAACCCAATCGAGTACAAAACGGTTAGGCGCAAACAAAGTGAGAGTATTGTCATTAAGCTCCGCTTGAAGCGGACGAACCCACATACTGAATTCTGTGGCTGATAGCTCTTCTTGAAGCTGTTGCAGACATTGCAACCAAAGCGAAGACGACACGTTTCCCTCACTCTTAATCATTGATCGATAAAGACTGGTAATTCTACCTGTTGATAACTAAGATCGCCAGTAAATGATCAAAAATCTATGTGAATAAGATCCTACTTATACACAATATATACTGAGTTTTTCCTAGGATCCTCGCAGATAACCCCCGCTTACTCACACTATCGTACACATTAGGATAAATACTTAGTGACTTATCCCCATGTTTTATTCTATTTTTGGTATGAATAATAATAACTCGTTATTTCTACTTGAACGAAAAATATGAGTAAGATCACAGCATAATCACTGAGGAGAAGTATATGAAACGCTGGTTAACTATCGCCGTTGCCGCGCTTGCGTTTACCGCCGCATCCGCACAGGCGGCAAACGAAGTCGTCAAAGTCGGCATGTCAGGCCGCTATTTTCCATTTACCTTTATGAAAAACGATAAGCTACAAGGCTTTGAAGTGGACCTTTGGAAAGAGATCGGTAAACGTAATCATTACGACGTGAAATTTGTCACTGCGAGTTTCTCTGGTTTATTTGGATTACTACAAACGGGTCGTATCGATACCATATCTAACCAAATCACCATGACGAAAGCGCGCCAAGACAAATACTTATTCTCTGAACCTTATGTGATTGATGGTGCGCAAATTACCGTACATAAAGGTAATAAGAGTATTCATGGTATTCAAGACTTAGCCGGAAAAACCGTCGCCGTCAATTTAGGTTCGAACTTCGAACAGCTACTACGTCAGCACGATAAAGACGGTAAGATTAATATCAAAACCTACGATTCCGGGATTGAACAAGATGTGGTGTTAGGTCGCTCTGATGCGTTTGTCATGGATCGCTTATCAGCGCTAGAGTTGATTCGCAAATCAGGCCTGCCCCTGAAACTAGCGGGCACCCCATTTGAGAAAATTGAAAATGCCTGGCCATTTATGAAAAATGCCAAAGGCAAAGAGTTGCAAAAAGAAGTCAATCAAGCATTAGAAGCGATGCGTGGAGATGGCACACTCGCTAAAATTTCTAAAAAATGGTTTGATACCGATATTACCAAATAAGCATTACATCATTGTAATGCCTTAGTTCAGGCACAACTTATAAAGGTGGGAAGTAGGCTTTCCACCTTTATTTATTTTCAAATAGGAACGATCTATGGGTTTTGATTTTCACTACATGATCGATTTAATGCCGATACTGTTTAAGTATTTAGGTACGACCATATCCATGGCTCTGTGGGGACTCGTTTTCGCATTAATACTGGCGATTACCGTGGCGCTCATTCGCGTGTTCAAGATTCCCGTACTCAATCAGCTTGCTCAATTGTATCTCAGCTTTTTCCGGGGCACGCCTCTCTTAGTGCAAATGTTCTTGCTCTATTACGGTTTACCACAAATCATTCCACCTTTAGTCGGATTGGATGCTTTTACTGCCGCGATTATCAGCTTAACGCTGCACTTTGCTTCCTATATGTCTGAAAGTATTCGTGCTGCCATTGTCGGGATCGACCGTAGCCAAATGGAAGCGAGCTTATCGATTGGGATGACCAAATCACAATTGATGCGTCGTATTATTCTGCCGCAAGCTTCGCGCGTTGCCCTGCCCTCGTTGATGAATCACTTCATCGATATGATTAAATCGAGCTCACTAGCTTTTACGTTAGGAGTGACAGAAATCATGGCCAAAGCGCAAATGGAAGCCTCATCGAGCTTCAAGTTTTTCGAGTCATACCTCGCCGTCGCGTTAATCTATTGGGCCATGGTCGTTATCTTGACTCGCGTACAATACTGGGCCGAACATAAATTGAACAAGGCGTATGAACGATGATCAAACTCGATAATATCCATAAAAAATTTGGTAACAGTGACATTCTTAAAGGCATCGATCTTGAGATTCAATCTGGTGAGATCATCGTCGTGATTGGCTCAAGTGGTACGGGAAAATCCACGTTACTACGCTGCGTGAATTTTTTAGAGCAATCGGATTTAGGCACGATTCAAATCGGTGATGTGACCATCAATGCAGAAAAACATACTGCCAAAGAGGTCACCGCTCTACGCCGTCAAACCGGATTTGTATTTCAAAACTACGCCTTATTCTCCCACATGACGGCCCTACAAAATATTGCTGAAGGGCTCATCACCGTACAAGGCTGGGATAAACGTAAGGCGTACGAGCGAGCCCAAACGGTTCTTAATGATATTGGGCTGGGAGATAAAGGCGATCATTATCCCGCCTCGCTCTCCGGTGGCCAACAGCAACGTGTCGGCATCGCTAGAGCCATGGTATTAAATCCAGAATTACTCTTATTTGATGAACCCACATCCGCCTTAGATCCCGAGTGGGTCGGCGAAGTTTTATCCTTAATGAAACGACTCGCGAAACAACATCAAACCATGTTGGTCGTCACACATGAAATGCAATTTGCCCGTGATGTGGCGGATCGCGTGATCTTCATGGCCGATGGTTCGATTGTCGAACAAGGTTCTCCACAGGATATTTTCGATCATCCACAGGATCCAAAACTGAAAAAATTCTTAAATCAAGTCGGGATCGAGTAAGGATCCTTGCTGTTTTTATGATTATCCGTATAATCGTCCGCCCATATTGGGTACTTATTACATATTGACGACTTCGTAAATGTGTAATACCGACGATTCGAATCATTGACACATTACGTGTCTCTGATTACAATTCCGCCTCTTTGTTGAGAGGCGTCGGAATGTCCTTTCATTACAACAATGAGATAAGACAATTGCCCACGCCGGGTTTAATGAACCTAAAAACTACTGATCAGTAAGGTACTAAACAATGAAACGCACTTTTCAACCTTCAGTTCTAAAGCGCAAGCGCTCTCACGGCTTCCGTGCACGCATGGCTACTGCGAACGGTCGTAAAGTAATTAACGCACGTCGTGCAAAAGGCCGTAAGCGCCTTTCAAAATAATCATTAGTTTATTTTGAAAACGAACGCGTTTAATCGGGAGTTACGTTTGTTAACTCCCGAGAATTATCAAAAAGTTTTCCAGCAAGCTCATCGAGCTGGCTCTCCTCATTTCACCATAATTGCCCGCGCAAATACCCTTTCTCACCCTCGTTTAGGTTTAGCCGTTCCAAAAAAGCAAATCAAAACAGCCGTTGGTCGTAATCGTTTTAAACGTATTGCACGAGAAAGCTTTCGACTTCAGCAACATGAACTTTCCAAAAAAGATTTTGTTGTTATTGCCAAAAAAAGTGCGCAAGATTTGTCCAATGAGGAATTATTTAAGTTGTTCGATAAGTTATGGAAACGCCTGTCTCGCCCTTCACGTGGTTAGCCATTGGTATAGTGAAACTATACCAGTGGATAATTAGTCCGCTCATCGGCCCAAGATGTCGGTTCACTCCTACTTGCTCTTCGTATGCAATAGAAGCATTGAAAGCTCACGGTTTTGTAAAAGGGTGTTGGTTATCAGGTAAACGTCTATTAAAATGCCATCCTTTGAACGAAGGGGGTTTTGACCCCGTTCCACCAGTCCAAAAACAAGACAGAGATAAATAACGATGGATTCTCAACGTAATATTCTGTTAATTGCTTTAGCGTTAGTGTCTTTCCTGCTCTATAACGAGTGGAATGCGGATAAGACTCCGACCAAACCAGCAGTTGAACAGACTCAAACGAGTAATACCGAAGCTTCAGCCAAGCAAGCGAGCTCTTCATCTTCGAAGACAGTCAGCAAGCAAGCTGTGAATAACGCCAAGGCAAAACTGATTACCGTAAAAACGGATGTACTAACTCTGTCCATTAATACGGCTGGTGGTGATGTTGTTGATGCGAAGCTGAACAAATATTCTGACAAACTGAATTCAGATAATCCGTTCGTATTGCTGCATAAATCGCCTTCACAGCAATTTATTGCGCAAAGTAGCTTACTTGGCCCACAAGGTACAGACCATAACGATTCTCGTACTGTCTATGCGGCTAAGCAAACCCAATACACCATGGGTAAAGATCAGAAACAACTAGAAGTTCCTCTGACTTACAAAGCGAATGGCATTACTTACACTAAAACGTTCATTCTGAAACGTGGCAGCTATGCGCTAGATATGGTTTACAATATTAAAAACCAATCTGGTCAGCCTGCAAACGTTCGTATGGATATGCACCTTCGTCAGAACTTGAAAGACTCTGGTGGTAGCTTGGCTATGCCAACCTATCATGGTGGTGCTTACTCTACTGAAGAGACGCGCTACAAGAAATACAGCTTTGATGACATGGAAGACAACAACCTCAATATCACCCTAAAAGATGATAAAGGTTGGGCAGCGATGATTCAGCACTACTTTGCTGTGGCGTGGATTCCTCGTAACGAAAATGATCCAACGTTATACAGCCGAGTGAAGAATCAATACGGCGATATTGGTATTCGCACTCAAGATAAAACCATTGCTAACGATCAAAGCGGTCAATTCAAAGCCACGCTGTGGGTTGGTCCAAAACTGCAAGATGCTATGGCCGCTACCGCGGATCACCTTGACCTTGTTGTCGATTACGGCTGGTTATGGTTCCTCGCGAAACCGCTGCATATGTTGCTGTCTTTTATCCAATCATTTGTGGGTAACTGGGGTCTAGCCATCATTGGTTTAACGCTTATTGTTCGTGGTGCTATGTACCCACTGACTAAAGCGCAATACACATCAATGGCGAAAATGCGCATGCTGCAACCGAAAATGCAGGAAATGCGTGAACGTATTGGTGATGACCGCCAGCGTATGAGCCAAGAAATGATGGCCTTGTATAAGAAAGAGAAAGTAAACCCACTCGGTGGTTGTTTACCAATCTTCTTACAAATGCCAATTTTCATCTCCCTATACTGGGCATTGATGGAATCAGTTGAATTACGTCATTCGCCATTCTTCGGTTGGATTCATGACTTGTCAGCACAAGACCCGTACTACATTTTACCTGTATTAATGGGTATCAGTATGTTCATGATTCAGAAGATGAGCCCGTCAACCGTGACGGATCCAATGCAACAGAAAATTATGACATTTATGCCTGTTGTCTTCTCTGCATTCTTCCTGTTCTTCCCAGCAGGATTGGTGTTGTACTACTTGATGTCAAACATCGTCACGTTGATTCAACAAACGATGATTTACAAAGGTCTAGAGAAAAAAGGCTTGCATACGAAAGTCCCGAAAAAAGCAAAGACTAAGTAAGCGCACGAGAGTCATAAAGATTGAGGCGACCGAAAGGTCGCCTTTTTTTGTTTGGCTGATTACAATGTGACACTCATTAATCCGGTTTAGGTAACGTTATGACTACAGATACCATTGTCGCTCAAGCTACCGCCCCAGGGCGCGGTGGTGTAGGTATTATTCGAGTTTCAGGTCCACTGGCCACCCAAGTAGCAACCGCGGTAACAGGTCGAACCCTGCGTCCTCGCTACGCCGAGTATTTACCGTTCAAAGATAATGATGACAATGAATTAGACCAAGGTATCGCCCTGTTCTTTCCTAATCCTCATTCATTCACTGGCGAAGATGTTCTCGAACTGCAAGGCCATGGCGGCCCAGTTGTCATTGATATGTTGATCAAACGGATTCTGTTGATTCCAGGTATTCGAGCCGCGCGTCCTGGCGAATTCTCAGAGCGTGCCTTCATGAACGATAAAATGGATTTAACGCAAGCAGAAGCGATTGCAGACTTGATTGATGCCAGCTCAGAAGAAGCGGCTAAATCCGCATTACAATCGCTCCAAGGACAGTTTTCTAAGCGCATCAACACGCTGGTGGAATCGCTCATTCACTTACGTATTTATGTCGAAGCCGCGATTGATTTTCCAGAAGAAGAAATTGATTTCTTAGCCGATGGCAAAGTACTGACCGATCTCAACACCATCATTGATAACTTAGAGGCCGTGCGCAAAGAAGCCAATCAAGGCGCTATCATGCGTGAAGGGATGAAAGTGGTGATCGCTGGTCGTCCCAATGCCGGTAAATCAAGCCTACTGAATGCCCTTTCTGGCAAAGACAGCGCAATTGTGACCGATATTGCGGGAACCACGCGTGATGTTCTAAGAGAGCATATTCACATTGATGGCATGCCATTACACATCATCGATACCGCAGGATTGCGAGATTCAACTGACGAGGTCGAGAAAATCGGGATTGAACGCGCTTGGGATGAAATTAATCAAGCCGATCGCGTCTTGTTCATGGTGGACGGCACCACAACCGATGCCACCGATCCCAAAGACATTTGGCCAGACTTTGTCGACCGGTTACCTGAGCATATCGGTATGACTGTGATTCGTAATAAAGTCGACCAAACCGAGGAAACGCTGGGTCTAACTGAAAAAGATGACTCTATGTTAATTCGCTTATCAGCAAAAACCGGACAAGGCGTCGAAACCCTGCGTGATCACCTAAAAGACTGCATGGGCTTCTCGAGTTATCAAGAAGGCGGCTTTATGGCACGCCGTCGTCACTTAGATGCACTCGAGAGAGCCTCTGAGCATCTTCTCACAGGCCGTGAGCAGCTTGAAGGCTATATGGCTGGAGAAATCCTTGCGGAAGAGCTGCGTATCACTCAGCAGCATTTGAATGAGATTACTGGTGAATTCAACTCTGATGATTTACTCGGTAAGATTTTCTCTTCTTTCTGTATCGGGAAGTAATCATCGCCGTTCCGTTATTTGCTAAGTTATTCGCTCCATAGTGAAAAAAGAACCCTAATCGTTGCTAAGCAATGGTTAGGGTTTTTTATATATAGCAGCCAAACCAACCGTTTTTCATCCTCTTTTGTCTTCAAGCAAAACGTAACCATAGCCAACACAACAATAAATCGTCTAGGATAGACATCGAATTATAATCTAAGTAGTAGGACAGCCATCATGATCCATATTATTACGGGCAGTACTCTGGGTAGTGCTGAATATGTCGGTGATCATCTCAATGACTTGCTTGAAGCCCAAGGGTTAGCAACGACAATCCATAATCAGCCAGATCCTAGCGATATTCCGGCAACAGGCATTTGGTTGATCGTCACATCGACTCATGGTGCGGGGGATTATCCAGACAATATTCAACCGTTCATCTCTTACCTCCAAGAGACGCCACCCAGAACACAAGACTTAAAATATGCCGTCGTCGCGATTGGTGATTCTAGTTATGATACGTTCTGTGGTGCCGGTAAACACGCCTACGCTTTACTCGAAGATATTGGCGCAACACCACTAACAGAATGCCTCACTATCGACGTACAAAATTACCCTGTTCCAGAAGATGCCGCCGAGGAATGGTTCGCGACAGTGACGGATAAATTCACTCAATAATGCCCTTTTTACTCTGGATCAAGCGACCGTATGGTCGCTTTTTTTATCTCTGTATTAAGTGAATACGTTGTTTTTAGCTAACCACGCGAGTTCGTTTGATGCTTTTTTGAGCAAACAGTCTGTGGATAAGTATAGTGTTATCCGGTGATCAACCATTAGTTATCCAATGTACAACTTATAGGGTTGGATCGCCCTGTGTATAAGTAGCCATTTTGATCCCAGCTTCTCCTTGTGTTGATCAGTTGATGATCACAAGTTCTGATCAACATAAGATCCATGATCCCATTGATCATTTATCACTTATCCACAGAGATCGTTGATCCTAATAATAGATCTAATAAGAGATCTATATAAAGATCTTATATATATTAAGTCTTTAAAGGGATCATTAAAAATCAATAAAACCGATTTAATAGATAACCGAAAGAAGGTAGAATACGCATCCTTTAATTTTCCTTAGCCTTAACAGATTACCTGAGGTCGTTCATGCTTTATCACGAAACATTTGACGTCATTGTGGTTGGTGGCGGTCATGCAGGAACGGAAGCCGCTTTAGCCGCCGCTCGCACTGGCCAAAACACCCTACTGATTACTCACAACATTGATACTTTAGGACAGATGTCTTGCAATCCTGCCATTGGCGGTATTGGCAAAGGACACCTTGTCAAAGAAGTCGACGCGATGGGTGGATTAATGGCTGAAGCTATTGACCACGCAGGTATTCAATTTCGAACACTTAACGCTTCAAAAGGACCCGCTGTCCGAGCGACTCGCGCTCAAGCAGACCGAGCGTTGTACAAATCGTATGTTCGAAATGCTTTGGAAAATACGCCCAATTTAACGCTGTTCCAGCAATCGGCTGACGATCTTATTGTTGAAAATGATCAAGTGACCGGTGTCGTTACGCAAATGGGACTTAAATTCAAAGCCAAATCTGTTGTATTGACCGTAGGAACCTTTTTAGGTGGTAAGATCCACATTGGGCTAGAAAACTTCTCTGGTGGCCGTGCAGGCGATCCACCGTCGATCGCGCTCGCTGATCGTTTGCGTGATTTGCCATTTCGAGTCGATCGTTTAAAAACGGGGACACCACCAAGAATTGATGCCAACAGTGTCGATTTTTCTAAGCTTGCTCAACAGCATGGGGATAATCCCACCCCTGTATTTTCATTTATGGGCAATCGCACACAACATCCTAACCAGATTCCGTGCTATATCACATATACCAATGATCGTACTCACGATGTTATTCGTGAAAATTTACATCGTAGTCCGATGTACTCAGGTGTGATTGAAGGGATTGGTCCGCGCTACTGCCCATCAATTGAAGATAAAGTGATGCGCTTTGCGGATAAAAATAGCCATCAAATCTTCATTGAACCTGAAGGCCTGAACAGCAGTGAATTGTATCCTAATGGTATCTCCACCAGCTTACCATTTGATGTTCAGTTACAGATTGTTCGCTCAATGGAAGGGTTTGAAAACGCGCATATCATGCGCCCTGGCTATGCGATTGAGTACGATTATTTTGACCCTAGAGATCTGAAAAATACGTACGAAACCAAATTTATTAAAGGCTTGTTCTTTGCTGGACAAATCAACGGTACAACTGGTTACGAAGAAGCCGCGGCTCAAGGGTTAATGGCCGGATTGAATGCGAGCTTATTTAGCCAAGACAAAGAAGGCTGGAGCCCACGCCGCGATCAAGCTTACATGGGCGTGTTGATTGATGATCTTTCTACCATGGGCACACAAGAACCTTACCGTATGTTCACGTCTCGTGCTGAATATCGATTATTATTACGCGAAGACAATGCAGATTTACGTTTGACAGAAAAAACGCGTGAATTAGGTCTTGTTAATGATACAAGATGGGCGCGCTTTAACGAAAAAGTGGAAAATATTGAACGTGAACGTCAACGTTTAGGCTCGGTTTGGATGCATCCTACCTCGAGTGAAATCGGTGAACTCAATGAGATGTTAAAAACACCATTGACCCGTGAAGCGAATGGTACGGATTTATTACGTCGTCCTGAGATGAATTATGACTTAGTCTCATCACTGGCCACTTTCGCGCCTAAATTAGAAGACGCTCAAGCGGCAGAGCAAGTGGAAATTCAAGTCAAGTACGAAGGGTATATTCAGCGCCAGAAAGATGAGATCGAAAAATCACTGCGCCATGAACATACGCAATTACCTTTTGACTTAGATTATAGCCAAGTGAAAGGGTTATCGAATGAAGTTGTGATGAAATTGACCGATACCAAGCCGGAAACAATTGGTATTGCGTCACGAATTTCAGGTGTAACACCTGCAGCGATTTCAATCTTGCTGGTGCACCTTAAAAAGCACGGTATGCTTAAGAAAGGGGAAGTTGCGTAGTGAACTCATTACGAACCAAACTCGACAGTTTGATTGCTCAGACTGATTTAACCGTCTCTGAGCAGCAACGAGAGCAGTTAGTGGGATACGTGGAGCTTCTCAATAAGTGGAATAAAGCGTATAACTTGACTTCCGTAAGAAACCCGATGGATATGCTGGTTAAGCATATCCTCGATAGTATTGTAGTCAGCGCTTCTCTCAACGGACATCGATTCATTGATGTGGGGACTGGACCTGGTTTACCAGGCATTCCATTATCGATCATGAATCCTGACAAAGATTTCGTGTTGCTGGACAGTTTAGGTAAACGTATTCGGTTTATTAAACAAGTCATTCATGAACTTGGTATCCGTAATGTCACTCCTGTACAAAGCCGTGTCGAAGAATACGATGCCGGTGAAGGGTTTGATGCGGTATTAAGTCGAGCATTTGCTTCGATGAGTGATATGGTCCATTGGTGTGAAACTCTACCCAAAGCCGAGACCGGTGTGTTTTTGGCACTAAAAGGACAAGTTGATCAAGAGGAAATAGATCAGTTACCTGAATGGTGTTGTGTGAACTGTGTCAAATCTTTGAATGTTCCGGAGTTGGAAGGTGAGCGTCATCTTGTAATCTTATCTCGCAAGGGATAATAGCGAGGCACACTGTGGGAAAAATTGTAGCGATTGCCAACCAAAAAGGTGGCGTTGGTAAAACAACAACCTGTATTAACTTAGCGGCCTCTATGGCGGCCACTAAACGTAAGGTTCTGGTCATTGATTTGGATCCACAAGGTAATGCCACTATGGCAAGCGGAGTGGATAAATACCAAGTTGAAGCAACAGCGTATGAATTATTAGTTGAAGACGCTGCATTTGAAGATGTCGTCGTTCATAATACGACGGGGCACTATGATTTAATCGCTGCAAACGGAGACGTTACCGCAGCAGAGATTAAGTTAATGGAAGTGTTTGCCCGTGAGGTACGTCTAAAGAATGCGATCTCGGCTGTGCGCGACAGCTATGATTATATCTTTATTGATTGTCCGCCAGCTTTGAATTTGCTTACTATTAACGCAATGGCCGCTGCAGACTCGGTGTTAGTACCGATGCAGTGTGAATATTTTGCGCTTGAAGGATTAACTGCGCTGATGGATACCATCAGTAAACTCGCGGCTGTCGTCAACGAGAATTTACAAATTGAAGGGTTACTCCGCACTATGTATGATCCGCGCAATCGCTTATCGAATGAAGTGTCGGATCAACTGAAGAAGCACTTTGGTGCTAAAGTCTATCGTACTGTCATTCCGCGTAATGTTCGTTTAGCTGAAGCTCCGAGTCATGGTAAACCAGCTATGTACTACGATAAATACTCCGCTGGCGCTAAAGCTTATTTAGCATTAGCTGGCGAAATGTTGCGTCGTGAGCAAGTCCCCGCATAAAGTTATAATTAAAGGAATTGGTTTACATGTCTAAACGTGGTTTAGGAAAAGGATTGGATGCTTTACTGGCGACCAGTTCAATGTCTCGTGAAAAACAGTATGACACACCTCATCGTCAAGAAGTCTCGGTAGAGGGTGAGCTTGCTGAATTAGGGATAAATAACTTAAAGCCTGGTATCTATCAACCGCGTAAAGATATGTCTTCGGAAGCACTTGAAGAACTCTCCGCTTCGATTCAGTCACAAGGAATTATTCAGCCTATCGTGGTGCGTCCTGTGGTCACTGGTGGGTATGAAATTATTGCCGGCGAACGTCGTTGGCGTGCTGCTCGTTTAGCGGGATTGAGCAAGGTGCCTTGTTTAATCAAACAAGTTGCTGATAATGCAGCGGTGGCTATGGCATTGATTGAAAATATTCAACGTGAAGATCTCAATGCGATTGAAGAAGCGCAAGCACTGGAACGCCTGCAAAATGAATTTAGTTTAACTCACCAGCAAGTGGCCGATGTGATTGGTAAATCACGCACCACAGTGAGTAATTTGCTGCGTCTGAACCAATTAGATGATCAAGTAAAGTATTTCGTCGAAACCAAGCAGCTTGAAATGGGGCATGCTCGTGCATTATTGATGCTAGAAGGTGAGCAGCAAGTCGATATTGCTCAACGCGTTGCGAAAAAGCAAATGACGGTTCGTCAAACTGAGCAACTTGT
The DNA here is from genome assembly GCA_052087065.1 of Vibrio sp. Lineage (GTDB taxonomy): Bacteria > Pseudomonadota > Gammaproteobacteria > Enterobacterales > Vibrionaceae > Vibrio. Next base: position 15,525 of record JBQGON010000005.1, on the reverse strand, counting down.
TAAAAAATGCCTTTCTAATGTATCTGACGATAAAAATGTGGTAGAAGACGTAGAAATTCAACAGATATCACAAAATTTGAGTGCGAAGTTGGACGCTAAAGTCTCCATCATCCGCGGAAAAGATGGAAAATCGAAACTGACTATCAATCTCGATGAACCTCACAAGTTGCAACAAGTCATTGCCAAGTTAGAAGGCTAAATGACATAATTGATCTGTATCAATTGTAAAAAATGACTTTTTAGAGAAAAAGTTGTCGAGTTGTAAGCAAAACTGTAACTTTTTGTGGTATTTGCATTGCCAAGCTTTATGGCAAGTGTATACAATTTTTTAGCATAGTCTCCGGCTTTATTTGTTGTGGGTTGGAGCATACTACGCGAGGTAGAATACATGGTAGCTGCGTTAGCTAGACCGGGACGAGAGCTTGCTAAGCAATTGTTATTGATCCAGCTGTGCGCAGTTATGGTTGTGGCAACAGGAATGGCTGTTGTGGTTAATGCTGAATGGGGATTCTCTGCGCTGATAGGGGGTGGCATTTGTGTCATCGCCAATGCTGTATTTGCGTTATGTGCTTTTCTGTTTAGTGGAGCTCGTGCTGCCAAGCGCATCGCGGCTTCATTCTATACAGGTGAAGTATTGAAAATTCTCATTACCATTGCATTGTTTTCTGTCGCTTACATGTATATTCAGGTGGAACTTGTTCCTCTGAAAATAACCTATTTGCTGGCTCTGGGTGTTAATATTTTTGCGCCAGTATTATTTATCAACAACAAAAAATAGGATGAGTTATGGCTGCGCCAGGTGAAGCGCTAACACCGTCCGGTTATATAGATCACCATTTGGCAAACCTGTCATTGGCTCGTATTTCAGAGCACTATGATTTGGGATGGCAAATTAGTGAAACTAGTTTCTGGAACGTTCATATCGATAGCCTGTTTTTTTCTTTGTTCACAGGACTGATTTTCCTCGTGATTTTCCGTTCTATTGCAAAGAAAGCAACAGTGGGTGTACCAGGCAAGCTACAGTGTTTTGTTGAAATAGTGGTTGAATTTGTCGATCAAAACGTCAAAGAGACCTTTCATGGACGCAATCCTCTTATAGCTCCGCTGGCACTAACTATCTTTTGTTGGGTATTGTTAATGAATATCATGGACCTTGTGCCCATTGATTTCTTGCCGTACTCAGCACAGCATCTGCTTGGAATTCCTTACTTGAAAGTGGTTCCTTCTGCTGATGTGAATATCACCATGGCTTTAGCTCTAGGTGTCTTTGCTCTGATGATTTTTTACAGCATCAAAGTGAAAGGCCTTATGGGGTTCGTGAAAGAGTTGACTTTACATCCGTTCAACACGCCTATCATGATCCCGTTCAACCTTCTTATTGAAGTTGTTTCGCTACTCGCGAAACCTCTGTCATTAGGAATGCGTTTGTTCGGTAACATGTTTGCGGGTGAGGTTGTATTCATTCTTTGTGCGGCAATGTTGCCTTGGTGGCTACAATGGATGGGTTCACTACCGTGGGCTATTTTCCATATTCTGGTAATTTTGATTCAAGCATTTGTATTTATGATGTTGACGGTAGTGTATCTATCGATGGCTCATGAAGACTCGGATCATTAATTTTTTATACTTTATTTTTTAAAGCTTTTATTGGGCATTTAGCCAACAATTCTTATATTGGAGATAGTAATGGAAACTTTACTGAGCTTTTCTGCAATCGCCGTAGGTATCATCGTCGGTCTTGCTTCTCTAGGTACTGCGATCGGTTTCGCGCTTCTAGGCGGTAAATTCCTTGAAGGCGCAGCGCGTCAACCTGAGATGGCTCCTATGCTGCAAGTTAAGATGTTCATCATCGCGGGCCTGCTGGATGCGGTTCCTATGATTGGTATCGTAATTGCGCTTCTATTCACATTCGCAAACCCATTTGTAGGCCAACTAGTAGGTTAATCACGTTTTTCCGTAGGCAAACGAAAGTGTTGCCATTGATTAACACGAGTCTGTCCAAATAGGGGGTAGCTGTTGTGAATATGAACGCAACTCTGCTAGGTCAAGCAATCGCTTTTATTATGTTTGTTTGGTTCTGCATGAAATATGTATGGCCACCAATCATTAAAGCGATCGAAGAGCGTCAGCAAAAAATTGCCGACGGTTTGCAAGCCGCTGAGCGAGCAAAAAAAGACTTGGATCTAGCACAAGCTAACGCTTCTGACCAAATGAAGGAAGCGAAGCGCACAGCAACTGAGGTCATCGAGCAAGCGAATAAACGTAAAGCACAAATTTTGGATGAAGCACGAGAAGAAGCGAAGACTGAACGTCAGAAAATTCTTGATCATGCTGATGCTGAAATTGAAGCCGAGCGTAACCGTGCACGCGATGAACTGCGTAAACAAGTTGCAACTCTGGCAATAGCTGGTGCTGAGAAAATTCTTGAGCGTTCTGTCGATAAAGACGCGCACAAAGATATTCTCGACAACATTACTGCAAAACTTTAAGGATGGGGGCGCTTATGTCTACGATGACTACTATTGCACGCCCCTATGCTAAAGCAGCATTCGATTTTGCGGTGGAGAAGCAGCAGTTAGACCAATGGTCTGAAATGTTGATATTCGCTGCTGAAGTGACAAACAACGAGCAAATGCATGAGCTTTTAACAAGTTCTATGTCTGCAAAAAAACTTGCAGAAATATTTGTCGGTGTTTGTGGCGAACAGTTTGATGAATTCGGTCAAAACCTGATTAAGGTAATGGCTGAAAATGGACGCTTAGCCGTCATGCCTGATGTGTGTGCTGAATTCCATGCTTTGAAAAAAGAGCATGAGTTGAAAGTGGATGTGGATATTATTTCTGCAACTGAGCTTTCTGAACAGCAAAAAACAGACATCAGCAACAAACTGGAGCAGCGCCTTGAGCGTAAAGTTCTGCTGAATTGCAGTATAGATGAGACCCTACTAGCTGGGGTTGTAATTCGAGCCGGAGACTTAGTCATCGATAACTCAGCACGTGGCCGTTTAGGTCGCCTGAGCGATGCATTGCAGTCTTGATGGGGATTGGAGCATGCAACTTAATTCCACGGAAATTAGCGATCTAATTAAACAACGTATTGAATCATTTGACGTTGTCACTGAAGCTCGCAATGAAGGTACTATCGTTTCTGTAAGCGATGGTATTATCCGTATTCACGGCCTAGCGGACGTGATGCAGGGTGAAATGATTGAATTACCGGGTGGCCGTTATGCACTAGCACTTAACCTTGAGCGTGACTCAGTAGGTGCTGTGGTAATGGGCCCGTACGCTAACCTAAAGGAAGGCGATAAAGTTACAGGTACTGGTCGTATTCTTGAAGTTCCTGTTGGTCCTGAAATGCTTGGCCGTGTGGTTAACACGCTAGGTGAGCCTATTGATGGCAAAGGTCCTATTGACTCAAAATTGACTTCTCCTATCGAAGTGATTGCACCGGGCGTTATTGATCGCCAATCGGTTGATCAACCTGTACAAACAGGTTACAAATCGGTTGACTCAATGGTGCCAATCGGCCGTGGTCAGCGTGAGTTGATCATCGGTGACCGTCAGACAGGTAAAACTGCTATGGCGATTGATGCGATCATTAACCAGAAAGATTCTGGTATCTACTCGATTTATGTAGCGATTGGTCAAAAAGCATCTACGATTGCGAACGTTGTTCGTAAACTAGAAGAGCATGACGCTCTACGCAACACGATTGTTGTCGTTGCATCAGCGTCAGAATCTGCGGCATTACAATACCTTGCACCTTACTCTGGTTGTGCAATGGGCGAGTACTTCCGTGATCGCGGTGAAGATGCACTGATTGTTTATGATGATCTATCTAAACAAGCGGTCGCATACCGTCAGATTTCTCTATTGCTACGTCGCCCACCAGGCCGTGAAGCCTTCCCAGGTGACGTATTCTACCTCCACTCACGTCTACTAGAACGTGCATCTCGTGTTAGCGCTGAATATGTTGAGCGTAAAACCGGTGGCAAAGTGACAGGTAAAACGGGTTCTTTAACGGCTCTACCTATTATTGAAACTCAGGCTGGTGACGTATCTGCGTTCGTACCAACCAACGTAATTTCGATTACGGATGGTCAGATTTTCCTACAGACTGAACTGTTCAATGCTGGTGTTCGTCCAGCGGTTGACCCAGGTATTTCTGTTTCTCGTGTTGGTGGCTCTGCGCAAACCAAACTTATCAAGAAATTGGCTGGTGGTATTCGTACCGCTCTTGCTCAATACCGTGAATTGGCTGCGTTTGCTCAGTTCTCATCGGATCTTGATGAAGCAACGAAGAAACAGCTAGACCATGGTCAGAAGGTGACTGAACTGATGAAACAACATCAGTACGCACCGATGTCTATTTTCGATCAAGGTTTATCAATTTTCGCTGCAGAGCGTGGTTACCTTGAAGATGTAGAATTGAACAAAGTTCTAGATTTTGAAGCCGCATTACTATCGTACGCTCACTCTCAATATGCTGAACTAGCAGAAGAGATTGGCAAGGCGGGTGCTTATAACAAAGAAATCGAAGAGAAGTTGAATAAACTTGTTCAAGATTTCAAGGCAACCCAAACTTGGTAACGAAGTTGGTGGCAGCAATGCCACCTACTAATGGAGAGTAATGATGGCCGGCGCAAAAGAAATACGTAGTAAAATCGGTAGTGTGAAAAGCACTCAGAAAATTACGAAAGCAATGGAAATGGTAGCCGCTTCTAAAATGCGTCGTTCGCAAGAATCGATGCGGGCTTCCCGTCCATATGCGCAAACGATGCGTAAAGTGATCGGTCATGTCGCCAACGCGAATCTAGAGTATCGTCATCCTTATCTAGAAGAGCGTGAAGCGAAACGAGTTGGTTATATCATTGTTTCTACTGACCGTGGCTTATGTGGTGGTTTGAACATTAACTTGTTCAAAAAAGCCCTCGTTGATATGAAGTCATGGCAGAGCAAAGGGGTTGAAGTTGAACTGGGTATTATCGGTTCGAAAGCGACGTCTTTTTTTGCACAGTCTGGCGCTAAAGTGGCGGCTCAAGTGTCTGGTCTTGGTGATAATCCAAGTTTGGAAGACTTGATCGGCTCTGTAGGCGTGATGCTGAAGAAATATGATAATGGTGAATTGGATCGCCTGTACGTTGTGTTTAACGAGTTTGTGAACACGATGGTACAACAACCAACGATCGATCAATTGCTGCCTTTGCCTAAATCAGACAGTGAAGAAATGCAGCGTGATCACTCGTGGGATTATATCTACGAGCCAGAGCCAAAGCCGCTACTTGATGCCTTACTTCTACGTTACGTAGAATCTCAGGTTTATCAAGGCGTGGTTGAGAACCTTGCTTGTGAGCAAGCGGCTCGAATGATTGCGATGAAAGCTGCGACAGATAACGCGTCTAACCTAATTGATGATTTAGAACTTGTGTATAACAAAGCCCGTCAAACGGCTATTACACAAGAACTATCAGAAATTGTGAGTGGCGCAGCTGCGGTTTAAGCTTAGGTAAAACAAACAGTTTAGAGGATTAACGATGGCTACAGGTAAGATCGTACAGATCATCGGCGCAGTAGTCGACGTGGAGTTCCCACAGAGCGGAGTACCTAGTGTTTACGATGCTCTTAACGTTGTTGAAGCAAAAGAACGTTTGGTTCTTGAAGTGCAACAGCAACTTGGCGGTGGCGTATGTCGCGCAATCGTTATGGGTAGCTCAGATGGTTTACGTCGTGGAATGACAGTTGAAAATACTGGCGCTCCAATTTCAGTGCCAGTAGGTACAAAAACCCTTGGTCGTATCATGAACGTCCTAGGTGACGCGATTGATGAACGTGGCGAGATCGGTGCTGAAAACCAGTACTCAATTCACCGCGCTGCACCAAGCTACGAAGAACAGTCTAACTCGACTGCACTTCTAGAAACCGGTGTTAAAGTTATTGATTTGATTTGTCCATTTGCGAAAGGTGGTAAAATCGGTCTATTCGGTGGTGCCGGTGTTGGTAAAACCGTGAACATGATGGAACTTATCAACAATATCGCATTGAAGCACTCCGGTCTTTCAGTATTTGCGGGTGTTGGTGAGCGTACTCGTGAAGGTAACGATTTCTACTACGAAATGCAGGAAGCGGGCGTTGTTAACTTAGAGAATCCAGAGGAATCGAAAGTTGCAATGGTTTACGGTCAGATGAACGAGCCACCAGGTAACCGTCTACGTGTTGCTTTGACTGGTTTGACTATGGCTGAGCGTTTCCGTGATGAAGGTCGTGACGTACTGCTGTTTATCGATAACATTTATCGTTACACATTGGCCGGTACTGAGGTATCTGCACTGTTAGGCCGTATGCCTTCAGCGGTAGGTTACCAGCCAACATTGGCTGAAGAAATGGGTGTGCTTCAAGAGCGTATCACGTCAACGAAATCAGGTTCTATCACGTCTGTACAGGCGGTATATGTACCAGCAGATGACTTGACTGACCCATCTCCAGCAACAACATTTGCTCACTTGGATGCAACCGTTGTATTGAACCGTAGTATCGCATCTATGGGTCTATACCCTGCGATTGACCCATTGGATTCGACGTCACGTCAGCTTGATCCTTTGGTGGTTGGTCAAGAGCACTACGATATTGCACGTGGCGTTCAGCAGACTCTGCAGCGTTATAAAGAGCTTAAAGACATCATCGCGATTCTTGGTATGGACGAATTGTCTGAAGAAGATAAGCGTGTTGTTGCTCGTGCGCGTAAGATGGAACGTTTCCTAACTCAGCCTTATCACGTAGCCGAAGTATTTACTGGCGACCCTGGTATTTATGTATCTCTAAAAGATACATTGAATGGCTTTAAAGGTCTGCTAGAAGGCGATTACGATGATATTCCTGAGCAAGCCTTCATGTACTGTGGCGCGATTGAAGACGCAGTAGAAAAAGCGAAAAAAATGTAAGGCTAATTAGGAGGCGATATGGCAGCAATAACCTTTCATCTGGATGTAGTCAGTGCTGAGAAAAACCTGTTTTCTGGTCTGGTAGAAACATTTCAGGTGACCGGTAGCGAAGGTGAGCTTGGAATTTTCCATGGTCACACTCCGCTGCTGACCGCTATCAAGCCTGGTATGGTGCGTATTGTGAAGCAGCACGGCCACGAAGAAATAATTTATGTTTCTGGTGGTATTGTTGAAGTTCAGCCTGGTACTGCGACAGTACTGGCTGACACGGCGATTCGTGGTGAAGATCTTGACGCAGCGAAGGCTGAAGAAGCCAAACAGCGTGCTGAGGAACATATTAAGAATCAGCATGGTGATATGGACTTTGCACAAGCGGCAAGTGAACTAGCTAAAGCAATGGCTCAAATTCGAGTCATTGAGCTGACCAAAAAACGTCGTTAATGCTTGTTAACAGCGTGATGTAAAAAGAAAGGCGGCCTATGGTCGCCTTTTTGTTTATTTTTTATAAATTAACACTTAGATAATTAACTATTAGGGTTCGAGTGGTTAAAATACGAGTGAATTTTTTATTTTTTATTTTAATTAACGTCATACGTAGGTAACTCATGAAATTCAGCGCAGTCATTCTTGCCGCCGGCAAAGGGACCCGAATGCATTCGGCTTTACCCAAAGTTCTGCACACTTTGGCGGGTAAACCAATGGTGAAACACGTCATCGATACGTGTCATGGTATTGGGGTCAATAACATCCACTTGGTTTATGGTCATGGTGGCGAATTAATGCAGCAGACATTAAAGCAAGAGTCGGTTAACTGGGTTTTGCAAGCGGATCAATTGGGAACTGGCCATGCGGTGAACCAAGCGGCGCCGCATTTTGCTGATGATGAGAAAGTACTCATTCTTTATGGTGATGTACCACTGATTTCTGAAGCGACATTAGAACGTATGTTGGACGGTCAGCCTGAAGGTGGAATTGGCCTTTTGACGTTAGTGATGGATGATCCCACAGGCTATGGGCGTATCGTGCGTGAGAATGATTCTGTTGTCGCGATTGTTGAACAGAAAGATGCCAATGACGCACAAAAAGCGATTCAAGAAATTAATACCGGTGTGATGGTGGCTGATGGCCGTGATTTAAAACGTTGGTTAAGCGGTTTAAGCAATGACAACGCACAAGGGGAGTACTATCTAACCGATATTATTGCCGCGGCTCATCATGATGGTCGCGTGATTGAATCGATCCACCCAGTTAAAGACAGTGAAGTGGAAGGCGTTAATGATCGCGTGCAGCTGGCTCGTCTGGAACGAGTGTACCAAGCAGAATGTGCCCACAAATTATTGGTTCAAGGCGTAATGCTACGCGATCCAAGCCGTTTTGATTTACGTGGTGAATTGCAGTGCGGTAAGGATGTGGAAATTGATGCTAACGTTATTATTGAAGGCAAAGTAAGCCTGGGCGATAACGTTGTAATTGGTGCTGGTTGTGTGCTGACAGATTGCGAAATTGATGACAATACTGTGGTCCGTCCGTATAGCATTATTGAAAATGCGACGGTTGGTGAAACCTGTACAGTGGGTCCGTTTGCGCGTTTACGTCCCGGTGCAGAGCTGCATAACGAGGCTCATGTCGGCAATTTTGTCGAAGTGAAAAACGCCACGTTGGGTAAAGGCTCAAAAGCGAATCATCTGGCTTATGTTGGTGATGCACAAATTGGTCAACGCGTGAACTTGGGCGCGGGCGTGATTACCTGCAATTACGATGGTGCAAATAAGCATAAGACTATCATTGGCAATGATGTGTTTGTTGGTTCTGATACCCAATTAGTGGCGCCAGTTAACGTCGCTGATGGCGTGACGATTGGTGCAGGTACTACCGTTACAAAAGATATCGACAATGAGGGTGAATTGGTGATTACGCGCGCGCCAGAGCGTCGTATTGCTGATTGGCCGCGACCAGTAAAAAAATAATAGCGAATGAATCGGTGACTGTCGTGAATGATCACGTGTTGTCATTGGTTTCGACAATAAAAACAAGCCGCCAGTAATGGCGGCTTTTGTTTGGTTAAGCGAAAAGGTTAGGGACGTTCAAGAATAGTGGCAATACCTTGTCCCATACCAATACACATGGTCGCGAGACCAAACTGCGCATCTTTTTCTTCCATCACATTGATAAGCGATGTACAGATACGCGCACCAGAACAGCCTAACGGATGTCCAAGCGCAATGGCTCCACCATGCAGATTGATTTTTGAATCAATCACCTCTTCCAGTCCTAATGCTTCGATACATGCGAGAGATTGAGCAGCAAACGCTTCATTGAGCTCGATGGCATCGATATCTTGCAGCGTCAGTCCGGCACGTTTTAGAGCTTTATGAGTGGCGGGTATCGGGCCTAACCCCATAGTGACCGGTTCGCAACCTGCCACCGCCATAGAGCGCACGACAGCGCGGATAGGCAGATCATGTTGCTTCGCTTTTTCTTCTGTAGTGAGTAATAGAATGGCGGCACCATCGGAAATCGCGGATGAATTGCCTGCGGTGACGGTCCCTGTATGCGGATCGAACGCGGGTGATAATGTTGCTAGTGCCTCTAGCGTTGCATCATGGCGAATCACTTCGTCGGCTTCAATTCGGCTGAATGTGCCATCGGCTTGATGTCCCCAAATAGGCAGGATTTCTTTATCGAGCTGGTGGCTGCGTGCTGCTTGACTGGCTTTTTGGTGTGATGACAAGGCAAACTCATCTTGTCTAATACGTGACACGGCATAGTGCTGGGCAAGAACTTCCGCGGTTAAGCCCATCATAGCAGAGGCTTTAGAAACGCTATGATTGAGCTGAGGGTGGATATCAATGCCATGAGTCATAGCAACATGCCCCATATGTTCAACTCCGCCAGCTAAGCAAAAATCGCTGTCACCGACCATGATAGAACGGGTCGCATCATGCAGTGCTTGCATTGATGACCCACATAAGCGATTCACCGTCACCGCAGCTATTTTTTTAGGAAGTTGTGCGAGTAAAGCCGAGTTTCTTGCGATGTTAAAGCCTTGTTCTAAGGTCTGTTGCACACATCCCCAGTATATGTCTTCGATCCAGTGAGGATCGAGTTGTGGGTATTTTTGCACGATCCCTGACATGAGTTGCGCAGAAAGATCTTCAGCGCGAACATGGCGAAATGATCCCTGTTTAGATCGTCCCATCGGTGTACGTAAGCAATCTACAATAACAATGCGGTTCATTACTCAGTACTCCTCTTGAATGGATGGCACTTGTGGCAAGTCGGATTGATAGCGTTGCTGATAAAAGCTCGAGTTTTTCTCTTGCATCGTGGTGAGTAGTGGTGGTGAATGATAAAGCGCCCCTAGATGATGGTATTTATCTAATTGCTGGGAATAATTCGTGAGCCCCAGTGTTGCTAAGTATTGGCAAGGACCGCCATGAAAAGGAGGGAACCCGAGACCATAGACCAACGCCATATCCGCTTCTTGTGGGGTTGCCACAATTTGCTCTTCCAAACACAGAAGGACTTCATTCAACATTGGAATCATCATGCGTTCGATAATCTCGTCATCGGTGATGCTAAGATCCGGCTTGGGTATCGATTCTATAAGTGTGATGGCATCTGGGTTTGGGGATTTTTGGGTATTACCCTTGCGATCTTTGCTATAGCAGTAAAAGCCAGCTTGCGTTTTTTGTCCCAATAATTTTTCTTGATAGAGCAGGGTTAAAATATCATGCTCGATTGCATGAAAACGCTCTGGGTACCCTTGATTCATGACTTGCTGGGCATGGTAAGCCGTATCGAGTCCTACTACATCAAGTATATACGCAGGCCCCATTGGCCAACCAAATTTATGTTCCATTATCTGGTCAATACGTGTGAAGTCGACTCCGTCTCTTATCAAAAGTCGGAAAGCGGCTAGGTAGGGAAAGAGCACGCGGTTAACAAAAAATCCCGGACAATCATTCACGACCACGGGCGTTTTTCCGAGCGCCATAGCCAGAGACGTGACATGGTCGATGGTCGCTTGTGAGGTTTTTTCTCCGCGAATAATCTCGACCAGTGGCATGCGGTGTACCGGATTGAAAAAGTGCATCCCACAAAATCGTTCGGGGTGTTGTAGCGCCTTGGCGAGTTCACTGATAGGAATCGTCGAGGTATTCGATGCGATGATCGAGTCTTTAGCCACCTGTGCTTCTATTTCGCTGAGCACGGTCGATTTTATGGCTGGGTTTTCTACGACGGCCTCAATGATGGTCGTTGCCTGCTGTATCTCATGATAAAACAAAGTGGGCTGGATCTTGGTTAATACCTGAGCTTGACGCTCGCCAGAAATTTTACCGCGCGCTAATTGCTTATTGAGTAGGCTAGAAACTTCGTTTAATCCTAATGTGAGCGCTTCTTGTTGAATGTCTTTCAGAGTGACGGATAGGTCATGGTTAGCGATTTGATAAGCAATTCCTCCTCCCATTATTCCGGCACCAATAACGGCCAGTTGGTTTTCGGCTGGTGGGACTTTGTCTGACGTATAATGATTTTTAATGAACTGGTCATTGAGAAATAGCCCAACCAAAGCGTGGGCCGAGGCATGCTGCACCAGCTCAGTAAACGCTGCGGTTTCGTTTTGCTGCGCTTGTTGCCGAGATTGTGTAGCCGATTTTTTTATGACTTCGATAGCGGCAATGGGGGCTGGATAGTGAGTACCCACTTTCTGTTTAACAAGAGCGTTGGCCATATTAAAACTTAGCATTTGTTCTGATGCAGCCAGTCGCAGTGGTTCCTTTTTACGTGCTCTTCGTTTTTGCCATAAATCTGGATGTTGGATGGATTGAGTTAAGGTTGCTATTGCTGAGGTAAGCAGAGCGCTCGAATCGACGATCGCATCGAGTAAGCCAAGTGATAAGGCTTGGTTTGCTGAATAATGACGTCCTTGAGTGATGGCTTCAAGAGCATTATCAACGCCAATTAAGCGGGGCAGGCGCACTGTGCCACCAAAACCCGGGATGATTCCTAATTGAGTTTCGGGTAAACCTATTTTTGTTGTGTCATCACCAATACGAAAATCTGTAGTAAGTACACACTCACACCCACCGCCGAGCACATAGCCACTTAATGCTGAAACGGTTGGCAGCGCAAGATCTTCTAATCGATTGAAAACATAATTTGCGTAACGCAACCAAGCGCTCAATTCTTCACTAGGCGCCCGAAATAATGTGAGGAACTGGGTAATATCTGCGCCAACGATAAAGCTTGCTTTATCTGACGTTAGAATCACACCTTGGCAGGTTTCATGTTGTGTGATGACGTCGATAGCATCATTTAATGAAGATAGGGTGCCTAAATCCAATTTGTTCACAGAACCAGAGGCGCAAAAACATAATTCAATGAGGTTATGAGGATGAAGTGTTAAGGTGATACCGCTGTTCTGATAGATCATTATCTTTCTCCGCGTTTGGGTTAGCAAGACAACACCTAGTTCTGGTTTGACCAGTTATTAGAGTGTGTACGGATTCTGCGGTTTTTTCAATCTGACGGTGACTTTTTTTAACATTTTCAATCTTATTTATTCACATGATCATGCTAAACTTCAGCCACCCTACCATGAGTTTTCATCATTTTATGAGTCTACAGCCTTTTCTTATTCCTGCATCACCCGTACGGTTTGAAGAAGAAATCAAAAAAAGCACCTTTATTACTTACTTAGCGCATACTCCGAGTATCGAAGACGCGAAGGCATTTATCGAGACAATAAAGGGTCAACATAAAGATGCTCGTCACAATTGTTGGGCGTTTGTGGCTGGCCGAGCGAATGATTCGATGAAATGGGGATTTAGCGATGATGGTGAACCATCGGGTACCGCAGGTAAGCCGATTCTTGCTCAGCTATCTGGATCGGGCGTTGGGGAGTTGACCGCGGTTGTTACCCGTTATTTTGGTGGTATTCGTTTAGGAACTGGCGGGCTTGTGAAAGCGTATGGCGGCGGTGTGCAGCAGGCATTAAAGCAGTTGCAAACGATTGAAAAGAAAGTCACAACCTTACTAACATTAGCATTAGACTACCCCTTAATGCCGTTAACACAATCTATAATGGCTCAGTTTGAGGCAACAGAAGTGAAAGCTGACTATAGTGAAAAGGTAGAGTTAGTGATTGAATTAGAATGTCTTCAGGTCGCAGCTTTTAAAGAAGCTCTCATCAACAAAAGCGGCGCAAAGGTTCTAATAAACCAGCCAAACTAATAAGGAAGCCACTCGCTTAGCTGGGTAGCCATAATATCATGCAGTTTCGTTCTATTATTCGTATCGTCGGCTTATTGTTGGCACTGTTCAGTATATCAATGCTCGCCCCTGCCTTGGTGGCACTTATCTATCGAGATGGTGAAGGGGTCCCTTTTGTCTCAACGTTCTTCATTTTGTTGTGTGCTGGAGGTGTTGCGTGGCTACCGAACCGCAATTACCGACATGAGCTCAAATCCCGAGATGGATTTCTTATTGTCGTTTTATTCTGGGTGGTGATCGGTAGTGCCGGTTCGCTCCCTTTTTTACTTTCTGATCGGCCAGAAGTCTCGCTCACTAATGCCTTCTTTGAGTCATTTTCGGCGCTAACCACAACAGGCGCGACCGTGATTGTGGGTTTAGATGAATTACCCAAAGCCATCCTTTTTTACCGACAGTTTTTACAGTGGTTTGGTGGTATGGGGATCATCGTTTTAGCGGTGGCTATTTTACCTGTGTTGGGCATCGGTGGCATGCAGCTTTATCGTGCTGAAATTCCTGGCCCAGTGAAAGATACTAAAGTGACCCCACGTATTGCAGAAACGGCGAAAGCATTGTGGTACATCTATTTAAGTTTGACGATTGCCTGCGCGCTCGCTTATTGGTTTGCAGGCATGACCGCATTTGATGCGATCTGTCACAGCTTCTCGACCATCGCCATTGGCGGATTCTCGACTCACGATGCGAGTATGGGCTATTTTAATAGCCAAACGATTAATCTGATCACCGTTTTCTTTCTACTTATCTCCGCGTGTAATTTTACGCTGCATTATGCGGCTTTTTCTTCTGGGGGCATACGGCTTAAATATTACTGGAAAGATAGCGAGTTTCGCTCTTTCTTACTGATTCAAACTGTATTGTTCATCTTATGCTTTAGTATGCTACTGGCGCATGAAACCTATGGATCGTTCTCAGAGGCTTTTAACCAAGCGCTTTTTCAAACCGTATCCATTTCAACCACGGCTGGGTTTACCACCACAGGATTTTCTCAGTGGCCGCTATTCTTACCGGTTTTATTACTGTTCTCTTCTTTTATCGGTGGCTGCGCCGGTTCAACTGGCGGCGGTATGAAAGTGATTCGTATTTTATTATTAACCTTACAAGGTGTGCGAGAGATGAAGCGTTTAGTGCATCCTCGCGCAATCTATCCGATTAAATTCGGTAATGCAGCATTACCACAGCGAGTTATCGATGCCGTATGGGGCTTCTTTGCCACTTATACTTTAGTCTTCATCGTCTGTATGCTGGCATTAATGGCAACAGGCATGGAAGAGCTCAGTGCTTTTTCTGCTGTTGCGGCGACGTTAAATAACTTGGGCCCAGGGCTTGGCGACGTTGCGGTTCATTTTGCGGATGTAAATGATGCAGCGAAATGGATTTTAGTGGTCTCTATGATCTTTGGTCGACTCGAAGTCTTCACATTACTTATTTTGTTTACGCCGACTTTTTGGCGAAGCTAAGGATTTCTCTTGAAAACATTGTATTTATACTCGACCCGAGAAGGGCAGACGAAAAAAATTATCCATACGATTGCCGAGCAATGTCATTCTCAGCAAGCCGATTTCATTGATCTCAACGATTGTGCGTCATTAGATTTGGATCAGTACGATAAGGTATTGATAGGAGCGTCTATCCGTTACGGTCATCTTAATAAAGCGCTCTATCGTTTTATTGCTGAGCATTTAGAGCAATTACAAAATAAGAAAGCTGCATTTTTTTGTGTGAACTTAACGGCTCGTAAAGAAGAGGAAGGGAAGGATACGCCAGAAGGAAGTCGCTATATTCAGACTTTTTTGCAAAAATCCCCATGGCAGCCAGAGCTTATTGGCGTATTTGCTGGAGCCCTCTATTACCCACGTTATGGATGGCTCGATAAAATGATGATTCGCTTCATCATGAATATGACTGGCGGAGAAACCGATACGACGAAAGAAGTTGAGTATACCAACTGGGAAAAAGTGGCTTTATTCGCTTCAAAGTTCGAGCAATGGTAGGAGAAACTAGTAAATTTAGTGCTTACTGGCTCTTTTTTAGTCGAACGATAAAAAAAATGGAAAAAAAGCAAAAAAGCTATTGCCATTTTTTTTCTGAAACCTATAATGCGCACTCACTGACACGGGGGATGTTCGTAAAGAACACAACGAGTTAGTAGGTTATAAGTCTCCATCAGTTATGATGGATAAAGTTTCAAAAAAGTGATTGACACTGAAGCTTGAATGGCTAAAATAACCGTCCGATTTGAGATGAAATCCGAATCGACGCTCTTTAACAATTTAAACCTATCAATCTGTGTGGGCACTCGTTGATGATAA
>JBQGON010000004.1:0-51665 GCA_052087065.1 Vibrio sp. | reverse complement strand
CAATCGATGCATTATCTAGAGAGTAGTTTTTCATGATGAAACCCGTACTACGAATGACCACGATGGCTGTCTGCATTTCACTGAGTGTTGGATGCGTCAATCATTCCACGTTCAAGACGCCAAAAACAGACGTTCCGCAGCAGTGGCAACACAGTAAAATCACCGATACTCAGCAAGCGATTACCAGCCAATGGTGGACACAGTTAAACGACCCGACACTCAATCAGCTGATTAAGCGGGCACTGAATACCAATAACAACCTGATCCTCGCGGCGCTAACGCTAAAAAAAGCGCGTTTAAATGCCGGTCTTGATGAGCGCGCGCTCTACCCTGACCTCTCATCGACAACGTCTGCTCAACGCAGCAAATCGCTCGATAACGGTGACAGTACGCCGAGCTTCTCAACGAATCTGAATCTCAACTATGAAGTGGATTTATGGAGCAAACTGGCGAGACAAAAAGACGCCAGCGCTTGGGCGGCTATCGCCAGTCGAGAAGACTTAGAAGCAACGGCGCAAAGTTTAGTGGCGACCACCGCGCAACTCTATTGGAAAGTCAATTACCTCAATCAGCGACTGCTGTTGAGCAACGAAAATATTAAAGCCGCAACATCCATCCTGAAGCTGGTTAATAGCCAATATTCCCATGGTGCGGTATCGCGTTTGAATGTACTAGAGGCGAAGCGTAATCTCGCGGGTTTACAAGCCACACACAGCAGTTTGGTACAGCAATTTGTCGAGTCTCGTAATGCGCTAGCCGTATTATTTAATCAAGCGCCCAAAGCCATGACATTACCACTCACGCCCTTACCAACCGGGGAGTTACCTAAGATCAACGCTGGTATTCCAGCCCAGCTGTTGAAACGTCGTCCGGATGTCAAATCAGCATTATTTCAATTAAAATCGGCCTTAGCGACCAAAGATGCGACCGATGCGGCTTTTTTCCCTCAGCTTAATTTAACGGGGGCTTTAGGTAGTTCTTCAGATCAACTGAGTCATCTATTGTCGAACCCGATTGGAACCTTAGGCGCGAGCCTGACGTTACCGTTTTTAAATTGGAACGAAATGCAAATCAATCGCGACATCTCCGATGTTAATTATCAAACCGCAGTCGTCAATTATCGTGAAACCTTGTATGCCGCATTTGAAGATGTCAATAATGCGCTCTCATCAAGAATTAATTTGCGTATTCAACAAGATAAACTGCAGCAGCAATATAACAATGCCGCAGAAGCAGAGAATATATATCTTAGCCAATATGAAAATGGTGCCATTGGGATCAACGATTTACTCGATGCGCAGGAAAACGCTCGAAATGCAAAAGCAGCTCTGTTAGAAAATCGCTACAACCAATTAGTCAATTTAGCCACGGTCTACCAAAGCCTAGGTGGCAAAGATGTGCTAAAAAACACGGATACTCTGCTACCGCATGCCAGCAACGCTTCTTAGCGAAGCTATTCGCCCTTATCATTGTCCCGCTCTACTATATCGCTTTACAAGAACAGATTCTTGTGAAGCGATGTTCATTTACCAGCACACAATCGCCAGTACAAAATAAATCCAGCGTCATAACCCAGAAGCATTGAATGGTATGACATCAACCTATAAGCTACAGGTGATCATCACCGCAGCACCGAGGAAAGTAACA
Organism: Vibrio sp.; assembly: GCA_052087065.1. Lineage (GTDB taxonomy): Bacteria > Pseudomonadota > Gammaproteobacteria > Enterobacterales > Vibrionaceae > Vibrio. The sequence goes on along the minus strand of JBQGON010000004.1, from coordinate 50,018 downwards.
TGACGGCTCCAATTGAAGACACTCTACAGCAATACTTTGGCTTTGATACACTACGTCATGGACAATCTGAGGTCATTTCTCGTGTCGTCGCCGGCCACTCCGCCGCCGCCATCTTTCCCACGGGGTCAGGCAAATCATTATGCTATCAATTACCAGCATTACACTTGCCACACCTCACTTTGGTGATCTCTCCCCTATTGGCGTTAATGAAAGATCAGTTGGCATTTTTACACAGTAAAGGGATTGCCGCCGCCAGTATCGATTCGACACAAGACCGTGCTAGTGTGCAGCAAATCATGCAACAAGCCCGCTCAGGTGAATTACGTATCCTGATGATTTCAGTCGAGCGGCTCAAAAATGAACGCTTTCGTCAGTTTATTGCTCAAGTTCCGATTTCTTTACTTGTGGTCGATGAAGCGCACTGTATTTCTGAATGGGGACATAATTTTCGTCCTGATTATTTAAAGCTGCCTCACTATCGCCATGAATTAAATATTCCTCAGGTATTATTATTAACCGCCACTGCCACCCAGCAAGTGGTAACTGATATGAGTGAAAAGTTTGCGATACCGCGCGATGCCATTACAATCACCGGGTTTTATCGTCCTAACTTAGATCTTTTTGTTCATCCGTGCCCAGAGCAGCGCAAGCCAAAAGAGCTAGAGACGCTCATTCTCTCTGATCCCAGCGCGCCAACCATCGTGTATGTCACACTGCAAAAAACCGCAGAAAACGTAGCGCAGGCTTTGCAGCACGCAGGGATCAATGCGACCGCATATCACGCGGGATTAGCCAATGAGCAACGCGAATCGATCCAGTCTGATTTTATGCAAGGCCATACCCCATGTATTGTCGCGACCATTGCCTTTGGTATGGGAATAGACAAAGCCGATATTCGCCGAGTGATTCATTATGATTTACCCAAATCAATCGAGAACTATTCACAAGAAATCGGCCGAGCAGGTCGCGATGGTCAACGTTCAGATTGCATTACTTTGGCCAATCTCGAACATGTAAACGTACTGGAAAATTTCATCTATGGTGATACACCAGATAAACCGTCGATTACCACTGTCATTGAACAAATCTACCAATGTGAGCAGGGCGAATGGGAGGTCATGATGAACCGACTTTCTCGCGATAGCCACATTCGCTTACTCCCGCTGAAAACCTTATTAGTCTATTTAGAGCTTGAGCAAATCATCGAATCCCAATACAGTTATTTTGCAACTTATCGCTTCAAGTTAATTGACTCAGTCGATGCAATTATTGGCCGCTTTAATGGTGAAAGACGCCAATTCGTCGCCGCTATTTTCCAGTGCTCCGTTGCTGCCAAGATCTGGTTTACTTTAGATTTTGACCGTTTATGGCAACAGTTCAATGCCGATCGTCGCCGCGTGGTTGCCGCAATTGACTACTTTCATGAACAAGGTTGGATAGAATTAGAAAGTAAGCAAATCACCGATGTCTACCGGGTAGTCAATACCCAAACACCGGTCAGCGAGGTCGTTGAACGTTTACATCAACTATTCCGACAAAAAGAACACAGCGAAATTAAACGGATACAAGTCATGCTAGACTTCTTTGCCAGCGAGCATTGCCTAAGCCAACAACTTGCCCACTATTTCTCCGATGAGAATGCTCCGCAACAATGTGGCCATTGCTCAGTATGTGCTGGGTACGTAGCGCAATTACCTAAGGCTGAACTGGCGCCACTGCCGGTTGATGCCATCAAGCAATGGACAACCCCATTTATTGAGGCGTGCGCTAAACATGGCATTCAATTAACAGATGCCGCGATCAGTCGTTTTCTGTGTGGTTTAACTAACCCGATGACAACGAAAGTAAAAGCCAATAAAATGTCTGGGTTTGCTCAACTCGAACGCTACCCTTTTGCCGAGGTTAAGCTCGCCGTCAGTCAACAAATAACCAATGACTAATTAACTGGTGGTAAACAACGCAAGTCAAACAAGCACAAGCAAAGAAACGGCGCCTGACGTTCTTCGCGTAGTGATAACTGATGAATTCAAAGCCTTACCCAACTCGATGAGTATGGCTATTTTTTATTGCAAAGGATGTTATGAAAATCCGCTCTTTAATATGGGCGCTTAGCGCTACCCTGACCGCCGCCACGTCTCACGCTCATAGGTTGGACTTACACCAAATCATTACGCCTAAAGTTATGATTGTGACGACATCTTCCAATGAAGCCAGACCTTGGCTTGAGCATACCAAGTTTACTCAGTCCGTTGCATTAGCTGGGCTAAACCCCCAACATCCTGACATATATTGTACCGATGATGCCGTGTGTATGGTGACGACGGCAATGGGATATGCCAACGCCGCCACGACGCTTATGGCCATCTCGTTTAACGCGCGGCTAGATTTATCTAACACCTATTTTATTATTGCCGGCATTGGTGGAATTGAACCCAAGTATGGCACGCTAGGCTCTGCCCATTGGGCTCGTTATGTGGTTGATGGGGGGTTACTTCATCGTATTGATGCTCAGCAAACACCAAAAAAATGGCAACAAACTCTCTTTGCATTAGGCAGTGATGCACCGGATAAAAAACCCAAGATAACGGCGGGAACGGAGGTATATCACTTAAATGAAGCGTTAGTGAATAAAGCCTATAAGATCAGCCAATCGGTCACTTTGTTCGATACCGATCAAGCGCGCAAAGCCCGTGCATCATTCCCCGACTACTCGATTGCGGCGAAAAAGCCCAGCGTGTCGATTTGTGATACCTTATCGAGTGATACTTTCTGGGCCGGATCTCATATTGCAAAAGCGATGCACAAGCATGCAGCGTTGCTAACACACGGCAAAGCCAAAATCTGTACCACACAGATGGAAGATAATGCCAGCTTAACGGCGCTCAAGCGTGCATCTCAAGCGGGTCGATTGGATTTTAATCGCGTTCTTGTGCTGCGTACTGGGGCGAATTTTAATCAAGAAACACCAACCAAGAGCGCATTAGAAGCGCTAACGCAAGATAAATCTGGCTATCGACCTGCGACGAGAAATGCCTATCGCGTTGCCAACGCAGTGACTTACCATATCACTCATCATTGGTCCCAATGGAAAAACGGCATTAAGTAAGCGACGAGCTATGCATATCAATATGGGCAGCCGACAGGCTGCCCATTGCAAAAACGCTGACAGGGCGTCAGCAAATACACACTAATTGGGGACAACACAGTGATATAGCGCACCATCAATGGTCAATAGTGCACTATCCGCCTTCGTCCAGAATTCAATATTTTTGCCGATATAACGCGCACCAGAGGCTGATTCAGCCCCCTTTAATACGCTGGTATTATCTTGGGTTGATAACGTAATAACATCTGAATCGGTATATTGCACGTAGATATCATCAAGTGAGCCACAGTCATAAGTCACCGCATGAGGAATCAGTTCATCAGAGTCTAACGCCGCCGATTGAGAATCTACGCCGACACACCCAGTTAACCCCACACTCCCTAGCGCCAGGCAGGTCACCATGCTCGATGTTTTCCATATCATGTTTGATCTCCTGAAAATTTCAATCTTTTCGACTTAACTCATTGAGCAAAATGATTAACTTGACTGACCTGCAACCACCGCACGATATTCAGTCATTTTATCAATGCCCCCACCAATTTCTCGGCATAGACCCGTTGTACTCTTTGATACTTTTTCAAATTCAAAACCATCGAAGACCCATTTTGCATGAGTCATACAATCACCGATACCACGCCCTTTATGGGTGTAAGTCAGCACGCCCTCGCGATATTGATTGACTTTATTGCTGACAATTTGTGGTTCAAAGAAAGGCTTATCATTTTTCACCACCACCGCGAGCGCACTGCGATTATAGGCGCCTGAATAACAGGTGGCCATCAATAGCGTGCGCTTATCGGTCAGCTTGGCGACACGAAAGTGCGGCAAAGACGTCGGTTTATCGTCTTTATGAGATAACGCCATTGGACACTGTTGTTGCATGATTTTATTGATAACCGGACTAAAGTGTTGATAATCACCTTGGCCTTTATGAACTTCGTGAGTTTGGCTATCGACAACGTTAACAGGATACACGACCGGAGCAAACGGAGCGCTAGGCACCTGTGAATTAGACTGATTTCCCTTGTCAATCACAGCACTCAGGGTCCCACTGCGTCCTTGAACTTCATCCATATGACGAAATACATCACGAGCACCTTGGGTTGAGATCGGCCAAGATTCTTTACCTTTCGATACCACAATGCTTGGTGAATTACTTTGCATTGCCTTAATTAAGCCTTGCACTTGAGGACGGGTTAAATAACCGCTTGGGGCTATCCGCCCTAACGCTTGTCCGTTCACTTCAAGACGATAGCTGTGATGCGGAGCTTTTGCTGATTGTGCTAACTGACCTGACTGAAAGTATATTTTACCTTCAAAGGCGGCATCGCCCCCCGCACGGCGCATTAACTTGACCGCTGTTGGGTGTTCACTGCCAGATTTGGTATACCCTGCGGCATTACAAGTATTTTCATTGTTACACACTAATATCCAGTCTTGACGCTTCAACGGCTTATGGCTGTTAGATACCGACGACGAGGCGCTGCAACCCACCATTAAAAACGGCACACTGAATACGAGTAATGGCTTTAACATGCTAATGTCATTCCTTATTCTTCTATAATCTCAATCAAAATAGTTCTTCACTGAACCGCTGAGGCCGATTCAGATGGATACATAACGGCTAGATTCTAAGAGGATTCATTGTGTTATATGTCAACATAATCACAAAACCGTCCGTTACGGCCCAAAATAACTGATGAGAACTCTTCAATTACGTAAATTTTGTTAAATTTATGATATATTCTCAACACTTTTAGGTATTTGGACTGTATTTTGCTACAACGTTTTAGAGATACAAGATATCAGCATGCGATCAGCCAGCTAGCGTTATTCGCTATCTTGCTGATTTATGTTGCGCCCTTGATTTCTATGTCCGTTGTGATGACTCGCCATCATCCCTTGATGACCCCCACATCAGCAGAGTCATCACCGATGATGTCCATGTCGTCTTCTGACGCTCAATCCCATCACGGAGGCTGGTGTAAGTATTGCGACCTGCTCGCCAGCTTGCATGCAACAACCTCTCTGGCACTGACAATATTGTTGTCAGTCACTGGCTTGATATATACGGATACGCCAAATGTCTTAAACCGATCTATCGATAAATACATTGCTCAACATCGCCCACGAGCCCCTCCATACCTAGTCTCATTTCGTTTATATAACAACTTGTATTGATTCTCTTACTGCCTATTCGGTGAGTAGAGACGTTTTTCTATTAACTAATGAGATATTTCTCAGCTATGGCTCATTCAAAACACAATCCGTCCAATACTCTGGCGGCTTTTATTAAGCGTCTACATTTTTACATCGGCTTATTTGTTGGACCCTTTATTTTTATGTCCGCACTAACCGGTACTTTGTATGTCATGACACCACAACTAGAACAGTGGGTCTATCACGATCAATTAACCACTCAGTCTCAAGGCCAAGCGAAACCACTTAGCCAACAAATTGCCGCCGCACAAGCAAGCCTTACTGCACCGCTGGTGATTAAGTCGGTACGTCCCGCCCCGAAGGCAGGAGAAACAACTCGTGTCTTGTTTCGCGATCCGACGTTAACACGCTATCGCGCCAAAACTGTCTTTATTGATCCGGTCACATTAGCTGTGAAAGGCGATCTGGCGACTTATGGTACCAGTGGTATTTTACCCTTACGTACTACCTTAGACTTTTTGCATAAAGATCTGTTATTAGGCGATTTTGGTCGTTATTACAGTGAACTGGCTGCCTCTTGGATGTGGATAGCGGCTATCGGCGGGATTTTTCTATGGTGGCGTCAACGCCGCAGTCTCTCTCGCCAAGCGAAAGTCGGCTCCTTGGCTCATTACCGTTCAAAACACAGCAAGTGGGCGCTTTGGATTTCCGCAGGATTGATTTTCTTCTCAGCAACCGGACTGACTTGGTCTAAATGGGCAGGCGGTAACATAGCCCAATGGCGTCAAGACATTGGTTGGGTCACCCCTTCACCATCACGCCAATTGAATGATGGCCCAGCACATCCTGTGTCAATCACCAATCAACAATTCGATGAGGTTCTGCATAGTGTTCGCCAGGCGGGCATTCACGCTGGAAAAATTGAAATCGTGCCAGCTTACACCAGCGATCGTGCTTGGTTTGTTCGCGAAATTCATCGCGCTTGGCCGACTCAAGTAGACTCGGCAACCGTCGATCCTAAAACGATGCAAGTTATATCACATGCAGAGTTCGAGCATTTTCCACTGATCGCTAAACTGATCCGTTGGGGCATTGATGCCCATATGGGCGTATTGTTTGGCTTACCCAATCAGCTCCTATTAGTGGCGTTCGGGTTCGCATTGTGTGCAGTGATTGTGTGGGGATACCGGATGTGGTGGAAACGCAGACCAACGTCAGGAGATTCACTGATTCCATTGACGCAGGCGTGGTTAGGCCTTACTCCTCTATTACGTATCGGTATCATCATTATCGCTGTGCTACTGGGCATTGCGTTACCCGTCATGGGAATAAGTCTTGTACTCTTTTGTCTTATTGATGTCTTCCGATGGAAATGCGCCAAGCATACCACCGACTAGAAAGTGGTCTAATGATCGCCTTATGCGAGGTGCCAATAGGCACCTCTTGTCTTTTATTGAGCCGGTGATAAGCAAGATTCCCGTGGCGTCATGACTGAAATATGCTATCGTCACACCGACAAATCATCATGCCTGTTTTCAACCATTCGTGTCATGGGCAATCGTGTTAGAGGTAGATAATGAAGAAAACCCGAGTGTTAATTTCCAACTCGCATAATCCTTGGTTTAACTTAGCCGTTGAAGACATTATATTCCGTTCGATGTCGGCAGACCAACGCGTCCTCTTTTTATGGCAAAACGACGATACCGTAGTGATCGGCCGAGCACAGAACCCTTGGAAAGAATGTCGTACCGAGCAAATGAATCGTGACAACGTCACTCTCGCGCGTCGTCAAACCGGTGGTGGTGCAGTCTTCCATGATCTAGGCAACACCTGTTTTACCTTTATGGCCGGCAAACCTGAGTACGATAAAACCGTCTCAACGCAAATTGTATTGGATGCCCTTGCCTCTTTAGGTATCGATGCCCAAGCTAATGGACGTAACGATCTTGTTGTGAGCGATGAAAACGGCATTCGTAAATTTTCTGGTTCGGCCTATCGTGAAACCATCAATCGCGGTTTTCATCACGGTACCATTCTCATGAGTACGGACATGTCCCGTTTGGGGGATTACTTAAACCCTGATGAGAAAAAGTTGAAAGCCAAAGGCATTACGTCAGTGAAGTCTCGCGTGATCAATTTAAATACTCTCATTGAGGATATTGATCATTCAATGATCTGCGATGCCATGATTGCGGCCTACTGCCAGTATTTTGATACCGAGGTGGAAATTGAACACATCTCACCTGAAAACGCTGAATACTTGCCTGATTTCAAAGAGAAATTCGCCAAACAAAGCAGTTGGGAATGGAACTTTGGCAGCACACCTTCGTTTGAACATGCGTTAAGCGAACGCTTTAGCTGGGGTGGCGTTGATCTTCACTTAGATGTTGAAAAAGGCCAAGTAACTCGGGCACAACTATTTACTGACATGCTCGATCCCACGCCAATTGAAGCCCTACAAAGCGCGTTAGTCGGTTGCAATTATGAGCCTCAAGCGTTATCTCAATGCGTCGCTTGTGTGCAAGTCGCGCTCCCTGAACACGCCGCATTATTGGATGATGTCAAAAGCTGGTTAAACCAACAGGTCAGTTAGCCGCCCTTATCCAACACACAAAAAAGGGAAGCCGAAGCTTCCCTTTGCTGCGTGCGACTGACTCACACTTAGCATCTCTTTGTATTCACAAAGCGATACATTCAGCTACCCTTGAAGGTACGATATCCAAGCTTGTGCCATGGGTTTCACTTCTTTAGATTGAGCCGCTCTCTTCATTGCCTGTAAGGCTTTATCGGCTTTATGCAGTTCAAAATACGCCATGCCAGTTAAATATTTTAACTCCGCCTTGTTATCCGCATCGGCATCTGGTGATGGTGTCGCAGCAAACGTCAATACTTGTTGGTAGTCTTTATTTTGCAGCATAAGTTTAGTGATGCGCTGTTGAGCATCCCAAGTCGGCGCCATATGGTACGCCTCTTGGTAGACTTCAATCGCTTTATCCAATTCTTGTGCTTGATGATAAAAACCGCCTAATTGCTCGACGTGTTTTGCCGTGCGTTCAACCTTGCCCTGTTGGAGCGCTGTATCAAGAATCGTGGCCGCACGATAAGGAATGTTCATAAACGCTTCGAAATTGACTAAGCGTAAAATTTCTTTTTCGTCTTTCATCAATCCTAACGTGTATGGCATTTCTAATGCAGCTAACGCTTTCTTCTCATGATTCAACTCCATATATGCGCCAGATAACTGAGTCCAATAGCGTTTTTTATTCGGGTATTTCGTTGTCAACGTTTTCAATACTCCGACCATATTTTGATACTGACCTAACTCATGATATGCCGCCATTAAGAGTAGATACCAGTTTTCACTGGGAGAGTCACTGAGCTTAATCGCTTGCTTCATTGGAGCCACAACATTACGATAATCTTCAACCTGTGCATAAGCACTGGCTAGCAGAACATACGCGCGCGATTGCGGCTTGTCTTCGGTGGTTTTACTCACTTCAAACCATTGTTTCAATGTCGCAATCGACTCTTTATACTGCTCTTGTGCAAGATAAAGTTGTCCAAGGGCATAGCGCACTTGCTGAGCAACCTCGACAGGTAAACCGCCTGTTTTAATGGCACGTGCAAAATAATCAATTGCCTTAGGGTAATTATCTTGCATCGAATATAAATACCCAGTTTGTTGCATTAACACCGCTTTATCGAACTTTCTCGACGCACCTTTTAATGCACTGTTCAGCTTTTCATGCGCATCCGAGTACTTCTTCAACGCAATTAATCGCTGCACGCTGTTCACAACTCGGTAAGTATAATCCGACAACTGAGGCTTAGATTTCGCATACCCATTCGTTGAAGTAACAACGTTGGTTAACAGCAAAGTCAAAGACGCCAGCAACAATGTCAGTAATTTTCTCATTGTTTACCTTCCTTAGTTCACCGTAAACTCAATCTCTTGAGAAATACGTGCCGATGTCGGTTTTCCCTCTACCATTTTCGGCTTGAACGTCCATTTCGAGACAGTACGCCGTGCAACTCGGCCTAAATTCAGGTGGCGAGGTTCTTCTTTTACCACTTGGACGTTTTCTACTGCGCCATTTGCGTTTACGGTAAATTCCAACAGCACAATCCCTTTCTTCAACCCAGAACGCGCGGCTTTACGCGGCATTTGCGGTAAGAATGTGGCCAACGGTGTCGGTCCATTATTGCCTACCGCTTGTCCTCCTCCTTGACCAAAACTACCCAATACAGACCCACCACTAATATTGACCGGCAAGTCTAAATTTGGCATATCCATCGCCATTTTCTGCATAGTGGGTTTGACGGTCGCCGTCACTTTTAACTTAGGCGGCGGCGGTGGACGCTTCGGTGGCTTGGGTTTAGGAAGCTCGCGCTTTTTCTCTTCAACTTTGTTGTCACGCTTAACACGTACAAAGTCAACCATGCTGACATCATCGCCAGATTTCAGCTGGTGGTGCTCTTTATTAACCAGCTTGTCCATGCCCCAAAACAGGCTTAAACAGACAATGAGCGCCAGTGCTATTGAAGCCAAATAGCGCATAGCCTACCCCTTATGCTTCGCGGCAATCGATATATTCTGAACTCCAGCCATTCGAATTTGATCCATGACTTTGACAACGACTCCAGCACCCGCCTCTTCGTCCGCTTGAATCACGACAGCCCCTTCAGGGCTTTCTGCTCTTAATCTTTCGATATTGGCTCGGACAGCATCGACTTCAATATGACGCTTATCAATCCAAACATCACCACCCGCATCAACGGCCACCATAATGTTGCCTTTCGCGACCGTCTGCGCCGTATTCGCGCTTGGGCGGTTCACTTCGATCCCCGCCTCCTTTACAAATGACGTTGTCACAATGAAGAAAATCAGCATGATGAACACGATATCCAGCATCGGTGTCATATCGATTGCCGCTTCTTCATCGTTTTCTGTACTATAACGTCGTTTCATGATCTATTTCCTCTCAATCCTTTGTTCAGACCATGTGCTTAAGCTGGTCTTCTAATTTCTGAGTTGTCACTTTCGCCAGATGATCAAGGCGAGAACTAAAAAATAACCCAGACAATGAGGCCACCATACCAGCTAGCGTCGGAATCGTTGCTTTCGAAATCCCTGAAGCCATAGCACGCGGGCTACCAGTCCCGACCACGGCAAGAATATCGAATACGTGAATCATACCGACAACGGTACCGAGCAAGCCTAATAATGGGCACAGTGCAATCAATACTTTGATGACCGACAATCCTCGTCGATTCTCAACGCTCTGTTGCGACACTAACTCATTGCGAATGGCGTGTGCATTCCAGCTTTTCTTATCGCCACGCACCATCCACGTGTCTATTGCTTGCTTTCGCAGCTTAGGCGCCATGGTGGCAAAGTAGAACCAACGTTCTAACATCATGACCCACAAGAGAATGGTCAGGAAGAAAATGGCAACCAGGACATCTCCTCCCATCCCCAAAAAGCGTTGTATATGGTCAAATTGTGCATATAACCACCACATAATCGCTCCTTAGGCGCTCGCCACATTTATTTTTTCTTGGTAGCGGGCAATGAAACCAGCACTTTGTTCTTCAAGAATTTGTACTAATCGTCTACCTTTGCTGTGAACCAATGAGTACAAGAACAATAAAGGAATTGCTACCACCAAACCGAGCATAGTGGTCACCAATGCTTCTGAAATTCCACCAGCCATTAGTTTTGGATCGCCAGTACCGAATAAAGTAATCGCTTGGAACGTACCGATCATCCCCATAACAGTCCCTAATAAACCCAGTAATGGCGCGACAGACGCAATTAACTTAATAATACTGATAAAACGCTGAATTCGTGGCCCATGACGCAAGATAATTTCATCCAATTTAGACTCTAAATCTTCCAAATTATCGCCCGCATGATTTTTATACGCCGCGATCACTTCGCCAAGCGGATTGCCTTCAATCACCGCTTCTGATTTCGCTTGTTTACGCATTTTCCCACCGATCATGGTAAGACGGACATAGCAGAAAATAGCAATTAACGCTCCAATCGCACCTAAGACGAGGATGACATAACCCACAACGCCCCCTTGTTCAACGCGCTCTTCTACCGTTGGGCTTTGCACCATCAGTGACAAAATCGCACCGCGTGATGGATCGAGATAGATCGGTTGGTAATCCTGCTTGCTATGAGTAAAGGGGTTCAATAGTTCCGTCATCGTACTAGACGGTTGACGAGACAGCTCTTCAAACTTGCCTGTTGCTGGGGTATAAGTGAGATATTTACCATCAGCAATCGCATTAAATTCACCGACTAATGTCACGTTGGCACTCTGCTGTTTACCCCCACCATACACCACGGTCGCTTTCGTCGTGGTTGTTTCACCCGAGGCAACTAATTGGTGTAAAATGATCTGCCAAAATGATTCTAACTCTTCAGTAGAAGGCAGTTCTTTACTCGCGGCGAGTTTACTTAGTACCGCGTCGCGCTTTGGAAAACGCACATCATTTTGTGAGGCATGGAACGACCCTTTTAATTCACCAGCGTATTGACGTACCACGCCAAACATTTCGCCTAATGAACCCGAGCGCTGTTTAAGCTTCGCTGATAACTTAGTGAGCTGTTTATCATTACCATCAAAACTGGCTTTTAATGTATCGCCACGCCGAGTTTCTGCTTTCAGATCGGACTTGGCCTTTTTCAGTAATTGCGCCTGTTGCTTTTCATCATGTAGAAAGCGCTGTTCACGCTCTTTGTTTAATTTCGATTCAATCACACTTTGTGACTGAATTTTATTCAATAAGTCAGACAATGTTTTGGCTGGCGCTGACGATGATGTATCCGCCGCCCATGCTGATGAGGCCATGAACACACTCGAGATCAGTGTCAGTACCCCAATTTTTATATGTTTCATAGTGAGGTCTCCCCTGTGTAAACTGGCAATTTGATAAGAGCAGGTGGCGCTTGTTTCTTGGCGATACGAATCCCTTCTTGTACCGATGAGCGGTAGCTATCAGGTAACGATACCCAAGAGTGGGTTTTATTGTTCCACATGCCAGTTTCATCACCATCGGGAGATTGGTACAACAGCGCAACACGACCTAAACGCAGAAAATCGTAAGTCACAACCTTTCCATCACGCTTGAGGCTAGCTTTGTAGGATTCAATCGTGCGTGAGAAGCTTTCTTCAATCTGATACGCATCCATGACCTTACGGAATTTCTCAGAGGTCGTGACATCAGGGCTATCCATCAACTCACGTAGATTGGCAATGCGTTGCGTACGTTCTTTTGTCTGAAAAGGCAGATCCAGAGCAATAAATTCATCCAGTGCATCGACCATCTTGAGCATTAATGGGACGACTTCCATAGAGGTTTGATCAATTTGCTCAATTTGACGATGTAAGGAAGCCAGTTCAGCTTCTTGCTTTGTCACCATACGCTCAACTTGGTTGTTATAGACACGCATGCTATCAAGTTGGCGTAACGTCGCTTTGTAATCTGCGAACATTTGTTGAGTTTTATCAGAGTATTGATCGATTTTCTTCTGCGACACTTGCGCTGAAGTGTCTGTTTTTTGCTGTGTTGTTACCACAGAACCTGTATCTGCAGCAAACAACGAGCTACTTGAAAATATCAAAGCGGTTGTCACTGCGCCGATGCGAAAGTGCTTACACTTCATATCGTCTCCTTGTGTAAAGTCAGTCTAAAATCTGGCGCGAAAGTCCTTTCGCGCCAGTGGTGAAGGTAAATATGAGGTTATAGAGAATAGCTTAAGCCAGCATAGACATAACGGCCGATGTTGTTAGCATTGGCAATATCATAACCGTCTGAATAGTTATAAAATGGCGCTTCTTCATCCAACACGTTATCGATGCCAAAGGTTAGCGTTAAGCGATCAAAGCCGCTATAACTGACTTGCGCGTCCCAGGTTTTCCACGCTTCTACATTAGAATGCCCTGGAGTTTCATAGAGCTGCGTGTAACCACCCGTATAATTGACGGTATTGACCACTGAATAATCGGCAATATTCCACACTAAATTCGCTTTACCTTTAAAACGCGCACCGTCATAGTAGGTACCGATGTAATCTTCAACATTACCTTCAGAATCACTACGCTTATGCTCGATATTGTAGGTACCACGTAGTGTGGTTTTAAACTCACCCACATTCGCGGTATCGAAAACGTAACTAATTTCGCCATCCAACCCAGAGACTTCTTGCTTGGAAACGTTCACATAACTATTTTGCACGCTTCGAATTCGGCCATCGGGTTCATACGTCACACCGATGTCCTTATTGACTAAATCTTGCTCATCTAAGGTATCAATCATATTGGTATTGGTAATATGGAAATAGTCCAATTTCAACGTTAAACCATCCGTTGGGTTGACGACCGTACCAAAGTTAAAGCTGTAGGAATGCTCAGCTTCTAAGTCTTTGTTACCGCCGCTGACGACTTCAACTTCTTGCTTTTCATTATCTTTACGTGGGTTTTTTACTGTCTTATAGCTACGAGTTTCGCTCATGTTCACTTCTGGAAGCGTTGGCGCTTTAAACCCTTCGCTGTACGATGAGCGGAACATGATAATGTCAGAAGGTTGATAGCGTAGCGCCACTTTCGGGCTAAATGCGCTGCCGAAATCACTGTAGTGCTCACCACGTGCCGCTAATTGCATCTCTAACGTTTCATGCAATGGAATATGCAATTCAGTGTATGCCGCAAACACATTGCGGTGTCCGTCAGAGCCTGTGCCACCAGAGCCAATAATCGAATTACTGGCATTGAGCGGATCAGGCGTGTCTTCACCTGCTTCATAGCGAAACTCGGTACCGACGGCAAGCTGCATATCGCCCGCCGACATTGCGTAAACAGGGAATGACGCATCAGCATTAAAGAATGCCAGTTTAGACTTCCCTTCACGCTCAGTCTTCGCCTTTGCATTGGCTAAAGAACTTGGATCGTTATTGGCAACAAACGGGTTGTAGGCACCGCTATCAATGGCATCTTTGTATCCGGTTTTTGTGACGTAGTTTTTCCCTTTAGATTTGGTGGTCGTATAGTGGTAGCCACCAGAAACACTCCAATCTACATCGGTTTCAAATAATGAAGTATACCCTTCTAGCCCAGTCACAAAACGGACTGAATCGGTGGTAATTTCGTTTTTACGTGCTCCTGCTTCCATGATGCGATGGTACAAATACACATCTTCGCCATACGTATTATTGGGATTGGAAGCACTGACTTCAGTCAAATTACTATCAGGAGTTGGGGCCGCATGCGTTTTCGTTTGCACCCGGTTATAGCTCAATTCACTATTCCACGTAAGATCAGGAGTAATTTGATGGTTTAACGTAGAAAGTACACTGAAACGTTCAGTTTGTGGCTCAATTTGGCCATATTCTGCAAAATCGTAAACGCAATCTTCGCTGCCGCCACACAATGAATCGAGCTCCTCTCCGTCATCGGCAGCCATCACCGTACCTGGATCACCGTAAGAACTGCGCCAGTCATCGCCGCCTAAGCGGGTTTGATCGGCAGTATGTGTGTTAGAACGATTTTTCTTTTCAATATTGTTTTTACGCACAAAGTTCGCCGTTACCATCAGGTTGGTACGACCATCATTAAAGTTTTTACCGCCAGTTGCTGTTAGATCTAGCGTTTCACCATCTTTTTTGGTGGTTTCGCCCATTTTCGCGTTAAAATCAAACCCTTCGTAGTCACGCTTGGTGATTAAGTTGATGACACCGCCAATCGCATCTGCGCCATAAATCGCCGACGCGCCATCTTTCAAAATATCAATACGCTCAACCGCAGAAAGGGGGATAGAGTTGAGATCGACAAACGTATCTGAAGTATTTTGCGCAAACGCATAATTTGCTACGCGATGACCGTTAAGCAGCACCAAAGTACGACTTTGACCCAAACCGCGTAAAGAAACGCCTGACGACCCTGCAGCAAACCCATTAGTAAATGATGCGCCGTAGCTATTACCACCATTTTGCGTCAAGCCACGTAATACATCACTGACGTCGGTCGCCCCCATTTGTTTGATGTCTTTTGCGGTATAGACATCTACAGGGCTCGGACCTTCCATGTCCGTCGTCGCAATATGCGAACCGGTGACTTTCATTTTTTGCATTTTTTCGACATTGTCTTCGGCATTAGCGGATGACACACATACAACAGTGCCTAATACCAAACCAATGGCCATTGATAGGCTGGTTCTTCTATTTAACATCCATATTCCTTACGTTTACTTTCCATAGTTAATCGAAATTTCTACTATTCACTTAACGATCGATATAAATCCCTCTACGGAGGTTTATCAATTTTTCATCAAATAAATCATTAAGTAAGCAGAGGTATACACCCAGCCAGATTGCTTCGTCAACTTTGTAGTCAATGGATATAAGAAAGGATAAAGAACTTAAAAAATTTAAAATTTCAGTCTTTTGTCATAGTAATGTCATACTAAGTTAGAATAAAAATGATGGATATTATAAATAACTGTGATTTATTAACACTCCATGGCAAAGGTAAACATATAAGTGTCAAAAAGAATATAATATTAGTAATTTATTAATTATCAGCTTTTCACTCTTTTTGATAAAAACATAATTAAAAATCAAGCTGTGATGTTTTATGCCATTTAATCGATAAAAAAAACAGACATTGTATTAAGACAACAAGCTTCAAAAGAAGTTTCACGGTGGCAAGCGTATAGATAGTATGTTTTTTATTCAAAAAAAAACCATGTAATCAACATGAAAATTAAAAAATGAAAAAGTAACAAACACTCTATTTTCTATTTTTATAGTTTTTTTTACTTATTTAAGGCATCCATTAATAGTAAAGGGCTTAGTTGAAGTAATATTTTATTTGTTATATGTTGCGATTGCTAAAGGGATTCACTACTTTCGGTGTTTATATCGCACAATGATCGTGCCGATATACCATCTTGGTGCAATTACTTTATATTACTCATTATTTCTTATTGTGTTTCTAATCAAGTAATTCAGAACACCACAATAAGACTGATAATATAATCCGATAGTTCCCCCTTATTTCGTTATGCATTGGATGCTGACAGTACACATGGAGTTTGTATTATGCTGTCTTATTTTTTGCGACGTTTCGCATTAATCATTCCTACCTTCCTAGGTATTACGGTATTGATTTTTGCCATAACTCGCTTCGTTCCTGGCGGCCCAGTTGAGCGCATGATTTCAAAAATGCAGTCTCAAAATGAAGGTGGCTCGGCCATAGCTGGAGGACACTCAAATGCGTTATCTCCAGATCAAATTGCTGAATTGAATGCATTTTATGGGTTAGACAAACCTGTAACAACTGCATACATCGATTGGCTAACTAAACTCGTTCACCTCGACCTTGGAGAATCAACGCGTTATTACGAGCCCGTAACGCAAATGATTGCTGAACGTTTACCCGTATCCTTATTTTATGGCGCTATGACCTTTTTCATTAGCTATTTTATTTCTATTCCATTGGGGTACTGGAAAGCGATGAAACACGGCTCATTATTCGACTCTGCCTCTTCTGTCATGATCTTCATCGGCTTCGCCCTACCCGGTTATGTTGTTGGTGTACTACTCATCACCTTTTTTAGTTATCAACTTGAATGGTTTCCGATGGGAAGCTTTGTTAGTGATGATTATGACGATATGTCATCCACTTTTTTACAGTTCAAAGATATTATGTGGCATGCCATTCTACCTCTGACCTGTTATTTAATTGGTGACTTTGCAATGTTAACCATGACAATGAAAAATAACCTGATGGAAAACTTGTCGTCGGATTATATTCGCACTGCAATTGCCAAAGGGTTACCGTTTAAAACAGCGGTACGTAAACATGCATTGAGAAATAGCCTAATCCCTGTGGCCAGTCACTTTGGTAACTCACTTCTGTTCTTTATGACAGGCTCATTCCTAATTGAAGTCATTTTCAATATCGATGGTATTGGTTTATTAGGGTATGAATCTATTATGGAGCGGGACTACCCTGTGGTAATGGGTATTGTCGCCATTAACGCCATATTATTAATGCTTGGCAATATCTTGTCAGACATCTGCGTTGCCTTAGTCGATCCTCGTGTAAAATTCGGAGCCTAGCATGTTTGCAGTCAGTCCATTAACTCGGAAAAAGATTACGAATTTTAAGCGTATTCGCCGAGGGTATTATTCTTTCATTATTCTATCCGTATTAATTTTGCTATCACTCATTGCTGAGCTATTCATTAATAGTCAAGCGCTAGTGGTACACTATCAAGGTCACTATTATTTCCCCGTATTCAGCCAAGTTCATCAATCTAGAGAGTTTGGCCAATCTGGAAGTGGTGAGGCTAATTATCGCCAACTGCAAAAAACGTTTGCCGCACAAAAAAGCGATAATTACGTCATCATGCCACTGGTTCCTTTCAATCCGTTAGAGCAAGATTTTAGCGGTCACTATCCACCGACCTCTCCTAATGCAGAGCAACAACATTACTTGGGTACGGACGTCATTGGTCGCGACATATTGGCACGTTTAGTTTATGGATTTAGAACCGCCATTGGTTTTGCTCTAATCACGATGGTGTTGTCTTTCATGATTGGGATTACCATCGGTTGTGCGATGGGCTTTATTGGCGGAAAATTCGATATGTTTTTTCAACGCTTTATTGAAGTTTGGTCTATGGTGCCGTTCTTGTATGTCATTATGATCTTAGTCTCAATTATACAACCGAGTTTTTCTCTCTTCGTCGCAATCAACGTATTGTTTAATTGGATTGGTATTACTTGGTACATGCGAACCATGACGTACAAAGAAGCAGCACGCGATTATGTCATGGCCGCTAAAGCGCTGGGCGCCTCTGCAACGCGTATTATATTTAAGCATATTTTGCCAAACACCATGGTAATGGTGGTGACATTGGCTCCATTCGCTATTGCGGGCAATATTACCGCACTGACAGCGCTCGATTACCTTGGACTAGGCCTGATGCCGCCGACACCTAGCTGGGGTGAGCTATTACAACAAGGTAAGTCCAACTTAGATTCACCATGGATTGTGTCATCGGTAGTATTCTCTATCGTCGCTATATTGGTCATGGTCACATTCATTGGAGAAGCGGTTCGCGCTGCTTTCGATCCCAAGAAATTCACACGTTACACCTAGCCTCATAACAAGGATTCGTTTATGAAAGGATTATCTCTTACCACGTTAGCTCTGCTAAGCGCACTTTCGAGTGGTGTTTCTGCCGCCGACCTACCGAGTCAGCTTAAGTGGGTACATCATGATAATGAGCCGTTATTTGCTTCTGACAACGCGCAATTTGGCGGCACATTTCATACCTTTATGAGTAGTTTCCCTCAAACTCTGCGCAGTGTTGGCCCTGATGCCAACTCAGGTTTTCGCGCGTATTTAATGGATAACACCCCTAAATTAGCAGGACGTCACCCCAATACTGGAAAATGGATTCCACAACTCGCCACCGCTTGGGCATTCGGTGACGATCATCAAACCGTATACTTTAAATTGGATCCCAAGGCACGGTGGTCTGATGGAAAAAAAGTCACGGCGGATGATTACTTGTTCATGCTGACTTATAACCGCTCCAAAGACATTGTTGACCCTTGGTATAACGATTTTTTCACCAACAAAATTACCGATGTGATTAAGTATGATGACGACACTATCGCCATCAAATCTGCCACTAAGATGACAACCGATGAACTGATGGTGCAAATCAATATGCCGAGTAACGGGCTGCAACCTCGCCCAAAACACTTCTTTGCGAAAATCAAAAACGATAAAAATCATGACGGCATGCCTGATAATTTCGTTCGTCGCTACAATTTCAAAACCGAACCTACAGTCGGTCCTTACTATATTGATAAAATTAAGCGCGGCAAGCGTGTAGTGTTCAAACATGTCAAAAACTGGTGGGGGTATAACAACCGCTATTACAAAAACCGTTACAACGTCGAAAAAGTGAGTTACCGAGTGATCCGTGATATGGATATTGCACGCAAACACTTTGAGCGCGGTAATCTTGAGACTTTCGGATTAGTCTTGCCTTCTCTATGGCATGAAAAATCGAATACCGAACCGTATCAAAAAGGATACATCGATAAGTTTTGGGGTTACAACCAAACACCGCAGGGTGCGGGCGGCTTGTGGATGAATACCAAAGATCCATTGCTGAGCAATCGTGATGTTCGTGCTGGAATCACTTACGCGACCAACATTGATGGCATGATAAAGCAGGTATTACGAGGCGATTACATGCGACTCCCCAGTGGTATGGGATATGGCCACGGTAATTACGATATTAAAGGTGAAACCGCACCGACCTTCGATCCGAACCGCGCGATTACGTTTTTTAATAAAGCGGGTTTTAGACATATTGGCCCCGATGGCATTCGTACCAACGACAAAGGGCAACGCCTGAGTGTTGCCGTTACCTACAGTAGCAGGATGCATACCCGCCGGATTGCTTACCTCAAAGAGCAAGCCAAAAAAGCCGGCTTAGAGTTGACACTCAATCTGTTAGACGGCTCATCAGCCTTCAAATACATGCTTGAGAAAAAACATCAAATCGCATTTTTACACATGGGTGCAGGCGAAATTCCAGCGTATTGGGAATACTTAGATTCGGTCAATGCAAAACCACAGAGCAATAACTTTACTAACTACAGTAATCCGCAAATGGATGCCTTGATTGACCAGTATGATCATGCGTTTGATGTGGAGGCCAAACAAAAATTATCGCATGAAATTCTAAAAAAAGTCGCTAATGAATACTTAATTGTTCCCGGTTATATGGTGCCTTATACACGTGAAGCGTATTGGCGCTGGCTAAAATTCCCGAAAAACGCCATGACCAAGCGCACATTGGGGCAATTTTCACCGATAGGTATCTCGAATTTTTGGATTGATAGCAAAGTGAAGCAAGAAACCAAACAGGCCATGCAACAAGATAAAACCTTCCCTCCGGTCACTATCATTGATGATCGTTTCAAAATGGGAGCCCGCAATGAGTAAAGAGGTCATTCTTGAAGTTAAAGATTTACATGTTTCTTTTGCGAACGATGATGACATTGTCGAAGTACTCCATGGCGTGGACCTCTCTGTCCACGCTGGACGAACATTGGGACTAGTGGGTGAATCGGGAAGTGGTAAAAGTGTTACTGCCATGTCGATTATGGGGCTGCTCCCGCAGCCTTATGGTCAAGTAACAAAAGGATGCATTTTGTATCGCGGCATTGATACCGTCACGCTGCCAGCAAAGAAACTTTGGCAAATGCGTGGCAATCGCATTTCTATTATTTTTCAAGACCCTATGACAGCGCTCAACCCCGTGCATACCATCCGGCGTCAGTTACACGAAATATTGGAACTACACCGCCCAGAGCTCAATAAGAAAGCACGTAACTCGGTGGCCTTAGAAATGCTGGAGAAAGTACGGATTCCCCTTCCAGCAAAACGATTGGATGAATACCCTCATAATCTATCGGGAGGGATGCGCCAACGCGTGATGATCGCTATGGCGCTCGCATGTAAACCAGACATTTTGATTTGCGACGAGCCCACAACCGCGCTCGACGTTACTGTCCAGGCTTCGATTCTCGATTTAATGAATGACTTGCAAGCAGAAACGGGCATGGCGATGATCTTTATTACGCATGACCTCGGTGTCGTGGCAGAGGTTTGTGATGATGTTGCAGTCATGTACAACGGTCGCATTGTCGAATATGGCGAGATTTTTGAGTTATTCGACCATCCGAAGCACCCGTACACAGAGAAGCTACTCGGATTAATGCCTCGGTTAGATAGCGCACCGAAACAGCTTATTGATATCAAAGCACTCCCTGATGATACCTTTGTATAGCATCTTGTGATTGATCATCTTCATATAACCACCTCATATCCACCTACGCTAACCATTAGGCTGTAAGGTATGAGTATCAGGACAGGCATCAGAGGATAGTATGGCTGAACTATTAAAAATCGAGAATATTAAGCAGCACTTTGTTTCAGGTAAGCGTCTATTTAATCAGGGCTATGTGATTAAAGCGGTAGATGGCGTCTCTTTCTCTTTGCAACAAGGTGAAACCTTAGGGTTAGTGGGTGAATCTGGCTGCGGAAAAAGTACCTTAGGTCGTTCCATTTTAAAGTTACTCGAACCCACAGAAGGACGTATCTACTTTGAAGGAAAAGACATTACTGATTTAAAATCAAAGCAAATGGCAGCGCTGCGCCGCCAAATGCAAATTGTGTTTCAAGATCCGATGGAATCACTGAATCCACGGCATAATATCGGGATGATTATTCAAGAGCCATTCGATATACACGGCATCGGTACTCAAGCGCAACGACAACAATGGGTAAAAGAATTGTTGGTCAAAGTTGGCTTACCAGAAAATACAATAAGCCGGTATCCCCATGAATTTTCAGGAGGGCAACGCCAACGCATTGGAATAGCGCGCGCGATCGCTCTTAAGCCGAAACTCTTAATTTGTGATGAGTCGGTCTCCGCACTTGATGTATCGGTACAAGCCCAAATTTTGAATTTACTGCTAAAACTGCAACAAGAAATGAATCTCGCCATGATTTTCATCTCTCACGATTTATCCGTCGTCCGACACGTTTCAGACACCGTTGCCGTTATGTATTTTGGTAAAATTGTCGAGATGAAAGACGCAATTTCGCTCTATGAAAATCCAGAGCATGAGTACACTCGTACCTTATTATCAGCCATTCCGATTTCTCACCCCAAAGATCGTAAAAAACGGCGTGCTGCGCAGTTAAACTAAGCATTGATGTCTGTTATACCGTCAATAAAAAAGGGAGCCGAAGCTCCCTTTTTTCTACCGCTAATATTACACTTTGAATTGCTCGATAAGCGCAAGCTGTCGGCGGGCTTGATCACGCAGATCATCGCTCGACTTGGCACTACTTGCGGCGCCAGATGCCGTCTCTTCTGCAGAGTCATTGATATGTACCACACTGCGACTGATCTCTTTGGCCGTCGAGCTTTGCTCTTCGGTCGCTGTCGCGATTTGCATATTCATATCAACGATTTGACCAATCAATTGGCTCATTGCCACCAGCCCTTGGCCGGCTTGCTCTGAAACCGCAATATTAGAATCGTTTTTACTGAGGTTAACATTGATGACATCGACAACCGCTTTGATTAAACGCTGCATGATCTCAATCATTTGCTGAATTTCCTCTGTCGATTGCTTAGTCCGACTAGCTAGGTTACGCACTTCATCAGCGACCACAGCAAAACCCCGCCCTTGCTCTCCAGCACGAGCGGCTTCAATCGCCGCATTGAGAGCAAGCAAGTTGGTCTGTTCAGCAATATTTTGAATCGTGTCGATGATTGTATCGATTTTCTCACCATACTCGTTCAGCTCAATGGCCGTTTTTGACGTTTTCTCAATCTGTTCTGCCTGCTCTTTAATATTCGCAATGGCTTGTTCAATACTGGTCCCCACTTCTTTCGTTTGACTGTGCGCTTGCTCTGCAGACATCATAGTATCTTGAGCACGCTGAGCAACTTCAGACACGGAACTTTCCATTTCAGTCATTGCAGATGCTGTTGTTTCTAACAGTGAACGTTGATTGGAAACGGCGGCAGTTGTCGTATTACTGATTGAGGCATTACTATCCGCTACTTGGGATAACATTTGTGCTGAGTCGGTTAACTGCGTAAAGGTAGTCCGCAAATTCGTCACCAACCCATTCAGATAACGCCCAAGCTCGCCAAACTCATCTTTTGACTCTTGTTGGAACGTTACCGTCAAGTCACCTTCCGTCATCTTGATTAGCGCACGTTTGAAATCACCAATCGCTTTACGAACCCATTTCGCGATCCATAGAGACACCAAAACTGCAATCACGAGCGCAATGGCACTGACAGTAAACATCGCGTTTTTAATGAACACAATACTATCATGAGTACGATTGCGCGCTTGTTCTGCCATATGCTCGGCCGCCTGTTCAAACTCGATCATCGTGCTTTGTAACTGTTGCGTATCCGCACGGATACTGGCTAGGTTAACGCTGGTTTCTTGTTCTAAACGATGCTGATTAAGATAAAGATGATACAAACCATCTTGTGCCGTCATTTCATGCAATAGCGGCACTAACATGACACTGAATAATTTTCCCATATCCGTATTGTTATCTTTTATGGTGTTAAAGCGATTTTTAATCACAATATCCATGCCAGATAAGCGCTTGGTGAGTTCATCAAGGTCACGGCTGACCATATATTGACTAAATGCCGCAAGGACTTGGCTCGCTTCGCGGTTTAAGCCAGTAATAGTTGATTTGAAATTCGGATTATTCTGATAATAACGTTCTTTCGAATATTTTGATAAGTAATAAGTCAAACGCTGATCAATGTTATTGATGACCTTACTGTGCTTATCGATGGCGCTAGCATTGACGAGAAGTTCACGACGAATACGCAGCAACTCTTTACTTGCTTTGGTATAGCGAGTACGTAATGACTCTATCGCGGTTAATTTCGTTTCAATAGCGCCACTATTATTCAGCGCTTGTTCTTTCAATTGTTCAATATTCTGTGCGATTTTATCGCCTTGTCGCTGAAAATCATTCTCAAGTTCATTAATACGCGAGACGGATTTCTCAGCAAACACACCGATGACATAATTATTTTGCTGCAGCATATCGCTACGTAAGGTGGCCACTTTCTGGTTAATCGGAAACGCGACATCGGTCACTTGACCAATATCGGCTTCAATTTTACCAACGGAAAAATAGTTAACCCCAACGAGCCCAAGTAAAAATACGACCAATACGGCAAAGCCCACAATAATTCGATAGACTAATGACATAATCTGTTACTCCAATTCATAATAACCATGACTCAACTATTGTTCACCGTCGAGCAACAGCTTGTAATTCTCTTGCGTGATCAACTTAAATGGCACCCAATGAGGATTTTTGACCGCTTGATGATTAAGCATACGATAAGCCATATCGACTACCGCTCTTCCCTGCCCTTTGCCATCCTGTAATACGGTGATATCTAAATTCCCTTTCTGCATTTCTAAAAGTGCATCATGTATGCCGTCAATACCACCGGTGTAATACGACTTCACATCTTTACCATTGTCACTTAATGCCATGAGCCCGCCCATCAGCATCTCATCGTTATTTGAGACCAAAATATTGAAATCGAGATTATCTTTGACCCATTTTTCAACAATGTTATACCCTTGGTTACGCTGCCAATTCCCAGTTTCAGCGGCCACCACCGAAAGATCAGGGTATTTCGCGACAACATCATACACATCCTTAGTACGAGTAATCGCCGCAGGGTGACTCATTTCGCCTTTGAGCAAAGCGACTTTACCGTGATAATCGGCCAGTTTAGCCAGCGCTTCCATTTGCATGGTGCCTGAGTCCACTTCATTAGAACCGACATAGACCGTGTTGGCGGGCATCGTCGATAAATCAGCAACAGGCTCAGTATTAACAAATACTAACGGTACCTTTTTAGAAAACTTAAGCAGTTGCTTATTTTGTTCATGCGTGCCGGTGGCAAAAATCACAATCGCATCAGCGCCAGAATCAATATAATGTTGAATCTGTTTCACTTGCTCATCAAAATCATTATCCACATCATCAATATAGACATAATCGTTACGCGCATTGACAGCCTCTTCAATACTGTCAGTAATTGAATTCCTGAAGTTATCTTCCGAACTCACTGATACCGCAATAAATGTTGCGCTCGCCTGTGCACTAAATAGCGCAACACTAAGCAGTACGACGAGACTGCCTAACCCGCGTTTTATAAATTGGCAAACCCAACCATCGTTGAATAAACCTATTACCTTGTTCTCGATAATCCGAAACATACGACTCATCACCACGTCCTCATAAGCATGGGGAAACCAATTCTTTTCTCAGGGAGAACCCCAAGAAAAGTTGGTTACTGTTTATACATTCAATATAGTTATATTAATAATCATCCTGATTTATTATTGATTTAATATTCAGGCTATGTGTGTTTTAAAACGAAGATATGCAACCGAGTGTAAATGTCTAATAAATGAGACGAAGAGACTGTGATAGCCACGACATATTGAATTAATTAGAGGGTTGAATTAATGATTTGCGAGTTGGAACTCATCGCATTTCACGCTTATTAAACTAAGAGCGAACAAGTCAATTGCCTAAATAATATCCACTTTCCTCATATTAAGGCTTGAAGCCTAGGAATTGACAGGTAATATGGGGCATCGCAACTGTAAAATCCCCTGCAACTCGACATTTTGGCTGTTTTTTGCCCAGATTAGGGCAAAAGCCATGTGAGATTGTATTTTTACTTCTATGGAGACATAACAAAACATGACTTACGCGCCTGTAACAGACGTACTAAGCGGAAAGCTCGCAGTTGACAGTGAAGTCACTGTTCGTGGCTGGGTTCGCACACGTCGTGATTCCAAAGCTGGAATCTCTTTTCTCGCCATTTATGACGGCTCTTGTTTCAACCCGATTCAGGCCGTGGTTCCGAATAATCTAAACAATTATGAGAACGAAGTACTGAAACTGACAACAGGTTGTTCTGTGGAAGTCACGGGTACGATTGTTGCGTCTCCAGCAAAAGGCCAAGACTTCGAACTCGCTGCCACGTCTGTCAATGTGGTTGGTTGGGTTGAAGATGCCGATACTTACCCTATGGCGAAAACTCGTCATTCTATTGAATACCTACGTGAAGTTGCCCACTTGCGTCCACGTACCAATGTGATTGGTGCCGTCGCACGTATTCGTAACTGCTTATCACAAGCGATTCATCGTTTTTATCATGAGCAAGGTTTCTTTTGGGTATCAGCCCCGCTCATTACCGCGGCCGATGCAGAAGGCGCTGGCGAAATGTTCCGCGTTTCAACGTTGGATTTAGAAAACTTACCACTAACAGATGCGGGTAACGTTGACTACAACGAAGATTTCTTTGGCAAAGAAACGTTTCTAACGGTTTCTGGTCAATTAAATGGCGAAGCGTATGCGTGTGCCCTTTCTAAAGTGTATACATTCGGACCGACATTCCGTGCAGAAAACTCCAATACTAGCCGCCACTTGGCCGAGTTTTGGATGGTAGAACCGGAAGTCGCGTTTGCCGATTTAGAAGACATCGCAAAACTGTCTGAAGAGATGCTCAAGTATGTGTTTAAAGCCGTACTTGAAGAACGTCGTGATGATTTGGAATTTTTCGCGCAACGCATCGATAAAGAAGCGATTACTCGTCTAGAAAAATTTGTTGATTCTGACTTCGCCCAAGTGGATTACACAGATGCCATCGATATTTTGATTCAATCTGGCAAAACGTTTGAATTCCCAGTTGAATGGGGTATTGACCTCGCTTCTGAGCACGAACGTTTCCTCGCTGAAGAACACTTTAAAGCCCCCGTGATTGTTAAAAATTATCCAAAAGATATTAAAGCTTTCTACATGCGTATGAATGAAGATGGCAAAACAGTAGCCGCAATGGATGTTCTTGCTCCTGGTATTGGCGAAATCATTGGTGGCGCACAACGTGAAGAACGTTTAGACGTACTTGATGAGCGTATGCGCGCCATGAACATCGATCCTGAAGACATGAACTGGTATCGTGATTTACGTCGCTACGGCACCGTTCCACATGCTGGTTTTGGTCTAGGTTTTGAGCGTTTAGTCTCTTATGTTACTGGCATGGGTAACGTCCGCGATGTGATTCCTTTCCCACGGACGCCACGTAACGCGAATTACTAATGACCTCATTAGTAACTGAGTGACACAAGGCGACCCTCGGGTCGCCTTTTTGTTGCATCTTAGTGACTGGTGAAGTAGCGCTTCAGGTTGCTAGCTAAAAAATCTAAACGCTCAATTGAGTTATTTCGGCTTTTTCTCTTTTGATGAGTTGTTTCAGCGACACGAGACAGGTATAAATAGAGTATGATTTCTCTTTTACCCTGACACGGATATTACTATGTTTGAAAAAATTGTCGCAGCACCAGCTGATCCTATTCTAGGCCTCACGGAAGAATTTAAAAAAGATACTCGACCAGAGAAAATTAACCTCGGTGTCGGTATTTATAAAGATGAGTCAGGGCAAACGCCAGTGCTAGCGACAGTCAAAAAAGCGGAAGCGGCTTTGTTGGCTAACGAAAAAACCAAGTCATATCTAAGTATTGAAGGCACTGCGGATTACGGATTAGCCGTGCAAAAGTTATTATTTGGCGACGATGCCCAAATCATTAATGAACAACGAGCCAAAACCGCTCAAGCGCCTGGGGGTACTGGTGCTCTGCGTATTGCCGCCGAATTTGTCAAACGCCACTTTGGCGCCGTTAAAATCTGGATCAGTAATCCGACATGGGCAAATCATAATGCCGTATTTGCTAGTGCTGGTTTAGAGATTGCCCAGTATACCTATTACAATGCCGACACGAACGACAAAGATTTTCCTGCGATGGTGGCCGATTTAAAGCAGGCCTCACCAGGTGATGTCGTCTTATTGCATGGTTGCTGCCATAACCCGACCGGGATAGATCCAACCTTGGCAGAATGGCAAACACTCGCCAAGTTAGTCGCGGATAAAGGCCTGATCCCTCTGTTTGATTTCGCGTACCAAGGGTTTGCAACTGGCGTCCAAGAAGATGCAGCAGGCTTACGAGAATTTGCTAAGTGCAACTCGGAAATTCTCGTCGCAAGCTCATTTTCCAAGAATTTCGGTTTGTATAACGAGCGTGTCGGCGCATTTACGCTCGTTGCAGCCAATACAAACATTGCCAATGACGCCTTTTCCCAAGTCAAAAAAATCATTCGCGCCATCTATTCTAACCCACCAGCACATGGTGCGGCTGTGGTTACCCACATCCTAAACTCAGCAGAATTGCGTGCAGAATGGGAGCAAGAAGTAGCTGATATGCGTCAGCGTATCCACGAGATGCGTCGTCTGTTCGTCCATACGCTAAATGATAAAGGCGTAAGCGCAGACTTTAGCTTCATCGAACGTCAAAATGGTATGTTTTCTTTTTCTGGGCTCAACAAAGCGCAGGTCGCTCGCTTAAAAGACGAATTTGCGATTTACATCGTTGGTTCAGGCCGTATCAGTGTGGCAGGCATGACCAAAAATAACATGCAACCACTATGCGAAGGCATTGCAAACGTTCTATAGACTCTTTTGTTAATGTCAAAAGCCAGCCGCACGCTGGCTTTTTTTACCTCTAATATCAGCCAATTGTCAGGTCTTGCTTGCAATTTATCTCAACGCGTGTCAGAACACAGCGAACCGCGTTGTTTTAGTGTAAAATAATACATTCCAAAATTGGCAAAACGTGACACTGAAAATAGACAAAACAATACGTTATTATAAGGAGCCTTCAATGGATGCTGAGCTACAAGAAATTATAACCTTTCTCAGCCAATACCCTCCGTTTAGCGATCTGCCAGAGGAAGTATTAGCAGACGTCGCCGGACAAATTGAGATTGCCTACTATCGACAAGATACTCCAATTATCCATTTTGGCGATTACATCGAAGACTTATTTATCATTCGCAGTGGCGTGGTCGAAGTTTATCGCCGTAAAGGCGAACTCTATAACCGCTTAACGGAAGGCGACATGTTTGGTCAAATGGGATTATTGACCAATAACAAAGTCCGTTTCCCAGTGACAGCGATTGAAGATACGCTCGTTTACTGCATTCCCGTCGCCCTATTCCAAAGCCTTTATGATGACTACGATAACTTCGCCGACTTTGTCGAAGTAGAAGATAATGCACGTTTACGTCAGGCGGTATCAAGTCAAACTGACGAAAACGATTTAACTACCGTAAAAGTTACGAGTTTATTAGCGGGTGAACCTCTATTTGTCCATACCGATGCGACGATTCAAGAAACGGCAATCAAAATGTCCGAGGAGAATACCTCATCGGTACTTATCATAGACCCCAACCGAACTGACGATGATGATGATGAAAGTTCTGCGGTTGCGGGTATCATTACCGACCGTGATTTATGCCGTCGTGTCTTGGTCACTGGGATGGACCATAGTCACACGGTCAGTGAAGTGATGACCACCGATGTAATTTCATTGGATCACAACGCCTATGTCTATGAAGCGATGCTCATGATGCTGCGCTATAACGTCCATCACCTGCCTGTTTTAAAAGAAAATAAACCGATTGGTATTATCGAAATCTCCGATATCGTTCGCTACGAGTCACAAAATTCACTGCTACTCGTGAGCAGTATCTACCAACAAAAAACGATCGATGACTTGGCACAAGTCGCCACTCAGTTGCAAGAAAGTTTTGTGCGTATGGTTCGCGAGGATGCGAACTCACACATGATTGGTACCGCGATGTCGACGATTGGGCGCAGCTTTAAGCAACGCATTATTGAGTTGGCAGAAGAAGAATTAGGGCCCCCACCTATTCCCT
Source organism: Vibrio sp. (assembly GCA_052087065.1). Taxonomy (GTDB): domain Bacteria; phylum Pseudomonadota; class Gammaproteobacteria; order Enterobacterales; family Vibrionaceae; genus Vibrio. The sequence continues at coordinate 20,282 of JBQGON010000004.1, read as the reverse complement.
TCTGTTTCTTAGCGCTTGGTTCGATGGGACGTGATGAGCAGTTAGTTGTAACCGATCAAGATAACGCGATTATTCTCGATGATAATTATGATGAGGACAAACACGGTGCTTACTTTGAAAAAATGGCACACTTTATTTGTGATGCGCTGAACCAATGTGGTTATACCTATTGCTCTGGCGATATCATGGCGACTAACCCTGAATGGCGCATGACACGCCGCCAATGGGAAGCGTGCTTTGCGGATTGGATTGATAACCCCAATCCAAAAGCCCTCCTTAATGCCTCAATCTTTTTTGACTTAGATGGCGTCTATGGGCGACTAAAATGGGCAGAACAGCTTAATGGATTTGTTGTTCGTCGTGCTCGTCGCAACAACCGTTTCCTTGCTTGTCTCGCACGTAACTCACTCAATCGAACCCCACCACTCGGATTTTTCAAAAGTTTCGTCATGGAAAAAGATGGCCAACATAATAATTCGATTAACTTAAAACGACGCGGTACCGCTCCATTAGCCGATTTAATTCGAGTGCATGCCTTAGCCGTCGGTTCACGTGCAAAGAACTCCTTTGAGCGCTTGGATGATATTATTGATGCTGGTATTTTACCAAAAGGACGAGGTCAAGATTTACGCGATGCCTTAGAATTTATTTCCGTCGTTCGTATTCGTCACCAAGCGATTGATATTGAACAAGGTCAAGAGCCCGATAACAATATCGAACCTGAAAATTTATCCGATTTTGAGCGACGTAACCTTAAAGATGCATTTCAGATCTTGAGTAACGCTCAAAACTTCTTGAAATATCGCTATCAAGCAAGCGGCAGCTTTAAGTAGGTAAAACATGAGACACTCATTTGGAGCACCGAGCATTGATTGGCCATATAAATTTCGTAGCAAGCTAAAAATAACCAAGCATGAACAGCTACGGCATTTTTATGAAGCGACGCTACCAGAAAAAGGCACCCCGATTAGTGATGTCGAGTTTTTAGCCATGGATTTTGAAACAACCGGGCTCAATACCGATAAGGATGAAATCATTACGATTGGCATTGTGCCCTTTTCACTCAATCGTGTTTATCTCAATCGCGCTCGTCATTGGACGGTACGGCCACGCCAGAAGTTGCAAGATAACTCAGTGGTCATTCACGGCATTACTCATAATGATATTATGGATGCACCGGATTTAACCGAAATCATTAACGAGGTACTACAAGCGATGCAAGGCAAGATCATGGTAGTACACTTTCGTAAGATTGAAAGGACCATGCTTGATAAGGCACTGAAGCGGCGGATTAAAGAAGGGATAGAATTTCCGGTAGTCGATACCATGGAAATAGAAAATCAGATTCAACGACAAGCGGCAGGTAATTTTTGGAATCGATTATTAGGTCGTCGTCCTCCCTCGGTTCGCTTAGGGCAATCAAGACTGCGTTATAATCTTCCGCCTTACACCGCGCACCATGCACTGACTGATGCAATTGCGACCGCAGAGTTATTCCAAGCACAGATGGCGCATCATTTTACTCCAGACGATCCCATCCAAAATTTCTGGCTGTAAAAACCATCGAATAGATTGACATTTTTCTGCAAAAAAAACCGACACTGCAAAGTGTCGGTTTTTTCATAGTATTGAGGCCTTTAACTCATAATTCTGCGCATTATTACAATTTAAATCGTCCGATTTGCTCTTGTAATTGATGCGATAGCGCAGAAAGTTCAGAGGCCTGCTCTGCCGCTTCGCCGGCTTCTTTGGCTAAGTCTTCAGATACATCCCGAATGCCAGAAGTATTACGTGTAATTTCTGACGTTACCGATGATTGCTCTTCGGCCGCAGACGCAATTTGTGTTGCCATGTCACTAATCACTTCAACTGATTGCTGAATTTGCGTCAAACTTGCTGCTGCTGCAGTGGCATCTTCTACTGAAGTATCCGATAACTGATGGCTATCGCTCATGATATTGACCGCTTTGCGTGTTGTCGCTTGCAAAGTTTCGATCATTGTTTGAATTTCCGTGGTCGACGAGTGAGTACGTTGACTTAACACACGAACTTCATCAGCAACCACGGCAAAGCCACGTCCCTGCTCACCAGCACGGGCCGCTTCTATAGCTGCGTTGAGTGCCAGTAAGTTAGTTTGCTCGGCAATGCCTTGAATGGTGGATAGAATAGAATTAATGCCATCCGCATGAGTTTGTAGCTCTTCAATCACCGACGTAGCCACATCGACTTCTTGAGCTAAACGCGCAATAGAGCTCTGGGTTGTAGTCACTTGATCGCTACCATGCTTCGCCGCTGACACGGCTTCATTCGAACTGCTAGCGGTATTATCAGCATTCCCTGCAATCTCATGGGTCGCTGCAGCCATTTCATTAATCGCAGTCGCGACCATATTGATTTCATCTTGCTGTACACGAATTCGCTCACTGCGATTTTCCGCATGCGCTGCCGTTGTGGTTGACTGACTGTGTAAACTCTGAGAAATCCCCCGTAACGTCATCATCATGCTATGCATATTATTGACAAACACGTTGAAGTTTGACGCCAGTTTACCGACTTCGTCATGGCTTGATACGCTCAAGCGTTGGGTCAGATCGCCCTCTCCTGAAGCAATTTCTTCAAGCGCACTAGACACACGTAAGAGATCCTTGGTTAAAACACTCACCACATAGGCAACTGCAAACAACATGATAATAGTGATGACGATACCAGTAATAATGAGCTGGTTGAGCATACTATCATACAATGCAAACTCAGTGTCTTTGTCGAGTTTAAGCATGAGAATCCAATGCGTATTAGGTACTTTAGAAAAGTACAGTAGCTTCTCTTGACCATTAATATCAAATTGAGCGAGCTTGCCACTTTGCATGGCTTGCTGAATGCTATCCATCGATAAATCGTCGTCCAACGCACTCACTGGCTTTAGAATGTTTTGGCTTTTCTGGGTCGCGAGAATAGTGCCATTTTGACTATCAATTAAAGACGCGGACGCATTTTTCCCGATATTTAAACTGATGACATTTTTTACCAATTGCGCAATCAGTACATCGCCGGCTAATACGCCTTGACGCCCCCCCGCGTGATGAATAGGTGTTGCTAATGTCACTAAGAGTTCATTGGTCGCGGCATCACGATACGCCGAGGTTAATACCATTTTATTGGCCTGAGTCGCGGTCTTATACCATCCACGTACGCGTGGATCATACCCCGCACTATTTCTTTCAGGACGCGAACGCAACATTTCATCCTGGCTCGTGCCAAAATAGACGTCATCAAACGCACCAGCTTTTCTTGCCTGTACAAGAAACGGTTCAATATCTTCAGCTTGAGTATTATCTTTCAATGCTTTGATTAACGAGACTCGCTGACTGATCCAGTCAGAAATACCTTTATCGGCACTTTGCGAAACGGCTTGCGCTCTCAAGTGGACACTATTTTGTGTTTCTGTTTTTAATTTGGCGGCGGCGATCCAAATTAACGTAATAGCCATAACAGCAAGCATCGCAACACTTACGGCAATTAATTTTTGTTTCAGCGATAAACTCATAACTACATCGGTCTCATATAAGTAAACTTATACTTATCATTTCATAGTTATCGAATTTACGACACTATTTTTAACCGTTAGTTGGCTTATTTATTGCCTAAAATTAACATTCATCATTCACTTAATGAAATAAACAACGGATAAATTTAATAGTTAGTACATAGAGCTTGCTGATAAAAACAAATAAATGAGCCAAAAAAAAGCTGAGTTATAAACTCAGCCTTTCATTATTTTTAAGAGTATCAATTAATATTCTTCTGTATTCATTCCCTTCACGAGACTGAAACACATCAACAATAAAATAATCGTAAATGGTAACGCGGTACAAATGGCCGCGGCTTGCATCGCTTGTACCGCATTACTGCCGCCAATCCATAACAATGCAATCGCAATCGCCCCTTCCAACACAGCCCAAAATACGCGTTGCACTGTCGGAGCATCAAGCTTACCACCCGCGGTAATGCTATCGATAACCAATGAACCTGAGTCTGAAGATGTAATAAAGAACACCAACACCAATACAACACCAATCACTGACAAGACCGTGCCGTACGGCAGAGCATCGAACATTTCAAACATAGCCAGTGATACATTGGTAATGCCGTTATGGCCAAGAGCGCCAACATGGTGAATGATCTGATCAACAGCAAGACCACCAAACACTGACATCCACACAAGCGTTACGACAGTTGGAACAATCAATACCGCCGTCATAAACTCGCGCACAGTTCGTCCACGTGATACACGTGCGATAAACATACCAACGAATGGTGACCAAGAAATCCACCAAGCCCAATAAAAGACAGTCCATGCTTTTAGCCATGTCTCATCAGGACGATCATGAGGGTTACTTAATGCAACAATATTTTGGATATATGACACTAGCGTTTCTGGAATCGCCGCAAATGTTACTTTATAGCCAATGATGGCAACAACAAAAAGCAAAATAAAAGCCACGATCATATTGATGTTTGATATAACTTTTACACCACCATCAATACCTCGCATAACAGAAATTGTCGCTAGAATAGTCACGCCCACGATCACGAACATTTGAAGGCGAATACCATCTTCAAAACCAAACACGTGATGTAAGCCACTTGCCGCTTGCTGAGCACCAAGTCCTAGAGACGTAGCTAAACCAAACAAGGTAGAAATAACCGCAAGAATATCGACAATGTGACCTGCCCAGCCCCATGCTCTATCACCTAAAACAGGGAAGAATATGGAACGGATAGAAAGTGGCAAGCCTTTGTTATAACAGAAGAAAGCAAGCGAAAGCGACACAACACCATAGATAGCCCAAGGGTGTAAGCCCCAGTGGAACATGGTGGCACCAAGCGCTAGTTTTGCGGCTTCAGGTGTATTCGCAGTAACGTTTAATGGTGTGCCATACGCGCCAGTATAGTAACCAGCAGGCTCCGCAACACTCCAGAACATCAGACCAATACCCATACCTGCGGCAAAAAGCATTGATAGCCATGAAAAGAAAGAATGCTCTGGCGTCGCTTCTTTACCCCCTAAACGGATTCGACCATAAGGTAACACAATCATTGCTAAGCAAAAGACGATAAAAAAGTTACCTGCCCACATAAAGAGAGCATCAAAATTATCAATGATTTGACCTTTAATGCCGTTCAACACACTTTTCGCAGTATCCGCATCAGACAGAAGTGTGGCTAACAAAAACAGTAATATTAAACCCGCACTTACTCCGAAAACTGGGTTATGAACGTCAAAACCCCATTTTTGGACATTATCTTGTCCTACCGTATAGTCGGTATTATCAATACTGTATTTATCAATACTATTTTTCATTTAATCCCTCTATAGATAGTTCTTGATTGACCATGATAGTAATGAACACTAAAGCTTTTGGCACATCCCTCAGTGCATTTTGCTTCGTGTTCGATTTATTGACTTCATGTTTACCAGGTAGACGATTATACATAATCAGCGATGACAGTCTAATAAAATGGTCATTAAAGTTAAAAAAGATAAACAACCCCTCAATTTAGTACATTTATCATACAACCTTATGCAACGAAATGTTTTGTCTACTAAATATTCTAGAGCTTTACATTTGCCTAAAAAATCGAATCTTAAAGTATAAAAAAAGTATGACATCAACACTTTTCAAGTGTAAGTAAGTACGCTATTGTCCTCGCTAAGTACAACCACTCTCTTTCGGACAAAAAAATTGGAAAAACATGAAGAAGTTCTGGTCGCCATTCGCCAGATCATCCGAGCCATCGACTTACATTCAAAACAATTGAGTAAACATGCTGGTTTAACCGGGCCGCAATTGATTTTAATGCGCTCAATCGAACAGCTTGGACAAGTGACGATCCGCGAGCTATCCAAGCATACGAACATGAGTCAAGCCACCGCGACAACCATCTTAGACCGATTAGAGCGCAACGGGTATGTCACTCGTGTTCGCAGCAAATCAGATAAGCGCAAAGTCCACGCTTATTTAACCGAATCGGGTCAAACAATTCTTGCCAAAGCCCCGCAACCTTTACAAGATAACTTTGTTGAGCGCTTCCATAAACTAGATGAGTGGGAACAGACCTTATTACTATCTTCGGTACAACGTTTATCGACGATGATGAATGCAGAGAATATGGATGTTGCCCCAATGTTAGAACTTGGCAGTATATCCAAAAGTGTCTAATGCTTTCTGTACCGATAATTAAAAAGGCCCTGAATACATTCAGGGCCTTTTTAATACTGGTAAGGTTATTACTTAACGTCACTTATGCCGTTTTATAAATAACTTTATTTCCACTGAGCTGCTCTTTTACAACCAGCTCTTCTTGGAGTAGCTTTTTAAGCGCACCAGTCGCCCAAGAGGCCGCTTTTGCGTCTTCTTGACCTGCAGCTAGACCGATGGATTTTGGATTGATACCATTGGTGTTAGCAACGACAATATCTAACACTTGTTGCTGTTTAGGCGTTAGTGTTACGGTGACGTCTGCTGGTTTAGCAACACTCTCTTTTTGAGGTGTCACGATAGCCGCTTTCTTTGCCACAGGCTCAACCTTAGCTGATGTATCCGCTTTCGGTGTCGAAGATAAGTTGGCCACAATCGCTTTCATACGCTTTTGCAGTTTTGCCTGCACTTTACGCTTATGAGCAAGTCTCATTGAGTATGTCTCCATTTCACTGCGTGGGTGCAGTGGTGAAAATTGAAGCGCGCTTTATACCAAATAATCACTGTCTTTTGTAGTGGCGGGCATCACTTACCTATAAAAAAGCCCTGTTTCTATGACAAACGGCTACTATTTCGCCATTAATTGTCGATTTATTAGCAAAAACGCGCTCAACTATAATTGGCTTTACAAACGACGAAGAACCTTTATGCAAACCTTACACCTCCATAATCATACATGGGATATGAGCTCTAAAAACTTTAGAATCCTCTGTTTAGTGGCCGTCATTATTGCGAGCGTGGCCATCATGTTTTCGCCAACTTTACCGATAGCGATCGCGGTCGCTATCTTAATAAGTTTGCTATGGGGAGTAAGCTATTGGTTATTGGTCAGTAGCCGCGTTCAATACACGTTGACCGCCACTCACCTCCAACAGCACCTTGCCAAAGGAGGCTGGGTGGTCAAGTGGAACAACATTAGTCGAATTGATATTTGTCACGACGTGCGTGCGGATGGCTGGCGGCAACCACTACCTTGGATCGGCATTCGTTTAAAGCACTACCCGCCTTACTTGCAGAGTATTTGCCCACGTATCGCCAGTGATATTCTCATGGACCAACGGTCTTTATTGTATCTTGGTGTCAAACGTCACCCTCAATATGCACTAGAAGACATCCTACTCGATGCAGAGCCCTATTATGATGAAAGCGGACAGCGTTATGCCGGTCTAATCGGTATGCTGGCTAACCGTATGCGCTACCAACGAGAGTTTCATGGCTATGATGTGTATTTGTCTACGTCAGATTTAGATCGCAGTCCTGAGGAGTTTGTGGGATTGGCTCGACGTTATCTTGCCGCCGCCGAGCCAGAGTAAAATCAGCAGAGGTTAAAGCGGCAGTTCATCACCAACAAAAGGATTACTAGCTCGCTCCTGACCGATAGTCGATTTAGGACCATGCCCAGGTAAAAAAGTCACATCATTGCCAAGTGGCCATAATTTGGTTTTTATCGAGGTAACCAGCTGATTAAAATCCCCCTGCGGGAAATCTGTCCGACCAATGCTGCCATTAAACAGCACATCGCCCACAATCAAAAGTCGATCATTGTTACTGAATAACACCACATGACCCGGAGTATGTCCTGGTGTGTGATAAACAGCGAGTGTTTCTTGACCAAACGTCACCGTGTCGCCATCTTGCAACCATTGATCAGGTAAAAACGACGGGACAGGCGCAAAACCAAACATTTGGCACTGCTGTGCCATCCCTTCTAGCCAAAACCTATCGGCTTCATGGGGGCCAACTATCGGCATCGGCCCTAGGCATTGTACTAATTCCTGTGTGCCCCCCACATGATCCAAATGGCCATGAGTCAGCACAATCTTAACCACATTGACGTTTAGCTGCTCCACTATTGCCGCAAGTTGCTGCGCATCTCCTCCCGGATCCACGACAATCCCTTCCATGGTTTCATCACACCACACAATAGAACAATTCTGCGCGAAAGCAGTGACAGGAACAACTTGATATTGTAGAGACATATACGTTAAAGCCTTAGTAATTCATATTTTTCGTTACTATGACACCACCACTTTATTTTGACAAGCGAGCCGAAACATTCTGTCGGGCTAGACCAGCCTCGTGGCTAGCAGGCAGACGGTCATGCTGATAGATATCATCTCGGTAATGAATTTCACCATTGGCATACCAAGCGGTTTGATAAATTAACTGCACAGGGATCGATTGCTGCAAGCGAACACGTTGATTAGCCGCATGCACATCTTGTAAGTCTGTCGGACGCTTCATACCTGGCTGCGCCATTAATACTTGAGCAAATTGCTTGGCGTGCTCTACCCGAACACATCCAGAGCTCAATGCACGTTGTTGACGGGCAAATAGATACTTATGGGGAGTATCGTGTAGATAAATCGCTCGGCGATTGGGAGTAACAAATTTATACTCGCCAAGAGAATTATGTCGACCGGCTTTTTGCCGTAAGCGAAAAGGAAACGGTTGATTATCGGCAACGAGCTGCCAATCAATAGACTGAGAAGCAATCGGTGTAGGATTACGCCAACTGTGAATAATTTCTAGCTGATGGGATTCTAAATAACGGTGATCGCGACGTACCTTAGGTAAGATGTCATCCATCATAATCCGATATGGCACATTCCACGTTGGATTAAACACAACTGTTTGCAAACGAGTATTCATCACTGGCGTCGGCCGACTCTCGCGACCAACAATTACATTAGATTCAAACGCGATCTGTCCTTGATACCAATACTGCATATGGTAGGCAGGAATGTTGACTTGCACGTACGTCGCTTCCGGCTCAGGCCATAGCCGCATACGTTCTGCATTGACGGCAAGGAGATAACGTCGCTGAACGATTGGTATATTCAACCACCGCAAAGTCGAGCTATTTAACCGGCCATTGGCTTTGATGCCATGCATCGTTTGAAACACTTTAATAGCTTTATCTAACGACTTATCAACGAGGGTCGAGTCGAGATGAATACCACTAACATCGATATTCACTAATGCCAATCGAGCAACCAATGTGGTTTTATTGCGCGGTGTTAACCCCTCAGATAAGCTGAGGTTAGTAGGAATCATAGGCACATGGTCATCATTATGATGTAACAAAAATCGATATGCTGATACCAACTGCCAGTAGGCGCTGCGTTTGGGCGTCGCGTTGCGAATAACATCGGCAAGACTTGCGTTCGCAGCCGCCTGTTGTATCTGTACGATAACTTGCGAAGGCGGTGGCGATAACGGTGCATTTAACGGCCGTTGAAAAAACCACTGCTGCCCATGCGTCGGAGCATAATGCGCGTACTGTAAATAAAGCAATAACGTATCCGTTGCTAATAAATCATAGCGATACCAATCACGACGAGACGCATAGAGGCGCAAATACTTACGCTGACGATCAAACAGAGGACTGACTCTCGCCTCATGAATTAACGTCAGTTGACGTTCGAGTGCTTGCCTATCCTGGGTTTTAATCCATAAGCGCTCAAACTGATTGTTGGCATAAATACGTTGTAGCTGATGAGGGTACTCTAAAAAATAGGTGACCGGTTCTTTAGGCGAAATCCATCCACGTTGCACGAATGAATTCAAACCTTGCGCATATAAAACTTGGGGAAAACACACCATTGCAACCAAAAGACAACAGGCTATCGATTTGATCATTGCTCACATCCGTCACTGTATATCACTTAAAGAGTATGGCAAAGTTTTACTGATTACGCCCACTCGTTAGCCATTATTACACTAATTAAATCAATGAGTAGGCCGCAATAATAAAAAAGCTCCAGTGGTAACCGGAGCTTTAATCGTGGAGTGAAAAATATTAACTCAGCTTCAGTTGATGATGTCCGTGTGAGATCTTAGCTTTTAAATACTCTTCATTCCCTTCCTTAAGGTGTGCTCCAGTATGGACCACATCCACAATCTCAATACCAAACTCTTTGAGATCATGAATTTTCTTAGGGTTGTTGGTCACTAAACGAATCTTATCGATGTTCAATGCCTGTAACATTTGGGCGGCTTCGGAAAAATCGCGCAAGTCATCGGGAAACCCTAAATGATTATTCGCTTGATACGTGTCCATGCCTTCACTTTGTAACTTGTAGGCATCAATTTTGTTGTACAACCCAATACCGCGCCCTTCTTGACGCAAATACAATATGATTCCACCGCTGTTGCCCATGTTTGCAAGAGTTTCATCCAGTTGCTCACCACAATCACAACGAGAAGAATGAAAGACATCCCCAGTTAAACATTCAGAGTGCATACGAACTAAAGGAATCGCTTGCTGCTGATCGGCTTGCTTAAAGATTAGTGCAACGTGTTCTTTGTCTGTATTTAATCCACGAAATGATAAAATCTCAGCATCAATATTGCTGTTAGCGCCGACTTTTAAGTCCACTCTGGCTCTTACTTCCGCCATACTTTTACCCACTCTATTCATTGTTGCTGCATCTTAGCGAAACATGCAGACAATTTCTATTTTTTGTTAGTTCTACTATGGGGGTAAAAATGCCGCTTTTCAATGGTCAACAGCAGGTCAGCACTGACGACAGATACAAAAAAACCCGACAATGGCAATATCGGGTTTATCAATGGGGTAAGACAGTCGTTCATCTATCAATGACGTTGATTATTTTTCCACATCGTCAATTCAATCCAAACTTGTTCTAATTCTTTTAATTCTTCATCCGTCAAAAACGATAATGTCGATTTACATTGAGGCATCGCATTAGCTTGTAGCGAGCTTATACGTTTATAAAAATCCTGTTTTAATTGAATAATCGCTTCTTGTTCCAATGCCATTCCCCATAAACTTTACTTAAGTCTCAAAAATAATACCATTTTTCATTTATTCATGCCAAATAAACAATTAAATTGGGACTATCCTCACAAAAAACAGGATTGTCTCATATCGTTTTACTCAAAGACCCATGACATAGTCTACGGTCACAGACCCTTACATCGCTGATGTACTAAGTATAGATAAAGAAATATGCTCGCTAGGGAAAACTTTTAAAATTGTCGGTATTTTTCTTTATATAAATCATCAAGATCAACTCAAAAAAAAGGTCCTCACTTGCTCGAAATCGATCGTTATCCGTTATTAATGACATCTCAAGCGGATAAACATCGTACAAGCCGTTGAGGACTATAAAAAAAGCCGAAGATCATCTTCGGCTTTTTATTTGAATCAATAACGATCAACGTCGGTTAATCGATATCTGACTCATTATCGTTTTCTTCAGATTGCGTATCAACGTTATCTGCGTCTTCTACACTGTCAGTCGCCACAACATCCGTTTTAGCATCAATCACTGACTCTTCACCTTCTACTAACGGCAAATCTTCTTCAGCAATTTCTTCAATACGTTGCAGAGCCACCACATCTTCGCCTTCAGAAGTACGGATTAAAGTCACACCTTGAGTATTACGGCCCACTTGGCTAACTTCATCAACACGTGTCCGTACTAATGTACCAGCATTGGTGATCATCATAAACTCATCACGCTCGTCAACCTGAACGGCGCCGACGACTGAACCATTACGTTCAGAGACTTTAATCGATACGACACCTTGTGTTGCACGGCTCTTCGCTGGGTATTCGGCAAGCTGAGTACGTTTACCGTAACCATTTTGCGTTACCGTCAGAATATCACCATCCGTATGTGGCACAATCAATGACATCACATGATCGCCTTCAGGTAATTTCATACCGCGAACACCAGAGGCAGTACGTCCCATTGCACGCACATGGCTTTCGTTAAAGCGCACCACTTTACCCGATGCTGAGAACAACATAATGTCGTTATCGCCATGGGTAATATCTACGCCAATCAACGAGTCTTCTTCACGAAGATTGACCGCAATCAAACCATTCTTACGTACGTTTGAGAACTGATCCAGCGAGGTTTTCTTGACAGTCCCATCGCTAGTTGCCATGAAGATATAATGATCTTCAGAATATTCACTCACTGGCAGAATCGCAGTAATACGCTCTTCTGGCTCGAGTGGCAAAATATTCACAATCGGCTTACCACGCGCCGTACGCGTTGCATGCGGTAGTTGATACACTTTCAAGCGATATGCTTTACCTCGTGTTGAGAAACACAAGATATTGTCATGGGTATTCGCAACCAGCAGACGTTCAATGAAGTCTTCGTCTTTCATGCGAGTAGCGCTCTTACCACGACCACCACGGCGTTGCGCTTCATAATCACTCAGGATTTGGTATTTCACATATCCTTCATGTGACAGCGTCACAACAACGTTTTCACGGGCAATCAGCTCTTCCATGTCAATATCATGGCTCGCCGCGGTAATTTCCGTGCGACGTTCATCACCGAAATTGTCACGAACAATTTCCAGTTCTTCACGAATCACTTCCATCAAGCGTTCAGTACTCGCAAGAATATGTAAGTACTCAGCGATTTGATCCAATAGACCCTTGTACTCTTCGAGAATTTTTTCGTGCTCTAGACCCGTTAAACGGTGTAAGCGCAATTCAAGAATCGCTTGAGCTTGTTGTTCAGTGAGGTAATACATACCATCACGAATACCAAACTCTGGCTCTAACCATGCTGGGCGAGCAGTGCCTTCATCACCCGCACGCTCTAACATGCTCGCTACGTGACCGAGTTCCCAACCGCGAGAAATTAAGCCAGTTTTCGCTTCAGCAGGTGTTGCCGCGTGGCGGATTAGCTCGATCACTTCATCGATATTAGCCAATGCCAGTGCCAAGCCTTCTAAGATGTGTGCACGATCGCGCGCTTTACGTAATTCGTAAACCGTACGACGGGTCACCACTTCACGGCGGTGGTTAACGAAACACTTCAGCATATCTTTTAGATTAAACAGCTGAGGTTGACCTTCGTTCAACGCCACCATGTTAATGCCGAATGTCGTTTGTAACTGCGTATTGGTATAGAGGTTGTTTAGAACCACTTCACCGACTGCGTCACGCTTACATTCAATCACAATGCGCATACCGTCTTTATCGGATTCATCACGCAGTGCGCTTATACCTTCGACTTTTTTGTCTTTAACAAGCTCGGCAATTTTCTCGATGAGACGCGCTTTGTTAACTTGGTACGGAATTTCAGTGACAATAATGGTTTCACGACCATGTTTGTCAGCTTCAATATCGGCTTTAGAACGCATGTAAACTTTACCGCGTCCTGTTTTATAAGCATCCACAATTCCTTTACGACCACTAATTATCGCCGCTGTCGGGAAATCTGGACCCGGAATGTACTCCATCAACTCATCAATAGTGATGTCTTCATTATCGATATAGGCAAGACAGCCACTCACAACTTCATTCAAGTTATGAGGCGGAATATTAGTCGCCATACCAACAGCAATACCAGACGCACCGTTTACCAGCAGGTTAGGAATTTTCGTTGGTAGCACCGCTGGAATGCGTTCCGTACCGTCATAGTTATCAACATAATCGACGGTCTCTTTGTCTAGATCAGCCAATAGCTCGTGCGCCATTTTCGCCATACGGACTTCCGTATAACGCATTGCCGCTGCTGAGTCACCATCGATCGAACCAAAGTTACCTTGGCCATCCACGAGCATATAACGAAGTGAGAAAGGCTGTGCCATACGCACAATCGTGTCATAGACCGCGGTATCCCCGTGTGGGTGATACTTACCAATTACGTCTCCGACCACACGGGCGGATTTTTTATAAGGTTTATTCCAGTCATTTCCCAGTACATTCATTGCAAATAGCACACGACGGTGTACTGGTTTTAGGCCATCACGCACATCAGGAAGAGCACGACCGACGATAACTGACATCGCATAGTCGAGGTATGAACCGCGAAGCTCGTCCTCAATGTTGATGGGCGTGATCTCTTTAGCAAGATCGCTCATAGAGCCATTATCCCTCTATAGTTTGATCGGTATATTCAGAACCGAAAATAAGGCGGGTTTCACGACTCATCAGTCCTTAAACACCCAATCATTATTTTGTCTGAATATAATTGATACGTATAAGGTGAAAAAATATAACACAAAAATCAAAACTTCGGCATTACTTTCCCAGCCCTTTTATTAGCATGTGATATGAAGTCCACTGTGGTTGACGATAAAAACACCAATCCGCATCATCATCGATGACCATTGCGCAAAAAATCACCACATAAGTAATAATATGAGCCAACCGCTAGGAAACTTGCACCGGAAAGTTATAATACCCTCTTCTTATTCAATGGCGATAAACGATTAGTAGGCTCCCATGACACAATCACAGAATGTTGATCCGCTCGAAATTAAAAAGTTTGAAGATATGGCTTCACGTTGGTGGGACTTAGATGGCGAATTCAAGCCATTGCATCAGATTAATCCTTTAAGATTAAAGTATGTGATGGACAAGGCAAACGGCCTGTTTGGTAAAACCATACTCGATGTTGGCTGTGGTGGTGGTATCTTAGCAGAAAGTATGGCGAAAGAAGGCGCGGATGTGACGGGTCTCGATATGGGGAAAGAGCCCTTAGAAGTGGCACGGTTACACGCACTCGAAACCGGAACTCAACTCTCCTATATCCAAAGCACCATTGAAGACCATGCAAAAACGCACCGTCATCATTACGATGTCGTTATATGCATGGAAATGTTGGAACACGTACCGGACCCACAATCAGTCATCACAGCATGTTGCGAGCTAGTAAAACCAGAGGGTGATGTCTTTTTCTCAACTCTCAATCGTAACTTTAAATCCTATCTGTTTGCGATTGTTGGCGCAGAAAAACTCTTAAAGATCGTTCCAAACAACACTCATGATCACAATAAGTTTATTCGACCTTCTGAACTCATGAACATGATCGATCACACTTCTTTACAATCGCACGGTATTACTGGATTGCTATACAACCCACTCACTGATACATATCGTTTAGGTCGTAATGTGGATGTAAACTACATTGTGCATACTCGCGCATCAGTATAGATAAAGCAAAATAACGGTTTCGAATGACTCGCGCCGATGCTAAGTCTCCAATGGCGCGGATTTGAGCAATCGCTGCAGGTTTATACAAATAAATCTGAGAGCATTTTTGGTCGAAAGATCAAGAGATTTTTTTTTGATTTGGTCGATAATAAATCGATTATTGGCAAGCAAATTTCTCGCTTCAATCCTACCCGTTTGTTGTCAGTTAGCGACTACTAACTGTTTTTTTTGGTTTCGCGAGTTATCCACAAAATGTGCAAGATCTCAGGCTTGCATTAGCCCTCCGATAGCTCTATCTTGTAATACGAAAACATACAGACCCCTACATATAGTGTTTTGACCCACTAGATGTAGGGCGAGCTTTTTTGAAGAAAGCGGCATTAGCAAAGCATTCAAACGCATAATGCCGTTTTTTCAGTTTCATTAGGGAAATAAAGCAGAATGAACCAAGAACTCACTGTCACTAAGCGTGATGGCCGTACAGAAAAAATCAATTTAGATAAGATTCACCGCGTAATCACATGGGCGGCAGAAGGTTTAACTAATGTTTCAGTTTCTCAAGTAGAACTTCGCGCTCATATTCAGTTCTATGAAGGCATCACTACTTCTGACATTCATGAAACGATTATCAAATCTGCAGCGGATCTTATCTCTGAAGACAGTCCAGATTATCAGTATTTGGCGGCACGCCTTGCTATCTTCCATTTGCGCAAGAAAGCCTACGGTGAGTTCCAACCACCACGACTTTTCGATCAAGTCAAAAAAATGGTGGCATTGGGTAAATACGACAAACACTTAATAGAAGACTATACCGAAGAAGAACTGGATATTCTTGACTCCTACATTGATCACAACCGCGATTTGAACTTCTCCTACGCGGCGGTGAAACAATTAGAAGGTAAGTATTTCGTACAAAACCGCGTGACAGGTCAAATTTACGAAAGTGCGCAGTTCTTGTATGTGTTGGTCGCAGCCTGCTTATTTGAAAACTATCCGAAAGAAACTCGTTTGGATTACATCAAACGTTTTTACGATGCGACATCAACGTTCAAAATTTCATTGCCAACACCGATTATGTCCGGTGTTCGTACCCCAACACGCCAATTCAGTTCATGTGTATTGATTGAATGTGGTGATAGCCTTGATTCTATCAATGCGACAGCGAGCTCAATCGTTCGCTATGTATCACAACGCGCGGGCATTGGTATCAACGCAGGTCGTATTCGCGCATTAGGCTCTGAAATTCGTGGCGGTGAAGCGTTCCACACTGGTTGTATTCCATTTTATAAGTACTTCCAAACGTCAGTGAAATGTTGTTCACAAGGTGGCGTACGTGGCGGCGCAGCGACTGTCTTTTACCCACTATGGCATGGCTAGTCTCAATCACTCTTAGTATTGAAAAACAACCGTGGTGTAGAAGAAAACCGTGTTCGTCATATGGACTACGGTGTCCAATTGAACAAGTTAATGTACCAACGTCTGGTTGATGGTGGCAATATCACGCTATTTTCTCCATCGGATGTCCCTGGCTTGTACGATGCGTTCTTCCAAGATCAAGATGAGTTTGAACGTTTGTATGTTCAATATGAAAACGATCCGGCGATCAAGAAAGAAACCGTAAAAGCCGTTGATTTGTTCTCACTGTTGATGCAAGAACGTGCATCAACGGGCCGAATCTATATTCAAAATGTCGATCACTGTAATACTCACAGCCCATTTGATGAGCGAGTAGCACCGGTACGCCAATCTAACCTTTGTCTGGAAGTGGCTCTGCCAACGAAACCGCTATCCAATGTGGAAGACGATCAAGGCGAAATTGCACTGTGTACTCTCTCTGCATTCAACCTTGGTGAGATTACATCTCTCGACGATTTTGAAGAGCTCTCTGACTTAGTGGTACGCGCACTCGATTCATTGCTTGATTACCAAGATTACCCGCTGCCCGCTGCGCGAGTATCAACGATGAACCGTCGTACTCTAGGTGTTGGTGTGATCAACTATGCGTATTACTTAGCGAAGAACGGCGTGAAATATTCAGATGACAGCGCTCTGGCTTTGACTCACCGTACGTTTGAAGCGATACAGTATTACTTGCTTAAAGCATCACTGGAATTAGCGAAAGAACGAGGCCGTTGCCCATCGTTCCATGAAACAACATACGCGCAAGGCAAGTTGCCTATCGATACGTATAAGCAAGACCTTGATGCGCTATGTGATGAATCACTGCATTACGACTGGGATACGTTACGTCAAGACATCATGACGCATGGTTTGCGTAACTCCACGCTCACCGCTTTAATGCCATCAGAGACCTCATCACAGATCTCGAATGCAACCAATGGGATTGAACCACCACGTGGCTTCGTGTCTGTTAAAGCATCGAAAGATGGTATTCTCAAGCAAGTGGTACCAGAGTACAGCAAGTACAAAGATAACTATGAATTACTATGGAACATTCGTGGCAATGATGGTTATTTACACCTTGTTGGTATCATGCAAAAATTTGTCGACCAGTCTATTTCAGCGAATACTAACTACGACCCAAGCGTTTATGGTTCAGGTAGAGTACCGATGAAACAGTTACTGAAAGATCTGCTTACCGCATATAAATACGGTGTGAAAACGCTGTACTACCATAACACTCGTGATGGTGCATCTGATGCTCAAAATGATGCGGTGCAACCTCAAGATGACGATTGTGCTGGCGGCGGTTGTAAGATTTAATCTTATTCCTGACGGAACTCAAAGGGGAGAGCATCGCGTCTCCCCTGCTCCATTAGAGCATTAACCTATAAATTCTCACGTCTTTATTCACGCACCGGTTGGTAAAGACGCATAACGGATGAAGTGACATGGCTTACAGTACGTTTACACAGATTAAAAATAACCAGTTGAAAGAACCCATGTTCTTAGGTCAACCTGTCAACGTGGCACGTTACGACCAACAAAAATATGAAATTTTTGAAAAGCTGATTGAAAAACAACTGTCGTTCTTTTGGCGCCCAGAAGAAGTCGATGTATCTTCTGATCGTATCGATTACGCCAAGTTACCAGAGCATGAAAAGCACATTTTCATCTCTAACTTAAAATATCAAACATTGCTTGATTCAATTCAAGGACGCAGTCCGAACGTCGCTTTATTGCCGTTAGTCTCACTCCCTGAACTCGAAACTTGGATTGAAACATGGTCTTTCTCTGAGACGATTCACTCGCGCTCTTACACGCATATCATTCGTAATATCGTTAATGATCCAGCGCTGGTATTTGATGACATCGTCGAGAACGAATACATCGTCAAACGTGCAGGCGATATTTCTAAGTATTACGATGAACTCATTGCCCTTTCAAATGATTACCATCGCTATGGTGAAGGCACACATACCATCAATGGTGAAGACGTCACGATTAGCCTAAATGGTTTGAAAAAACAGTTGTATTTATGCTTGATGTCAGTGAACGCGTTAGAAGCAATCCGTTTCTATGTCAGCTTTGCCTGTTCATTCGCCTTTGCTGAACGTGAATTGATGGAAGGTAATGCTAAAATCATTAAATTGATCGCACGTGATGAAGCACTGCACCTGACGGGTACACAACATATGTTGAATCTACTTCGCAATGGTATGGATGATTTCTCATTCCTACAAATTGCCGAAGAAGCCAAACAAGAATGTTTTGATATTTTTAAAGAAGCAGCGGAACAAGAAAAAGAATGGGCGGAATACCTTTTCAAAGATGGGTCGATGATCGGTCTCAATAAAGACATTTTATGCCAATATGTCGAATACATCACCAATATTCGCATGCAGGCTGTCGGTCTAGACGCCGCATATCCAGAAGCGACCACCAACCCAATTCCATGGATTAATGCTTGGTTGTCTTCTGATAACGTGCAAGTCGCTCCACAAGAAGCGGAAATCAGTTCTTATTTAGTGGGTCAAATCGATAACTCTGTAAGCTCTGATGACTTTGAGGGCTTCGAACTGTAATGGCAACGGTCAAAATCAACAAACAGTTAGTTATTGAATCAAATACTTCAGACACCTTATTGGAAACCATGGAAAAAGCTGGCTTAGAGCCAGAATACAATTGCCGTGATGGACATTGTGGAGCATGTCGCTGTAAGTTAATCAGTGGTTCAGTAGAGTACGTTGGGTTTGCAATGGCATTTCTTCAACCGGGTGAGGTGCTGCCTTGCATTAGTAAAGCAAAAACAGCCCTTCAGCTCGATGAAGTAAACTATCAACCTAGCTCCAAGTTTGCTTGATTGATGACCTCTCTAGTGAAAAAAAAGCCAGACGCTTACGCTCTGGCTTTTTTTTCACCTAATAGAAAGTCTTCCACAAATGTACCAGAGATAGCTTTTGCACCAATCTCACGCCCATCTGCATCAAATAGAGATAAACGATAACCAAGATCACCCTGCTCTTCGGGATAAAATGGAATACCTCGCCAAAGCGAGACTATATCGTAACCACTATGACTAAGTATCTCTCCTAACACTACTTTTTGACTAGATACTGCATACCAAACTAATATTTTCGATTGATTAAACATACCTGCCTCGTCACTCTTCCTTGGTTATTTGGAGCATTCAGTGTAACGGCAATCGAAGCAGGAAAAAGCACAATTTTTCGGTTGTACCAAGCATCACATCAAAATCATACGCTTACTCTTTAGACTAAATAAGCATATTAAAGAGCATTTTCGCAAGTCTAATAATAAGGTTAACAATCAACATATTATTAACAAATTAGTGACCATGTCACCAAAAAAGGGGAAATTTAAGCCAACGCACTCGCAGGAATAAACAGCGCTTTCACTTCTTCGGCACCACCGCACTGTGTCAGCACTGGTTTGCCTGATAAATAACGTCTTAGCATGTCTGACAGTAAGGTACCAATCAGCATTTTTTGATCATCCGCAGAATATTGACGAGTAAAGCGGAAAATTTGCCCCCATTCTCCTTCTGGTGCAGAAAGGGCAATCGAAAACTGGCCATCATCAGACAATGGTCCAGTGACGAGCGCCAATTCTGTTGCACACTTGTCACGGGTCGCCCCAGCCAACGCAAACACGGGGGCTAA
>JBQGON010000003.1:0-59177 GCA_052087065.1 Vibrio sp. | reverse complement strand
GTGATAAATGCACCTGTGGTAATTGTGCTACAGGCAAAAGCTCACTCGCTTGAGCGGTGTTGCTTTCCACAATGATTTACAATAGTTATTGCGAATTTATTGGGGAAAGCAACACCGCTCAAGCGAGTGAGATTTTGCCTGTAGCACCATTACCACAGGTGCATTTATCACGTCAGTGGGATGAAGCAACTCTGTTTTCACTGACTCAACTGATTTACGATGTACGCAAAGATGATGCCTTATTTCGACGTGTAATGCCGAAAGAAGGCGCGTTTGATGCCATGCGTAAACAGTATTGGGATAGACGCGAATATAGCGCGCTAACCCTCGTAGGCGATGTGACATGTGAATTAGCACCGCTAGCGAAATTAGGTTTCAATATTGAGGTTAAACAATGAGCCAAAAATTTAATATCGCCATCCTTGGTGCCATTGGTGCGGTAGGTGAAGCGATTCTTGATGTATTAAAGGAACGCGATTTACCTATCGGTGATGTGTTTCTATTAGCCAGTGAACGTAGCGAAGGTAAAATCTATCGTTTTCATGGTAAATCACTTCAAGTTGAAAATGTCAGTGAGTTTGACTGGACGCAAGTGCAAGTTGCCTTCTTCTCAGCGGGGAGTGAACTTTCTGCTGAGTGGGCTCCGATTGCGGCAGACGAAGGCGTCGTCGTTATTGATAATACCTCACAATTCCGTTACGAATTTGATGTGCCATTGGTTGTGCCGGAAGTGAATGCGTCAGCGATTGCTGAGTTTCGTAACCGTAACATCATTGCTAACCCGAACTGTTCAACCATTCAAATGCTTGTGGCGTTGAAGCCAATTCATGATGAGGTTGGTCTTGATCGTATTAATGTATCAACCTACCAGTCGGTATCGGGCGCAGGCAAAGCCGGTATTGATGAACTTGCGGGGCAAACTGCTAAATTGTTGAATGGCTTACCCCCAGAAGCGGAAACGTTTAGTCAACAGATTGCGTTTAACTGTATTCCGCAAATTGACGATTTACTGGAAAATGGCTACACCAAAGAAGAGATGAAAATGGTGTGGGAAACAGAAAAAATCTTCAATGATCCGTCTATCCGCGTCAATCCAACGTGTGTGCGCGTACCGGTATTCTATGGTCACGCAGAAGCGGTACACGTTGAAGCGCGTGGACCCATTGACGCAGAGCAAGTTACTGAGTTGTTGAAAGCGGCGGAAGGCATTGAAGTGTTTGAAGAAAAAGACTTCCCAACGCAGGTGAGAGATTCAGGCGGTAAAGATACCGTGATGGTTGGACGTATCCGTAATGAAATCGGCAACCCATGTGGCGTGAACTTATGGGTTGTTGCTGATAACGTGCGTAAAGGCGCGGCAACGAACGCAGTACAGATAGCTGAAATCTTGATGAGAGACTATTTATAATCGTTTCTCATGGTATCAGATGTAAAAAAACCACCGTTACGGTGGTTTTTTTTATGATTTTGCATTGTGAGCTTTCGGATTGTTTTTACAGGATCCTTCGGCACACTTGCCGTATAAATAAAGGCTATGGTTTGTTAGGTTTATATTAAAGCGTTCTGCAATTTCATGCTGTCGGCGTTCAATCATTTCATCATTAAATTCAATAACTAAGCCACAATCCAAACAAACAAGATGGTCATGGTGTTCTTGAGTCGATAATTCAAACACCGATTTACCACCTTCAAAGTGGTGTCTGGTTACGATACCTGCATCATCGAATTGGTTAAGTACGCGATAAACAGTAGCAAGACCGATTTCTTCGCCAAGATCGATCAGTTTCTTATACAGATCCTCAGCACTTATATGTTGGCACTCAGGTTGCTGTAGTACTTCTAAAATTTTTAGCCGTGGAAGTGTGACTTTAAGGCCAGCATCCTTTAGCGCTTGGTTATTATCCGACATATAGTTTCCCGTTGATGCTCTGCACTAATAACAGAAGTCAGTGTGGAGCTCATTATAGTGGAGTCATGCGAAACATTAAACCACGAAGTTAAAAGGGGTAATCAAAATGATACAGCACGCCGTACATCAGAGCTATCGCTTATTCCATACAAAGTGAATCGATAAAATAGCGCCACTAATAATAGTATTACAAATCGCATTCATTCAACCCATGACCATATCAAAAATGAGATGAATCGGTGAATTATTTTTATGTCGATTTAGGTAAAGGAAAGACTAGAAATGTAAGCGTATAACAAAATCGGTCACTTTCTTTGTGTACTTTCTGGTAAGCAAGGGTAAGGAGGGAGGATGGAAACCGAGCAACGATCTAGCCAATCGCTTAACGGTTAAGCACCATTGATGGGCGGTTTGGCAATAAAATGCAATCAACATCATCCATTTCTGCCCTAATCGAAATTAGGGCAGAAAGAAGATAATCAGTCTTCTAATTCAGATAAACACATTTCGGTGTATATCTGGTTGACCCATGTTTTCACGCGCTCATCAGTCAATTCAGGCTGACGGTCTTCATCAATACATAAACCAACAAAATGACTCTCATCTGTTAATGCTTTTGATGCTTCAAATTCGTAACTTTCCGTTGGCCACTCGCCAAGAATCATACCGCCTTTTGCTTCAACAATGTCACGGACAGTGCCCATCGCATCACAAAAGTATTCTGCATAATCTTCTTGATCACCGCAGCCAAAGATAGCCACTAACTTACCTGAGAAGTCGATAGCTTCCAGTTCTGGGAAGAAATCGTCCCAATCACATTGTGCTTCACCATAATACCAAGTCGGGATGCCTAACAGTAGAAGATCAAAGTTATCAATGTCTTCCTTACTGCTTTTTGCAATATCCTGAACATGAACCAGTTTTTCACCAAGCTGTTTTTGGATCATTTTTGCAACTGCTTCAGTGTTGCCTGTATCACTCCCAAAGAAGATACCTACACTTGCCATAAAATCATTACCTTTAAAATAGTTATGGGTTGACCACTCATTCAGTGTGTTCGCATCACTCGTCGATGATGATTTGACCACACCGTTTATAGGATTCGGGACCTATATAAGAACGGTTCCACTGCGTTTAACGACGTTTGCTTAGACACTTGCCTTGGGCGAGTGAAGGAACGCAGGGTTCACTGACGATGAGTGAGAACCGAAAAACTGTATGGTCATTCCATATCCCCGTTACATGGGCGCACTATACCATTGTTAAACCGTAAAGTTAATCAGCCGCCACTGCCATTTATACGAAGAAGTCGCGGTTTTGTTTACGAGCACATTAGTGTGACAAAAATCGGCGCATCACTCGGAGCACTTCGCTTGGTTTTTCCGCATGTAGCCAATGACCAACGTTTGCAATAACATGAGCTTTAGAATTAGGAAATTGATGTTGAATCGCATTTTGATGTTCAGGCATGAGGTAATCTGAGTTACCGCCTTTAATAAATAACGTCGGAATCGGACATGGCTCAATGTCATTCCAACCTAAAATATTGCGATAGTTGGCTTCTAATGCTGGCACGTTAAAGCGCCACGCCATGTGATCATCATTGCTATACAATGATTTTCCCACAAACTGACGGACTCCCTCCATTGTGATGTGCTCAGCAAGAATTTGCATTGCATCCCGACGTGAGGTGGGCTGGTGCTTGATTACGGCATTTAAGCCAGCAAATACGGCATCATGACGTGCGTGCGGATACGTGACTGGCGCCATGTCTAGCACAACCAGTTTGTCGACGTATTGGGGAGCAATATCTGCGAATTTCATTGCCGCTTTGCCCCCCATAGAGTGGCCGACGACAATGGCATTATTGATCGTAAGATGCTCAACTAACCGCTTGATATCTTGAGCAATGAGAGTGTAGTCATGCTCGTCACTATGCAATGATAATCCATGATTTCGGAGATCAATGCTGAGTACCTGATGATCGGTTTTTAGATCCCGAGCCAGTAAGCCTAAGTTGTCTAAATTTCCAAATAAACCGTGGATCAATATAATGGTGTGACCCGCACCTTCGAGTTTATAATTGAGTAATGATGACATTTTATCTTATTAGTGATTGGTTTAACGTAGAGTCTCAGCGAAGATCTCGCTATAATCCCTTAGAGTTTAAACATTGAGATTGTGAAAAGCGAATGAAAACAATTGAGGTTGATGAGGATCTATACCGTTACATTGCCAGTCAAACATTACACATCGGTGAAAGTGCATCAGACATTTTACGCCGTTTGCTTAATGTTGAAGGACAGGTCGATGCAGCGGCACAGCCTGCGGTAGTGCATACACCTGATACTCAGGTCGCACAGGGTATAGTAGTCAGTAAAGATGCCGCTCAAGACAAGAACGTTGATAGCGTAAAGGCGATGCGTGAGCTATTAATTTCTGACGAATTTGCCGCGTTAAAAAAAGCGGTCGATCGTTTTATTTTGGTGCTTTCGACACTTTACCAAATCGATTCAGAACGTTTTTACGAAGCGATGGAGGTGAAAGGCCGTAAACGTGTCTATTTTGCCGACAATGAGCAAACACTCTTGTCTCATGGACAAACAACTAAACCGAAATCGATTCCTAACACACCATTTTGGGTTATCACTAATAATAATACGAGTCGTAAACAACAGATGGTTCAGCAAGTCATGGAGCTTATGAGCTTTCCTGCTGATATTATCGAGAAAGTTGTACACGCCATCTAGTTTGGTTGTGTTGTACTCATCGACAATCTGCATAAAACCTCATAATTGCTGTTTTCATTTATGGGGTTTTTATTTGCGTTTTGATAGAAAGGACGTCATATGGCTATGCACCCTCGCGCAGGACAAAAAGCGCTTCAAGAAGATTTAACCAATATTCCAGCTTTGGTGGCAAATTATTACTTATTGAAACCAGACGCCACTAACCCAGCCCATAAAGTTGAGTTTGGGACGTCTGGCCACCGTGGCAGTGCCGATAAAACTACGTTTAATCAGAATCATATTCTGGCGATAGCTCAAGCAGTTGTCGATGTCCGTGAAGAAAATGACACTTCTGGTCCTATGTTTGTCGGTAAAGATACTCATGCATTGTCGGAACCGGCATTTAGTAGTGTGGTTGAAGTGTTAATCGCCAATGGCATTGAGGTGATTGTACAAGAGAATAATGGTTATACACCGACACCTGGAATTTCTCATGCCATTTTGACCTACAATCAAACACATCAAGGGCAAGCGGATGGTATTGTGATCACGCCATCGCACAATCCACCACAAGATGGTGGCATCAAATACAATGCTGTACATGGTGGTCCGGCGGAAGCGTCACTGACCGAAGCGATTCAAGATCGAGCGAATCAATACATTGCTAATGGTCTACAAGGGGTTAAGTGCATTGCGCTAACCGATGCGAAGAAGTCACCATTATTCCATCAGGTTGACCTTGTTCAGCCTTACTTAGATGATTTAGTCAATGTCGTTGATATGGCCGCGATTCAAAATGCCAAGCTATCGATTGGTGTTGATCCACTCGGTGGTAGTGGCATTGAATATTGGCGTCGTATCGGTCAACAATATGAGCTTGACCTTACATTAGTCAATGATACCGTCGATCCAAGCTTCCAATTTATGTCGTTGGATAAAGATGGCGTGATTCGAATGGATTGTTCTTCTCCTTATGCGATGGCAGGCTTATTGGCAATGAAAGATCAGTATGATCTTGCGTTTGCTAATGACCCAGATTATGACCGTCATGGTATTGTCACGCCTCAAGGTTTGATGAACCCTAACCACTTCCTCGCGGTATGTATTGATTATCTATATCGCCATCGCTCAGGTTGGGGACAAGATGTTGCGGTTGGTAAAACCTTAGTCTCAAGCGCTATGATCGATAAGGTGGTCGGTGATTTAGGTCGTGAACTATGTGAAGTTCCGGTCGGCTTTAAGTGGTTTGTCGATGGTTTATTCACTGGTCGCTTTGGCTTTGGTGGTGAAGAAAGCGCAGGCGCTTCATTCTTGCGTCATAACGGCCGAGTGTGGTCAACTGACAAAGATGGCATTATCTTGTGTTTATTAGCCGCTGAAATTACCGCGGTAACAGGGAAAAACCCACAAGAATATTATAATGAACTCGCCGAAAAACACGGTAACTCTCATTATAATCGCTTGCAAGCCGTCGCTAATGGACCGCAGAAAGAAGTTTTGAAAAAGTTATCGCCAGACATGGTGACTGCTAAAACGCTTGCTGGAGATGCCATTACTGCACGCTTGACCCATGCTCCCGGTAACGGTGCCGCGATTGGTGGGCTGAAAGTCACGAGTGAGCACGGTTGGTTTGCTGCGCGTCCATCAGGAACAGAAGATATCTATAAAATCTACTGTGAGAGCTTTAAAGGCGCAGAACATTTAAAACTGATAGAGCAAGAAGCACAATCTATTGTAAACCAAGTATTTAAAGACGCTGGTTTATAAATTATAAGTTTGCTAAAAAAAGAGCGCTAAGGCGCTCTTTTTTATTGGTTATTCGGCCAAGTATCCGGCACGATAAACCAAAATTGCCCTGATTGACTTTGGCAGTGCACAAATCCACTCGCATCATGGTGATATCTCGGTGTGCTGTCGCGACGTCCAGTGATCCATTCTGGTTTATTCAGAAGAAACAAAGGGTCTTTGATTCGCCATGCCTCGTGCTGATAACACCAATAACCTGTTGTGCGCTGCTGATTGATAGTGATGGTTTTTTCCGGTTGATAATTGGCGAACATGAGGGAATCTGGCGCGACTTCTTCGCTAAACGGATTGATGTACAGGCGTCCCTGCATTAAAAGGTGCTGAGTGAGTGTTGGCCAATCTGGATAAGCGTGTTGAAACGCGTCGCTTTGAGAAAAAGGCAATTGCTTTTCTAGCATATGTTGTACTTTTAAATCTAAGCGATCATGGGCGTGCGGACCATACCAAAATCCGTCTTTTAATAAATAAAACTTTATCGCCACTTCCCAATGTTGCCATGAGCCACTGCGGTGCTGATTAATAAAGTCAATGGCGCCTAACGTGCGACCTTGTGAATTGATTTGCAGTTCTTCATGTACTGCATTGTATTCTGGATGTTGTTGGAATAGGTGCCCACATACATACTGATACACGAACCCTAGGCGATGATTACCTGTGTAGGGGGCGCTGGGAAGTGATGAGTGAGATGATAAAAAGGGTGAATGAGATTCAACGGGTGGTGCGCCAGCAATGATAGAAGGGGAGTCAATCACCCAATGAATCAGACTAGATAGGTTCATAGTGTGGAAAAACCTGTGTTATTTCGACATTCAAGTATGAAATTGTTATAACCCTCTTATGAGTTAGATGCAATGGGAGAGAGTATGAATCACTTAGAATTAGAAGCGCTACTTAATAGCGAGTTATCTCCACAGCTAATCAAAGACTATTCGCCGAATGGTTTACAGGTGGAAGGTAAAGAGGACGTAAAAACCATTATTACCGGTGTTACGGCTTCACAAGCGTTAATTGAGCGTGCCATTGCCAAGAAAGCAGACGCGATTATCGTGCATCATGGTTACTTTTGGAAAAATGAACCTCAGCAGTTGAGAGGAATGAAAGGCCGACGTATTCGTGCGTTAATGAAGAATGACATTAATTTATACGGTTATCATTTGCCTTTGGATATCCATCCAACCTTGGGTAACAATGCACAATTAGCGCAGTTATTAGGCATCAACGCCGTCACTGGGTTAGAAGATCATCCGCAGTCGATCGCAATGAAAGGTGAGCTGAGCGAAGCAATGACTGGCAGAGAGTTTGCTGAGCGCATTACGACAGTGCTTAAGCGAGCCCCTTTGCATATTGCCCCAGATAATACAGAAAAACTGATTAAAACCGTTGGGTTTTGTACTGGAGGTGGTCAAGATTTTATTGATTTGGCGGCGGAACAACACTTGGATGCGTATGTATCTGGTGAGGTATCAGAACGTACCACCTATTCTGCTCGCGAGCAGGATATCCATTACTTTGCCGCTGGTCATCATGCAACTGAGCGTTATGGAGTGAAAGCTTTGGGTGAGTGGTTAGCACAACAGCATGGCTTTGACGTTGAATTTATTGACATTGATAACCCTGTATAACGAGCGGGTAAAATACAAAAAGGGCGAAATTATTTCGCCCTTTTTGATATTACATTGTCATACGATACCGCCGTCCCGAGGGAGTATTACGAACGCTCACCCATAGATACGAAATCGCGTTTTTGGTCACCCGTATACAATTGACGAGGTCGACCGATACGCTTACCCGGATCGCTATGCATCTCGTTCCAATGTGCAATCCAGCCAATGGTACGCGACATGGCAAAGATAACCGTAAACATAGACACAGGTATGCCGATTGCTTTCAAAATAATACCTGAATAAAAATCGACGTTTGGATAGAGTTTTTTATCAATGAAGTAACTATCAGACAGCGCGATTTTTTCTAGCTCCATTGCGACATCAAGTAATGGATCTTGCACCTTCAATTCTTTCAAAACTTCATGACATGCTTCGCGCATTACGGTCGCTCGTGGATCGTAGTTTTTATACACGCGGTGACCAAAGCCCATTAAGCGGAATGGGTCATCTTTATCCTTAGCGCGACTAATAAACTCGGGGATTTTCTCTACGCTGCCAATTTCTTCAAACATACGTAGACACGCTTCGTTTGCCCCACCGTGCGCCGGCCCCCATAGTGATGCAATACCTGCTGCGATACAGGCAAATGGGTTCGCGCCAGATGAGCCAGCTAAACGGACAGTGGAGGTAGACGCATTTTGCTCATGATCGGCATGAAGCGTAAAAATTTTATCCATTGCACGCGCAACTACTGGGTTGACTTCATACTCTTCACATGGGGTTGCGAACATCATATGTAAGAAGTTTTCCGCGTACGTTAAATCGTTACGTGGATAAATAAACGGTTGGCCTGTTGAGTATTTGTAGCACATAGATGCCAGAGTTGGCATTTTTGACAACAGACGATAGGCTGCAATCTGACGATGTGAATCGTTATTAATATCCAAAGAGTCATGATAAAACGCCGCTAGAGCACCGACCACGCCACACATAATTGCCATTGGGTGGGCATCACGACGGAAACCATGGAAAAAACTAGCAATTTGTTCATGGACCATAGTATGACGAGTGACAGTTTGCAGAAACTCCTCATATTGTTCACGAGAAGGCGCTTCACCATATAAAAGAATATAACAGACTTCGAGATAGTCGGCTTGATTTGCCAATTGATCAATGGGGAAACCGCGGTGTAATAACACCCCTTTGTCACCATCAATGTACGTGATTTGAGATTCACAAGATGCAGTGGCAAGAAAACCGGGATCAAATGTAAAGTAGCCATTTGAGCCCAAACCTCGAACGTCAATTACTTGGGGTCCCATAGTCCCATCCATAATTGGCAGTTCGATCGGCGCTTGACCTTCGATATGAAGGGTAGCTTTTTTATCTGCCATAACAATCTCCTTTGTTAAAAAATGGTGTCACCGTTCATTATGCCGGGGACCATGAATATTTACGACCGATCTACTATAAAGTCAATCTTTGTCGCCTGATGTGTGCTCTTACTTTGATTTTTAATCAATGGAAAGTTAAAAACCTGTTCTATGTAGCAAAAATTGTTACATCAATTGTATTAAACTGATCGCAGTCCTATATTGGCTAAGATAATTAAGGCTAAAGCCTTGTGTATTCAGGTCTGAAAGACGGTCTTCTTTTGAGTGGTACGATGTGTTCACATCTATTAACTGAATGAATATTGCTGTTTATTTAATCAGACTTGTTTATTAAATGTTAAATCATTTGGTTTAGTCGAAATTTTCTTCAACAACAATAAAAGCTCAATGGAGCTGAGTGAGCAAGCCCGTGAAAGAAAGAAAACAACGACCTGTAAATTTAGATCTACAGACCATTCGCTTTCCGATAACCGCCATCGCATCAATACTACACCGTGTTACAGGCGTAATTATGTTTGTGGCGGTTGGAATTCTGATGTGTTTACTCTCCTTATCCCTATCTTCCGCTGAAGGTTTCAATGAAGCGAGTGCATGGGTCGACAATATTGTAGTGAAATTGGTGTTATGGGGCATATTGACTGCCTTGTCTTACCATATTGCTGGCGGTATTCGTCATCTCATCATGGATTTGGGATATTGTGAAGAGCTGGAAAGTGGCGCGAAAAGCGCAAAAATCGCATTTGGTATCACAGTAATACTTTCAATCCTATCTTGGGGGTTAGTATGGTAAATAATGTCTCTTCCCTCGGACGTAATGGCGTTCATGATTACCTTCTCGTTCGTGCCTCGGCCATTCTTATGACCTTGTATGTCGTCTATCTTGTCGGCTTTTGCGCGTTTAATGACATCACCTATGAATCATGGACCGCGTTTTTCTCTGGAACATTCACCAAAGTTTTCACAATGTTAGCACTGGTATCGATACTAATGCATGGTTGGATAGGGCTTTGGCAAGTACTGACTGATTACGTGAAGTGTTCAACATTACGAGTGGGACTGCAATTTGTCGTCATCGCTGTATTACTCGGCTATTTTTTCTCTGGCCTATTTATTTTGTGGGGTGTGTAAGTGACTATTCCCGTTCGTGAATTTGACGCCGTTGTCATCGGCGCTGGTGGTGCAGGGATGCGAGCTGCACTGCAAATTTCTGAGCAAGGCCTAAGCTGCGCTTTGTTGTCTAAAGTGTTTCCAACGCGTTCGCACACAGTGTCAGCCCAAGGTGGTATTACTGTTGCGTTAGGAAACTCACATGAAGATGACTGGCAATGGCATATGTATGACACGGTCAAAGGTTCCGACTATATCGGTGACCAAGATGCTATCGAGTACATGTGTAAGCAAGGTCCTCAATCGGTTATTGAATTAGAAAAAATGGGATTACCATTCTCTCGTTTCGATAACGGAAAAATCTACCAACGACCATTCGGTGGTCAATCAAAAGAGTATGGTGGTGAACAAGCCGCACGTACTGCTGCTGCGGCAGACCGTACGGGTCATGCGTTGCTCCACACGCTTTATCAGCAAAATATTAAACACAAAACCACGATCTTCTCTGAATGGTATGCACTGGATTTAGTGAAAAATCAAGACGGAGTCGTCATGGGGTGTACCGCGATCTGTATAGAAACCGGTGAAATGTGTTATTTCAAAGCCAAGGCAACCGTGCTTGCAACCGGTGGCGCAGGGCGTATTTATGCTTCGACTACCAACGCACATATCAATACAGGTGACGGTGTTGGCATGGCATTACGCGCTGGCGTTCCCGTGCAAGATATGGAAATGTGGCAATTCCATCCTACAGGCATTGCTGGCGCTGGTGTACTGGTGACCGAAGGCTGTCGTGGTGAAGGTGGCTACCTCTTGAACAAAGATGGCGAACGTTTCATGGAACGCTACGCACCGAATGTGAAAGATCTTGCCGGACGTGATGTGGTTGCCCGCTCAATGATGATTGAGATTCGTGAAGGACGCGGCTGTGATGGTCCTTGGGGCACGCACTTGAAGTTGAAGTTAGATCACTTAGGCAAAGATGTTTTGGAATCACGTTTACCTGGTATTTGTGAGCTTTCACGTACCTTTGCTCACGTTGATCCTGTGAAAGAGCCGATTCCAGTGATCCCAACGTGTCACTACATGATGGGTGGTATTCCAACTCAGGTCTCTGGTCAAGCATTGAAACAGAATGCTGCCGGCCAAGATGAAGAAATTCCTGGGCTATTTGCTTGTGGTGAAATCGCATCAGTCTCCGTTCATGGTGCTAACCTTCTTGGTGGTAACTCATTGCTAGATTTGGTGGTGTTTGGTCGCTCCACTGGCTTACATCTTGGTGAGACGTTAGCGTCTTATGCTGAGTCTCGTGATGTTACAGAATCAGATATTGAAGCGTCTCTATCGCGCTCAATGCGATGGGAAAACAGCACCAGTGGTGAAGACCCATTCCAAATTCGTAAAGATCTACAGCATTGCATGCAAACGAACTTCTCAGTGTTCCGTGAAGGTGATGCAATGGCAGAAGGCCTAACAGAGTTACAGGAAATTCGTGAACGCTTGGACAATGCCCACCTTGCGGATAAGTCAAAAGAGTTCAATACTCAACGTATCGAATGTTTGGAACTTGATAACTTGATGGAGACAGCACTTTCTACGGCAGTTGCTGCAAACTATCGTACTGAAAGTCGCGGTGCGCATGCACGCTTTGACTATCCTGACCGTAATGATGACGAGTGGTTGTGCCATTCGATTTATAACCCGGAAACAGAAAAAATGACGAAACGTCATGTCAATATGCTGCCGCAATATCGCGAACCGTTTCCACCAAAAGTACGTTCATACTAGGGAGGCCACACCATGAAAGTTAACTTCTCTTTGTATCGATATAATCCGGACGAAGATAAAAAACCGTATATGAAAGACTACACGCTCGACGTGAAAGAAGGGTCTGACATGATGGTACTGGATGCTTTGATACTGTTGAAAGAGCAAGATCCTAGTATTGCGTTTCGTCGTTCTTGTCGTGAAGGTGTTTGTGGTTCGGATGGGGTCAACATGAATGGTAAAAACGGATTGGCATGTATCACTCCGTTGTCATCTCTTAATCAAGAGAAAACCATCGTGATTCGACCTCTGCCAGGCTTACCCGTGATTCGTGATTTAATTGTCGATCTGACGCAGTTCTATGATAACTACGCGAAAGTGAAACCGTTTTTAATTAACGATGGCGAATTGCCTCCTTCACGCGAGCATTTACAATCGCCAGAAGACCGTGAGCAAATCGATGGTTTGTATGAATGCATCATGTGTGCATGTTGTTCAACCTCTTGTCCGTCTTTCTGGTGGAACCCAGATAAATTTATTGGTCCTGCTGGCTTATTAGCGGCCTACCGTTGGTTAACGGACAGTCGTGATACGGCGACTGAGGAACGTTTATCTGAGTTAGATGATGCGTTTAGTGTATTCCGCTGCCACGGTATTATGAACTGTGTCAGTGTGTGTCCAAAAGGACTGAATCCAACGAAAGCGATTGGTAGCATCAAGTCGATGTTATTGAGCCGCTCAGTGTAAGCAAACAATGAGCAGGCCAACGGCCTGCTCTTTACTCGCTCGGTTTAATGAGACCGCAGTGTATAATCGAAACTACTGGTAAAGGGAAAACAATGCACAACGGCGTGATGAAGGCATGGCTCGAGTCTTCACACTTGTCTGGCGCCAATGCAACTTACGTAGAAGATATCTACGAATTGTATCTAAGCGACCCCGACCTGGTGAGTGATGAATGGAAGCGTGTTTTTGATGAGTTGCCACAGCAACCTGATAACGTGGTTGATCAACCACATTCACGTGTCCGAGATTACTTCCGGAGACTGGCACAAGAGACAAAGCATTATAGTGTCCAGGTAAGTGACCCTGAAGTCGATGCGAAACAAGTAAAAGTCCTCCAATTGATAAATGCTTATCGATTCCGAGGCCACGAAGCAGCAGAACTCGATCCTCTTGGTTTATGGAAACGAGCACCTGTTGCAGAATTAGACCCCTCTTTTCACAATCTTTCCAATGATGATCTCGAAGAGTCTTTCAATGTTGGGTCATTTGCCATTGGCAATGACACTATGAAATTGAAAGATATCCATCAGTCATTAAAAAATATCTATTGTGGACCGATTGGTGCTGAATATATGCACATGACTGATACTGAGCAGAAACGTTGGATTCAACAACGGTTAGAGCCAGTCAATGGTCACCCGCAGTTCTCAGCTGATGAAAAGCAAACCTTCCTAGAAGAACTGACTGCAGCAGAAGGTCTTGAGCGCTATTTAGGCGCTAAATTTCCAGGTGCTAAGCGATTTTCCTTGGAAGGTGGCGATGCCATGATCCCAATGACCAAAGAGTTGATTCGTTATGCCGGCTCTCAAGGCATGCGCGAAGTTGTCATCGGAATGGCGCACCGTGGCCGCTTAAATATGTTGGTCAACGTACTCGGTAAAAAACCGCAAGGCTTGTTTGATGAATTTGCCGGTATTCACGATGATACGTGGGGCACCGGTGATGTGAAATATCACCAAGGCTTTTCTGCTGATTTCGCCACTCAAGGTGGTGATGTTCATCTCGCCTTAGCATTTAACCCGTCTCACTTAGAAATTGTTAACCCGGTCGTGATCGGCTCTGTTCGTGCTCGCCAAGATCGTTTAGGCGATACGGATGGAACCAAGGTATTACCGATTACCATTCATGGTGATTCAGCGATTGCAGGTCAGGGAGTGGTGGCCGAAACCTTTAACATGTCGCAAGCTCGTGGCTTCTGTGTGGGTGGTACGGTACGCGTTGTCATTAACAACCAAGTTGGCTTTACGACATCGAATCCGCGTGATGCACGTTCGACCATGTATTGTACGGATATCGCGAAAATGGTTCAGGCGCCGATTTTCCACGTTAATGCAGATAACCCAGAAGCGGTTGCGTTTGTTACGCGTATTGCTCTTGATTATCGGAATACGTTTAAAAGTGATGTGGTTATCGATTTGGTCTGTTATCGCCGTCATGGCCATAATGAAGCCGATGAACCGAACGCAACCCAGCCTTTGATGTATCAAAAAATCAAAAAACACCCAACACCACGTAAGTTGTATGCGGATGTATTGATAGAACGTGGCGAAAGCGATACAGAGAATGTGACTCAGCTCATCAATGAATATCGTGATGCCTTAGATCAAGGTGAAGTTGTCGTGAAAGAATGGCGTTCGATGACGATGCATTCTGTCGATTGGTCACCGTATCTTGGCCATGAGTGGAACATGAAGTGGGATGATAAAGTCGATCGCGAGCGTTTGGTCGAGCTAGGTCAGCGTTTATGCCAACATCCAGAAAGCCATAAGTTACAAAGCCGAGTTGAGAAAGTTTACCGCGATCGTAAAAGTATGGTTGCCGGTGAAAAAGCACTCGACTGGGGCATGGCTGAATTATTGGCCTATGCGACGTTAGTTGATGATGGGCACCGTATTCGTATCTCCGGACAAGATTCTGGTCGCGGTACCTTCTTCCATCGCCATGCGGTATTACATAACCAAGAAGATGCGAGTACGTATATTCCACTGCGCCATATTCACGATAAGCAGGGGCCTTACCAAGTGTTTGACTCGGTGTTATCAGAAGAAGCGGTTTTGGCGTTTGAGTACGGTTATGCGACCGCAGAGCCAAGTGGTTTAACCATTTGGGAAGCGCAGTTTGGTGACTTTGCTAATGGTGCACAAGTGGTCATTGACCAGTTTATCTCATCGGGTGAACAAAAATGGGGCCGCTTATGTGGACTGACCATGTTGTTGCCACATGGTTATGAAGGTCAAGGTCCTGAGCACTCTTCGGCTCGTCTAGAGCGTTATTTGCAATTGTGTGCCGAGCAAAACATGCAGGTTGTTGTGCCATCGACTCCGGCGCAGGTTTACCACATGTTGCGACGCCAAGTTGTGCGTCCTATGCGTCGACCATTAGTGGTGATGTCTCCGAAATCTTTACTTCGTCATCCGTTATGTACGTCGTCGTTAGAGGAACTTGCCGATGGCACTTTCCAAGCGGCAATCGGTGAAGTCGATGATATTGCCCCCGAAAAAGTCAAACGTATCGTCTTTTGTTCGGGCAAGGTGTACTACGATTTGTTAGATCAGCGTCGTCAAAACGATCAGCAAGATGTGGTTATCATCCGTATTGAACAGCTTTACCCGTTCCCAATGGATGAAGTGCGCGAGTTGCTTTCTCAGTATCCACAAGTGATGGATTACGTATGGTGTCAAGAAGAACCGCAAAACCAAGGTGCTTGGTATTGTAGCCAACATAATTTCCGTGCAGCAACGCCGGTTGGCTCTGAAGTGCGTTACGCTGGGCGCCCTGCGTCAGCGTCACCTGCAGTGGGTTATATGTCGGTACACCAAAAACAACAGAAAGCGCTAGTGGCTGATGTGCTCACTATTGATTAGAACTAGAAATAAAAGATTAAGTAAAAGGAAAATGAGATTATGACCATTGAAATTCTGGTTCCAGATTTACCTGAATCCGTCGCTGATGCGATGGTCGCAACTTGGCATAAAAAGCCAGGTGATGCCGTTACTCGCGACGAAGTATTAGTTGATATTGAAACCGATAAAGTTGTCCTAGAAGTTCCGGCGCCGGATGATGGCGTGCTGGAATCGATTATTGAAGATGAAGGTGCGACGGTTTTAGGTAAACAAGTTATTGCCAAATTAAAAGTGGGCGCAGTCGCTGGCGAACCAACCAAAGATAAAGCGGATAACAGCGAAGCGTCCCCAGATCGTCGTCATAAAGCATCGCTATCTGATGAATCTAACGACTGGTTAAGTCCAGCGGTGCGTCGTCTATTAGGTGAGCACAACCTAGAAGCCGGTGATGTGAAAGGCACCGGTGTGGGTGGTCGTATTACGCGTGAAGATGTTGAAGCACATCTAGCTAAAGGGTCTGCGCCAGAGAAAGACAGCGCACCAGCTGCTAAAGCTCAATCTGAGCAGATGGATGTGACAGAAGTGAAGCCGGGCCGTAGTGAAAAACGTGTGCCGATGACACGTTTACGTAAACGTGTCGCTGAGCGTCTGCTGGATGCGAAAAATAATACCGCAATGCTAACGACGTTTAACGAAGTCAACATGAAGCCAATCATGGACTTACGTAAACAATATAAAGACGTTTTTGAGAAGAAACATGATATTCGTCTAGGATTTATGTCTTTCTATATTAAAGCTGTGACTGAGGCCTTAAAACGCTATCCACAAGTGAATGCATCGCTTGATGGCGATGATATTGTGTATCACAACTACTTTGATATCAGTATCGCGGTATCAACGCCACGCGGCCTTGTGACTCCGGTTCTCAAAGATACCGACACGTTAAGCTTAGCGAATATTGAAAAAGGCGTGAAAGACTTAGCCATCAAAGGCCGTGACGGTAAATTGACGGTTGAAGAATTGACAGGCGGTAACTTTACCATCACCAACGGTGGTGTGTTTGGTTCATTAATGTCAACACCGATCATTAACCCACCACAAGCGGCGATTTTGGGTATGCACAAGATTCAAGAGCGTACGATGGTGGTTGATGGAAAAATTGAAATATTACCAATGATGTACCTAGCGTTATCTTATGACCACCGTTTAATCGATGGTCGTGAGTCGGTTGGCTTCTTGGTGACAATCAAAGAATTACTAGAAGATCCAGCTCGACTATTACTGGATGTGTAGTAAACGTGTTGTCGCGTGATTAGTCTGCGATAGCACTGCCGAGCTAGGTATTGCTCTATTTAGCTCGGCTCAGCCACTTTATGATGGCGATTAGTTGAGTCTCCCTACAAGACGTGAAGTCGTGAAACTCAGGCTCTATGGATAAAAATCAAAAAGACGGGACAACATAATGAATTTGCATGAATATCAAGCCAAACAGCTGTTTGCAGAATTCGGATTGCCTGTACCTGATGGGTATGCGTGTGATACTCCTCAGGAAGCAGCAGAAGCACCAAGCAAAATTGGCGGCGATAAATGGGTCGTGAAATGTCAGGTACACGCGGGTGGCCGTGGTAAAGCTGGCGGTGTTGAATTACACGAAACCAAAGAAGGTATTCGCGAATTTGCGCAAAACTGGCTAGGCAAAAATCTTGTGACGTATCAAACAGACGCTAACGGTCAACCAGTGTCGAAAATTCTTGTTGAAGCTGCGTCTAACATTGAAAATGAATTATATCTCGGCGCGGTTGTTGACCGTGCGACACAGCGTGTTGTCTTTATGGCCTCGACAGAAGGTGGCGTTGAGATCGAGAAAGTCGCGGAAGAAACACCAGAACTTATTCACAAGGCGGCGATTGATCCCCTCGTTGGGCCTCAGCCATATCAAGGTCGTGAACTTGCGTTTAAATTGGGTCTAAAAGGCGATCAGATTAAACAGTTTACCAAGATTTTCTTGGGACTGGGCACTATGTTTACTCAATATGATTTGGCGTTGCTTGAAATCAACCCGTTGATCGTTACTGGCGAAGGCAATCTTGTTTGTCTCGATGGTAAAATTAATATCGATTCCAATGCGCTGTACCGTCAGCCTAAGTTGCGTGATATGCACGATGGCTCTCAAGAAGATGAACGTGAAGCTCATGCAGCGAAATGGGAATTAAACTACGTTGCTTTAGACGGTAATATTGGTTGTATGGTTAATGGTGCGGGCCTTGCGATGGGCACCATGGACATTGTTAACCTGCACGGTGGTAAACCTGCTAACTTCCTCGATGTGGGGGGCGGTGCAACGAAAGAACGTGTGACCGAAGCCTTTAAAATTATCTTATCAGATAGCAATGTGAAAGCAGTATTCGTTAATATTTTTGGTGGTATTGTCCGCTGCGATCTCATCGCAGATGGTGTTATCGGTGCTGTTGAAGAAGTCGGTGTCAAAGTGCCAGTTGTGGTTCGTCTTGAAGGTAATAATGCAGAGCTAGGCGCAAAAAAACTGGCGGAAAGCGGTCTAAATATCATTGCGGCGACGTCATTAGCTGAAGCGGCTCAAAAAGTCGTTGCAGCAGCGGAGGGTAAATAATGTCCATTCTCATCAATAAAAATACCAAAGTTATCTGTCAGGGTTTTACTGGTGGACAAGGTACATTTCACTCAGAACAAGCATTAGACTACGGCACACAGCTGGTTGGGGGCGTTTCACCGGGTAAAGGCGGGAGCACTCATCTCGGTCTCCCTGTATTCAATACAGTACGTGATGCCGTCGAAGCCACAGGCGCCACTGCTTCAGTGATTTATGTACCAGCCCCATTTTGTAAAGACGCGATTCTTGAAGCGATTGATGCGGGCATTCAACTGATTGTTACGATTACTGAAGGCATTCCAACGTTAGACATGCTCGAAGTTAAAGTCCGTCTTGATGCGGCTGGCGTACGAATGATTGGTCCTAACTGTCCCGGTGTGATAACGCCTGACGAATGTAAAATTGGTATCATGCCAGGCCACATTCACCGTAAAGGCAAGGTCGGTATTGTTTCTCGCTCTGGTACATTAACCTATGAAGCGGTTAAGCAAACGACAGATGAAGGCTTTGGGCAGTCAACCTGTGTTGGTATTGGCGGCGACCCAATTCCTGGTACCAACTTTATTGACGTATTGCGCCTATTTGAAGAGGATCCAGAAACCGAAGCGATCGTGATGATCGGCGAAATCGGTGGTACGGCTGAAGAAGAAGCCGCGGCTTTCATTAAAGATCATGTTTCTAAACCAGTGGTTTCTTACATTGCTGGCGTTACTGCGCCTCCAGGCAAACGTATGGGCCATGCGGGCGCTATCATCTCTGGTGGCAAAGGCACGGCCGATGAGAAATTCGCCGCGCTTGAGTCTGCGGGTGTCAAAACAGTGAAAAGCTTAGCAGAAATTGGCTCAGCGTTACGCACTGTCACTGGCTGGTAATATCATTGGTCAGTCACTAGTAAAAACCCAAGCACAGGCTTGGGTTTTTTTATATCTTCGATCAGTGTCATAAAACCAGCGAATAGTCATCAGTGAGTGACATCCCTAGTATAGAATGGCTTAGCCCTGATTTTAAATAACAAAAAGCAGGGTTAAATATTATATTATAATGGTTACTAACACGTACAAGGCTAACTAATAATGGACATGCTCCTTTCCATCATCTTCAGTAATATTGTGCCAATTGTGGCACTGATTTTCATCATCGCCTTATTGAAAAGCGGTATTAAATTTGTTCCACAAAACCAAGCATGGATTGTAGAACGTTTCGGTAAATACCAATCGACGAAAGTGGCGGGATTAAACTTTATTATTCCGTTCATTGACCATGTGGCGGCTGTGCAAAGTCTTAAAGAACAAGCACAAGATGTCCCTTCACAGTCAGCGATTACCCGCGATAATATTTCGCTGGTGGTTGACGGTGTGTTGTATTACCGAGTACTTGATGCTTATAAAGCGACCTATGGTGTTGATGACTATGCGTTCGCGGTAACGCAACTGGCACAAACGACAATGCGTTCAGAGCTCGGTAAAATTGAGTTAGATAAAACCTTTGAAGAACGTGACGTCTTAAATACCAATATCGTTGCCTCCATCAATCAAGCGGCGGAACCTTGGGGAATTCAGGTTCTACGCTATGAAATCAAAGACATTGTGCCGCCACAATCTATTATGGAATCGATGGAAGCACAGATGAAAGCTGAGCGTGTTAAACGGGCCCAGATCTTAGAATCAGAAGGGGATCGCCAAGCGGCTATCAATGTTGCTGAAGGTAAGCAGCGTGCTCAAGTTCTCTCTGCAGAAGCAGACAAAACAGAGCAGATCTTGAAAGCGGAAGGTGAAGCCACGGCAATTCTAGCGGTAGCACAAGCGCAAGCCGAAGCGATTCGCACCGTAGGTGAATCCGCTGATACGGAAAAAGGCCAAAAAGCGATTCAATTGGATTTGGCGACTAAAGCGATTGAGGCGAAACAAGCGATTGCAAAAGAGTCTTCAATTGTTATGCTGCCAGAAAGCAGTATGGATGCGAGTTCGTTAGTCGCACAAGGCATGTCGATTATTAATAAACTGAATACGAAAGGATAAAGCCCACGTGTTGCTTGCTTATTTACCACAAATACTAATAGCGTTAGGAATCCTCGCATTGATTTTAGAAATCACTGTGTTTGGGTTTACCACGTTATTATTGTTTTTTCTGGGGATTGGTTTTTTTATTACTGGAATTAGCATGCAATTGGGGTGGCAAGCGGTGGATCTGACCCATGCTGTTTGGTCGGTTGCCTTATTGACGATTGCCATCGCGATTGTTTTGTGGAAGCCGTTACGTCAAATCCAGAATCGGACAGAAACACCGGCGGGACCTTCTGATTTTGCTCAG
The DNA here is from genome assembly GCA_052087065.1 of Vibrio sp. GTDB lineage: Bacteria > Pseudomonadota > Gammaproteobacteria > Enterobacterales > Vibrionaceae > Vibrio. The sequence goes on along the minus strand of JBQGON010000003.1, from coordinate 38,293 downwards.
GTGTCTTTCCAGTTGACTGGGGATACTACACCGCATAGTGATGATGTTTTTCATCAATATTCAGGTATCCGTTGGTATGTACGCAGTCAAATGCCCTTGTCAAAAGGGCAGTGGGTTAAAGTCGTTAAAACCGATGTTAGCGTATTATGGGTTGAACCCCTTGATGATGCGTAATTTACAACAATGATATTTCAGTGAAGAGAGCCACATGGCTCTCTTTTTTTATGTAAATTTTTCATGATAAATCGAAATTGACTGATGATTTGAGGAGAGAGCATTAATAATTAGGGACGACGATGTTTTTTGATAAAAACGTACTAACATTGAAATAGATTTAATTGCCCTGCGTAAAAGTATCGAATGATAGATTTTTCTAGGCTGATAATAGGAAAAAATATGCTGATTAAACAGAAGTTAATCTTAAACACGACACTGCTTGTTGTTGCATTAGTTGCGATGTTAATTTTTTTTAATCACACGCAAGGCAACCTCGAAAAACTAAATCATGGGAAAAACTTGGTTTTACATCAGCAAGTTAGCATGCTTTCACTCAGGCGTAGTGAAAAAGATTTTCTCGCACGTCTCGATCTTTCTTATCAAAAAAAATTCCAAGATGAAATTGAGTCTTTGTATAAAGAACAAATATTGCTTGCCAACGTTATGAATGAGTTTGCTATTGATACCGAGACCTTGCACGAACTGACTAAATATTTTAAACAGTATCAGGCCAATTTTACCGCGGTGGTGAATGCATCAAAAGAATTGGGACTAACACCACAAACGGGATTACAGGGTAAGTTACGTGGTGCAGTGCATGATATTGAGGATGAATTGTCTGCATTAAACCAAGATGCATTATTGGTGATCATGCTACAACTACGTCGACATGAAAAAGATTTTATGTTGCGTAAAAATCCTAAATATATCAATGCGTTTAATCAAAGATTAGACCAATTAGAAAATAGTGTACAAAGTTCATCATTACCTTCAGACAAGATTGAGTCGCTACTGTCTCGGGCTGAGCAATACCGACAGGGGTTTAATCAATACGCAGAAAGTAAAAAAAGCTTAGGCTTGACGAGTAAAGAAGGAAAACTACTGGCAATGCGTTTGTCTATTCACAAAACAGAGACAGCGCTTGATTCACTGGAAGCACAATTAACGGCAGCAATTGAAGAAAAGGCCACGCTTGCGATGCAGATAATGACACTAGTCTGTAGCGTCATTATCGTGATAGGCGTGTCTGTTGCGTGGGTGATTAATCGTACCATTAACACTTCATTGTCTTCGATCCAAACGACGATGAAAGATATCCAAACCAGTAAAAATATCAGCTTGCGAGTCGATTTGTCCGCTAAAGATGAAATTGGTTATGTTGCCTCAAGCATCAACGATATGTTGACCGAGTTCAGTCGTGTAATCACTCAAGCCAGTGTTACGGTGCAAGAGATGAATACGACTACCTTAGAGTTGTCCAAAAACTCGGCAAGAACCTCAGATGATGCTCATAAGCAAAGGATTGAAACGGATATGGTCGCGACATCAGTCACAGAAATGGTGGGAACGGTGGAGGACATTTCGCGTAGCATGGAAATGGCAGCGACCAAGTCCTATGCCACGCAGAGCAGTGCGCGACAAGGACAGCAGCAAGTTAATTCTGCCATTGAACGTATCCGTCAGCTTTCCGAGCGGCTTGAAGGGTCTGTTGACACCGTGGGCTCATTGGTCAAAGAGAGTGAAAGTATTGGTACCGTTCTGAGCGTCATACAAGGGATTGCTGAACAGACTAACTTATTGGCGCTGAATGCGGCCATTGAGGCGGCGCGAGCAGGCGAGCAAGGCCGAGGCTTTGCCGTCGTCGCCGATGAAGTGCGAGCGTTAGCCAGCCGAACTCAGACTGCGACTGAGGAAATTTCGGGTATTATTGTCACCTTACAAGAGCGCACTCAAGGTATTGTCGGTTTGATGGAAAATTGCCGCGAGGATGGCGTATTAAGTCGCGATGAGGCATCGACGACTGGGTCGGTATTGGAGCAGATTATTCTTGATGTAGAAGAGATTGCTGGCATGGCTGGATCAGTATCAACAGCCATTGAGCAGCAGACGATTGCCGCCAATGAAATTAGCAAGAGCGTCGACACTATACGTGAGATAACAGAAGATACATCCGAGTCGGTGGTGTTGAACTCTAAAGCCAGTGAGGCGATTGCTGACCAAGCTAGATCTTTGAATAGTAGTATTTCAATTTTTAAAGTGTGACTTTGCATCAAGCTCGATGAGCGAGACGCGCTAATCTCAGTATCCATGGCTATTTCTTGAAAGATAACCACTGGCTGCTGAACCTTCGTTATTGGTTATTCTAGGTTGCCCATTGGTTTTTATCATCTGCTCTCTTTCTTTTCTGTGCTCTTCTATGAGCGCCGTATTTGTCCTCTGACGTTAGCACCACTCTAAACTGAGTGAGTTTAGAGTGGTGGATTGCACATAAAACTCGAGTTTTTTTTGATGTAACTCAAAAGGTCGGTGAAATAACTTGTTAAACTTACTATGCTGAATGAAAATATTTCTCATTTAGACTCTTATTAAGTGACATACAATGGCAATGAAATTAAGTGAACTTGAAATAGGGCAGGATGCTGTCATTTCCGGCTTCGACGAACTATCGAATGAAACTCGCAAAAAGCTGATGATTATGGGGATTTTACCGAACACGGCGATAACGCTGGTACGTCGTGCGCCACTCGGTGATCCTCTGCAAGTCGATGTGCGTGGTGTTTCTATCGCATTACGTTCGAGTATCGCTCGCGCTATTCAAGTGGAGATACGCTAAATGCAATATCAACTATTAACTGTTGGCAACCCCAATAGCGGCAAGACGACTTTATTCAATGGGTTAACTGGGGCTCGTCAGCAAGTGGGTAACTGGGCGGGGGTGACGGTTGAAAAGAAAACCGGACACTATCAATTCGACGATCACACGATTCATTTAACCGATTTGCCGGGGATCTATGCTTTAGACAGCGGGAATGACGCGAACAGCCTTGATGAAGCGATTGCCTCGCAAGCCGTCTTGACACATTCAGCGGATCTTATTATCAATGTCGTCGATGCCACGTGCTTAGAGCGTAGCTTATATATGACGGCGCAGCTGCGTGAGTTGGGGCGTCCAATGGTGGTTATTCTCAATAAAATGGATGCATTGAAGCGCTTACGGCAAACCATTGATGAAACCGCCTTAGCCAAACTTTTAGGCTGCCCAGTTCTGTCATTAAGTGCGAATAGTACCGCTGATGTGCGTCAATTAAAAACCATCTTGAATAAGCAGTTAGAGCAAGGTTTGACTCTGCAGCCACTGCATATTCAATATAGCGATGAATTTGAAGGGGCGATTGGTGATATTACCTCGGTCATGCAACCCAGCGATCATGTTGCGCCGCGTGCAATGGCGATCCGCGTTTTGGAAAATGACCGCCTGATGGTTGATTCACTGCCGAAGGATGTGCAAGCGTTCATCACTCAGAAAAGGCAGCAGTGTTCGCTCGATATTGATTTGCATATTGCTGATACAAAATACACATTGCTGCATGAATTCTGCCAAAACGTACGGCGAAGTGAAGGTAAGTTAAGTCATACGATGACGAACAAACTGGATCGCATTATATTAAATCAGTGGGTAGGCATCCCATTTTTCTTCCTTGTCATGTACACCATGTTTATGTTTTCTATCAATATTGGTAGCGCTTTTATCGACTTTTTTGACATCAGTTTTGGTGCTGTATTGGTCGATGGTGGACATTACCTGCTCGACTCCCACTTACCTTCTTGGTTGGTCACACTCATTGCCGATGGATTAGGCGGAGGGATTCAAACGGTTGCGACCTTTATTCCGGTGATTGCTTGTTTGTACTTGTTTCTTGCGGTCTTAGAAAGCTCAGGATATATGTCACGCGCCGCCTTTGTACTAGACAAAATCATGCAAAAAATTGGTTTACCTGGTAAGGCATTTGTTCCACTTGTATTGGGCTTTGGTTGTAATGTTCCGGCGATCATGGCGACGCGAACTTTAGATCAAGAACGTGAGCGTAAACTGTCGGCAACGATGGTTCCATTCATGTCTTGTGGCGCACGTTTACCTGTATATGCACTTTTTGCTGCGGCGTTTTTTCCTGATAACGGGCAGAACATTGTTTTTGCTTTATACCTTTTAGGGATTGTTGCTGCTGTGTTTACCGGCTTGTTTTTTAAACATACGTTATATCCAGGGTCGAGTGATTCGCTGATTATGGAAATGCCGGATTACGAGGTTCCAACCTTGCGTAATGTTGTCATTAAAACTTGGCAAAAATTGAAACGATTCGTGTTAGGCGCTGGGAAAACCATTGTATTGGTTGTCACTATTTTGAGTTTTCTCAATTCGGTTGGTCTCGATGGGACATTTGGTCATCAAGATACGGCCGACTCTGTATTATCTAAAGCGGCACAGGTCGTGACGCCAGTATTTGAGCCTATGGGGATCGAATCGGACAATTGGGCGGCGACAGTTGGAATCATTACCGGTATTTTTGCCAAAGAAGCGGTGGTGGGTACCTTGAATAATTTGTACACCTCACAAGATAAAGGGACCAGTGATTATGATCTGTGGGGCAGTTTACAAGACGCGGTTTTATCTATTCCTGAGAACTTAGCCGGCCTTAACTTTAGTGACCCAATGGGGATTGAAGTGGGTGATTTGACGAATACTCAGGAAGTCGCACAAGAGCAAGATGTCGATAGCAGTATTTTTACTAACTTAAATTTAAACTTTAGTAGCGGCTATGCAGCGTTCGCTTACCTTATTATGATTCTATTGTACACGCCATGTGTTGCGGCCATGGGAGCCTACGTTCGCGAGTTTGGCGGGCGCTTTGCTGGATTGATTGCTGCATGGACCCTAGGAATAGGCTACGGAGGCGCGACGTTATTTTATCAGTGGTCGCAATTTGGTGCTCAACCAGTAGAAGCGGGAATATGGACAGTCAGTATCCTCATGACGGTGGGGTTTTTGTTTCTTTACTTACGCCGAAAAACGCAGATACTTCAATCGATTAAGGTCAGTGTGGCATGATTCTTTTTGAACTAAAGCGTTACATTGAAGCTCATGCTGGGTGCTCAAGGCGTGATTTAGCCAAGGCGTTTGCCATGAGTGAAGATGGTGTCGATGCAATGTTAGCGGTATGGATAAAAAAAGGCGTGCTCTCGCGTTATGAAGATACCAATGCAGCTGACTGTGTTGTGCGAGTACGCTATGGTGTGAATGCCAGCGACGGTCTTTCGGTGCATGTGACCATGTAAGTAGATTTGTCGCTCTGGTATATATAACGCCCAGCCAATGCTGGGCGTTATTGTCTACACTTATGCCAAGACCGCCCGAAATAAATCAGAGTGACTCAATGCTTGGCGTAGCTGAGTCAGCATTGCGCTCTGCTGCTCGGCGGTGCGCCAGTCACCGGGGGTATTTCCCCATACAGGCCCCGGCCAGGCCACATCGGTCTCGAAACGAGCGATATGATGAATGTGGAGTTGCGGTACCATATTACCGAGTGCACCTAAGTTGATCTTCACTGGATGGAATTCAGATTCTAGCGCTTCGCTGACCACTTGTGATTCCAATAAAAAAGCTTGCTGTTCAGCCATTGGTAAATGATGTAGCTCGCGCAATTGTGGTTTCTTAGGGACCAAAATAACCCATGGCACGGCATTATCTTTATGAAGTAGGGCGATACATAAAGGGAAATGACCAATGATATCCGTATCTTTTGCTAGCTGGGGGTGAAGAGTAAAACTCACAGTCTTATCCTTAAATATTGCAATTAATCATGGCAGAAATAACAAAAAAGGTTGGCTAATGCCAACCTTTTATTCAGTGTAGACTGATTGACAGCCTGACGAGTAAGAAAACTTACATCCGTTCCAAGGTATTGATACCCATTAGGTTCAAACCTTGCTTGATCGTTTTAGCCGTGAGCGCAGCAAGACGTAAACGGCTTTGTTTTACGCTCTCTTCTGCACTTAAAATATTACATGCTTCGTAGAAGCCAGAGAATAGACCTGCAAGCTCAAACAAGTAGCTACATAGAATATGTGGTTGACCTTCACGTGCTACGGATTGTACAGCTTCTTCGAATTGCAATAATTTTGCTGCGAGTGTTTTTTCTTTCTCTTCAATCAATTGAATTTGACCGCTCAGGTTATCCATCGATACCCCAGCTTTAGAGAAAATAGAGGCAACGCGCGTGTAGGCATACTGCATATAAGGGGCAGTGTTGCCTTCAAATGCCAACATATTATCCCAATCGAACACATAGTCGGTCGTGCGGTGTTTAGAAAGATCGGCATATTTTACAGCGGCCATTGCTACTGTTTCCGCGATATTACTTTGCTCTTCTGCGCTCCAATCAGAGTTCTTTGATGCAATCAAAGTTTGAGCGCGTTGTGAAGCTTCATCAAGCAATTCCGCTAAACGAACAGTGCCACCAGCACGAGTCTTAAATGGACGCCCATCTTTACCTAACATCATACCAAACGCGTGATGTTCAAGGCTGACACTCTCTGGAACGTATCCCGCTTTACGTACTATGGTCCACGCTTGTTGTAAATGTTGATGCTGACGAGAGTCGATAAAGTATAAGACACGATCTGCGTGTAGCGTTTCATAACGATATTTAGCACATGCGATATCGGTAGTGGTATACAAGAAACCGCCATCGCGTTTTTGGATGATGACACCCATCGGGTCGCCATCCTTGTTCTTATATTCGTCCAAGTAAACGACTTGAGCACCATCACTTTCTTGCGCTAGACCTTGCGCTTGTAAATCGGCCACAATACCAGGCAGCATATTGTTGTACATGCTCTCGCCCATTACGTTATCGCGGCTTAACGACACATTGAGACGGTCGTAGTTACGTTGGTTTTGAATCATCGTAATATCAACCAGCTTTTTCCACATGTCGAGACAGTATGGGTCACCACCTTGTAATTTCACCACGTAAGCGCGTGCTTTTAATGCGAATTCTTCGTCTTCATCGTACAGTTTCTTTGATTCACGGTAGAAGTTTTCTAGGTCAGCCAATTCCATAGACACTTCTTTATCTGACTCTTGCTGAACACGTTCAAGGTTGGCAATGAGCATACCGAACTGTGTTCCCCAGTCGCCGATGTGGTTTGCACGTACTACATTGTGACCAAGGAACTCCAATGTGCGAACAACGGCATCCCCAATAATGGTGGAACGTAAGTGACCGACATGCATTTCTTTCGCGACATTTGGCGCAGAGTAATCAGCAACAATAGTTTGCGCTTCTTCTTTGGCAACGCCTAAGCGCGGGTCAGCTAGCGCGTCTTCTACTGACTGAGCTAAGAATTCATCGCTCAAAAAGATATTGATGAAGCCAGGACCTGCGATTTCTGTTTTGCTGGCGATGCCATCAAGATCCAATACATCCAAGACTTTTTGCGCAAATTCACGTGGATTGGTACCCAGTTTTTTCGCTGCGCCCATGACGCCGTTTGCTTGATAGTCACCAAATTGTGGCTTGGCTGATTGACGTACAGCCGCAGGAGTACCTGCAGGTGCGCCAGCGGCTTCAAGAGCCAGAGAAACTTTTTCATTAATCAGTGCTTGGATATTCACTTATTTTTCCTTCAATTCTCGGAATTGGCTGGGTATGCTTACTCGACACTTGCAAAAGTGGATGCATATCTCAATTTTGTTCATCAATTGGCGCACATAATAGCAATTTTATTTGCGGTCTTATAGTACGTAATTTCTCTAAACATCCACTTTTATGTCGATTATTGCTAGTATCCATGGAAAAACATACCCTTGGATAACTCACAATGTCTGATCTCTTATATCAAGCGCATTTGCATCCGCAACAAATGCTTGCCAATCTTGCGCCTTTCATGAAGAAAATTAAGCAATTAGCTAAGTTAGCAAATTTGGATTTGCATGACTTGCTAATCGACCATATTGCCTTACGTATTAATGATCATGAACTGGCAGAGCTTGCTCATCATGCTTGGCGAGAGTTTGGACAGGAAATCTCTGCGGCGCAGATCAATGGCCGTCCAATTATTGTCTATGAGTTCTATCAGCCGCTTATGGTCGAGGCGTGGGCAATTGAATGCTTAGAATTACCCTATCCGGTTGCGGGTAAGGTATATCCTGAGCAAAATTGGGAACATATTGAGGTGGTGATACCTGCACAAGGCAAAACAGCGCATGAGTATATGCATGCCTTAATGACACAATATCCGCAGATGGCCAAGGCATGGTCTCAATTCGATGCTCAGGGAGTAAGCGTTAAACTATCGAGCCCACAAGGGGAGGGAGAACGCCTCGCCAATCCGACGATTGCTTTACAGTGGCAAGGCGTCACCCTAAAAATACACCCGCATTCACTCAAACGGGTCATTGAGTCTGAGCGCTGCGGCTGAGTTATTGGCTAAGATTAGCCGATATCGTATGCTTTCGGACGTAGCTGAAAGGATTCAATTGAGCCAATTTCATGGCCATCATCGAGCGGTGGTGCATCTTCGTGAACATTACCTTTAGTGTGCATCACGAGCCGATTAGAGGTTCGTGGCTTAAGCTCATTGACCACAAAACGAATCATGTCACTGCGGCTCAATTGTTTCAGTTCTTGTAGAACGGCTTCACGCTGGTGGAAGGACCAATCTTTATTGCCTATGGCGACCCAAAAACGTTGAGCGCGTGAGCGCAGTGTTTGATCTGGTGTTGCTATTTGATTCCACAGTCCGCGTTTACTGCTATGCCATTGATAATCATTGAGCTCTAATAAAACCATATATAAAGCATTAAGAAATTCATCGACCGCATCCATTAAATCAATCGGCGCGGCGTTTGGCGATTGCACATACAACACAATACCTGGGTGGCGATTTAATGGCATATTCCCGGTGCCTACCATATAGCCAAGTTGTTGTTTGGTGCGAATTTCATTGAAAAACGCGGCCGACATTAAATGATTGGCTAAAGAGTATAAAGCAATGTGCCGGGCATCCATTTTCTCTGACTGGTAGTACACCAAAATGGCAGAGTCATCTTGATCGCAAGCAACGTCGTAATGAAAAGACTCATTATCTCCCAGCATGACTAGTGGGCGTAACGATTCTTCGTATTCTTGATCTTTAACACGTAGCGCATTTTTTAATTCCTCTCCCAACTGTGAGGCTTCATCACGTTGCCAATCACCATAAACAAACATCTCGACATGCAACTGGGCCAATACTTTGTCGACAAAGTCACTCAGCTCAGTTATTTCGATGGTTTCTAATTCGTCGAGTAAATGTTGATAAGGTGGATTGTTCGGTTGTAATAAACCCGTCATAGCGTTAAAGAGTTGCGCGATAGGGCGATCTTGTGACGCATTGCTCCAACTGCGGCTCAATTGAGTTTTGATCGTAGCAAAACGAGCGTCACTAAAATGACGTTGAGCGAACTTATTGATGATCATGGTTAACAACTGAGGCTGCTTCTCACTAAACCCAGAAATGGATAAGGTTACTCCCCCTTGGTGGGCGTATAGGTTATAGCCCATTCCCGCGATTTCGGCCTGATAGGTTTCTTCGGCGAGTGAATCGAGAAACATCTCAACACATAGACGCGTCATGACAATATTGCGCTCACTGGCAACCGCATGAGGGCTGTCAATTGCTATATACAATACGCCTTTGGGAACCGGAAAAGTTTGATCTTGCATATGCCACAAACGAAACCCTGGCGACTCTTCAATGATTTCAGGCTCTTCTTGTTGATGCAAGATGGGTTTAGTTTGTAAATCGTAACTGATGAAAGGGTTCTTTTCTGGGAGTTCAAAGCCGATACTAGCGCTAGGTGATGCCCAGCGAGCGAGCTGTTGGCTGCTTAGTGGTGCCAATGAATAAGGCGTAAAGTACCATTTTGCTTGTTGGTTATAATCGAGATGTTTGGCGACGAGCGTTGCTCTTAGGTTTTCGGGAGTAAAATGGGCCAATTGTTCTCTTAATAAAGCCTCATCGTATTCGCGCATCATATAGTCACCGTAAATGGTGTCTTCTGTCTGATAACGCTGTAGGTTCATACTCAGGTGACTGGCCATATCAATAGGACGCGACATTTCTTGAAAACGAAATGCGGCTTCAAGAACGGCTTGTTTTTCTGCGTAGCGCCAGCTATTTATCCCATGTTGAGCAATGGTTTGAATCGCATGAAAAACCATCTCAATGATATCATCGATGTGGTCAAGGCCTTCCTCAGTAAGCGAACAACTTACGGCAAACTCTCGGTAGTTACTGCCTCTGTTCCCCCCTCCAGCGGATAGCGAGGTGATCCAATGTTGATCACGTAGGCATTGCATGAGGCTGCCTTGTCCTTCATAGCCAAGCAGATGAGCAAAATAGGATAGCGGTTTAATGTGATAATGTGGCTTGTCACCCAGAATAGGAAAGCTCAATATTAATTTACGAATATCTTTAATTGGCTCTACATAAATCATCTGCGCCGTGTGTTCAGGGGTGACAAATGGAGGTTGAATAGTTTTAGGGGCGAGTTGTTGATTGATAATTTCAGCAAAATACGTTTCTACCCACTGCGCCAGAGTATCAATAGGATCGGGGCTAATCAGTGTCAACGTCATCAAATCGGCGGAGTAGTGCGTCTGGTGAAACGTGATGATTTCGTCACGAATGGTGGACTGCTCACGATCCGCAAGCGTTGCTTGGTTCCCGACGGAAAATTTTGCAAAGGGATGCTCTGGATTAATGGTTTCTTTTTGCACTTGATACAAACGCCGCGCATCGTCGTTGAGTTTCATTTTATATTCTGAATCGACCGCCTGACGCTCTTTTTCAAGTGAATCTGCATTAAACAGTGGCGCAATAAAAAATTGACTGAAGCGACTCAGTGCGCTTTCAAAAGCGTTGGGGTATACATCGAAGAAAAAGCAAGTGTGTTCGGTGCCTGTCCAAGCATTATTGCTGCCACCATGTTGGCTAATGTAGCGCTGAAACTCGCCTGATTGAGGGTATTTTTCTGTACCCAAAAATAGCATATGCTCGAGATAATGTGCTAAGCCTTCGCGCTCGATAGGATCATCAAAATGTCCGACATTGACGGCAAGAGAAGCCGCAGATTTCTGTGTCTGTTCACTCTGAACCAAGAGTACTCTTAATCCATTTGCGAGAGTGAGGTGTTGATAGAGATTATTGTCATTTGGACTTACGTGCACGCGGACTCTCCGAAGTATGGTTTGAGGTTAAGTATGGCTTTGAAATCATTGCGCGCAAAGTGAGAAACATTATTTTGCGGACTGGGCATTCATTTTAGCGGGTTAGCTGTGTATTTGATAGAGTGTTAACAGTGTCGAATACTTTACTTATGGGCTTGCTATACTCTCGCGTTATTGATGATGTTGAACCTATTGATGAAAACAAGGATATAGCCCCTCTTATCAACGGCTCAATAGAGGAAAACTTGCTGAATAGTTGATGGTGACCTCGCTTCTTCGTAAATCTTGCTTGGCAAGTTTGCTAATCAGGCAGTAAAGCAGGTACTATGCGGCGCTTTTTATCGAATTCGAGAGTACGACTCTCCGTATCTCAATGATGTCAGACGGGAAAGTAGGTAGAGATAATGAAAATATTTATTATGCGTCATGGTGAAGCCGATGTATGCGCAGCCAGTGATGCTGAGCGCCCACTAACCGCACGAGGTCAAAGTGATAGTGTGGCTGTTGCGAAAACGTGTCAGGCTCAACACGGTGCATTGACCATTGATCAAGTATTGGTAAGTCCTTACTTACGAGCACAGCAAACATGGCAGCAAATCGAGAATTATTGCTCTGCACAAGAGGTAAAAAGCTGTGATGATATTACGCCGTATGGGCAAGCAGACGATGTGTTGGAGTATGTGCTGGCTTTAGCGGAGCATCAATCACTCGAATCAGTTATGTTGATCTCACATCTACCACTCGTGGGCTATTTAGTCGCTGAATTTGTCGTCGATATTCCTGCACCCATGTTCACGCCGTCTACACTCTACTGTATTGAGTACGATGTTGTCGCACGTCGTGGAGAGGTATTGTGGTCGGTAAGACCATAGCAATCCATTGAAAAAATGAGATTATTCGCTTTAAAGTCATAATTACGGCGTTGGATGCCTTGCGGGACAAGCCCAAGAGGCGATACCGATAAAGCGTCGGAAAATTGACTTTAAATATGGACTAATTTTTGCATCCCCTCCAAGATTGCGCGTCTAGCGCCCATTCGTTTTTCTTTGATGCTTGATTAGCCTATGAAGTTTACTTTGCCCTTTGCGGACAAATTACCACCGATACCGAAACGCGCCATGCCTGCGATTGGTGCGCCGATTATGGTTTTGGCAACACTTGGAATGATCGTGTTGCCAATGCCGGCGTTTTTATTGGATTTATTTTTTACGTTCAATATCGCGTTGTCCTTGGTGGTATTACTGGTGACCGTTTACACTCGGCGCCCTTTAGATTTTGCGGCATTCCCGACCGTATTGCTTATTGCCACACTATTACGTTTAGCGTTAAACGTTGCCTCTACCCGTGTCGTGCTATTGAAAGGGCACGAAGGCGGAGGCGCTGCTGGTAACGTGATTGAAGCCTTTGGTAACGTTGTGATCGGCGGGAACTACGCCGTCGGCTTGGTGGTGTTCTGTATCTTGATGATCATTAACTTTGTCGTCGTAACAAAAGGTGCCGGACGTATTTCAGAAGTGAGTGCTCGCTTTACTCTCGACGCATTACCAGGCAAACAAATGGCTATCGATGCGGACTTGAATGCCGGTCTTATCGATCAGGAGCAGGCGCGTGTAAGGCGTAGTGAAGTGACCAAAGAAGCCGATTTCTATGGTTCGATGGATGGTGCGTCTAAATTTGTAAAAGGCGATGCCATCGCTGGTATTCTGATTCTATTTATCAACATCCTTGGTGGCTTGACCATCGGGATGATTCAATATGACTTAAGTTTTGGCGATGCCATACAAATCTATACTCTATTAACCATTGGTGATGGTTTGGTCGCACAAATACCATCCTTGCTGTTGTCTATTGGCGCCGCAATTATGGTTACGCGTCAAAATACCGATGAAGACATGGGACAACAGTTGGTTTTCCAACTGTTTGATAATCCTAAAGCACTGATGATCACAGCTGCGATTCTTGGCACGATGGGGATTGTTCCAGGCATGCCCCATTTCGCTTTCTTATTACTCGCCGCGATAGCGGGTGGCTGTGCTTATTTAATCCAGCGTAAACAAGCCAAAGCGAATGACATCAATGCCAACCCTCCGGCGCCTCTAGAAGAGGGCAATGCTGGGCAAAAAGAATTGTCTTGGGATGATGTTCAACCTGTCGATATGATCGGGTTAGAAGTCGGGTATCGCTTAATACCATTGGTCGACAAAGACCAAGGCGGTGAGCTTTTAGAGCGCGTGAAAGGTGTGCGTAAAAAACTATCACAGGACTTTGGTTTTCTGATCCCGCCCGTTCATATCCGTGACAACTTAGAATTAGCACCGAATAGTTACCGCATCACGTTGATGGGAGTCGCGGTGGGTGAAGCCAGCATTCACCCAGAACAGGAACTCGCCATTAATCCGGGACAAGTGTACGGCATGATGGATGGTGAGCCGACTTACGATCCAGCTTTTGGATTGGAAGCGGTATGGATTCGTGGTGAGCAACGCGAGCATGCACAAGCCCTCGGTTACACCGTAGTGGATTCCGCGACCGTGCTGGCCACGCATTTAAGCCAATTACTCACCAATAATGCATCACAATTGATTGGTCATGAAGAAGTGCAGAACTTGTTGGAGATGCTTGGTCGCAATACGCCGAAATTGGTGGAAGGATTCGTGCCTGATGCATTGCCGCTTGGTGCGGTTGTCAAAGTGTTACAGAACCTCTTAAATGAAGCGATACCTATTCGTGATATTCGTACGATCGTACAGACGTTGTCCGAGTATTCGAGCAAGAGTCAAGAACCTGACATATTAACCGCAGCGGTGAGGATTTCATTGAGACGGTTAATTGTTCAAGAAATCAATGGTATAGAGCCAGAATTGCCAGTAATTACCTTGGTTCCCGAGCTGGAACAAATATTGCATCAGACTATGCAGGCCTCCGGCGGAGAATCGGCAGGTATTGAACCAGGATTGGCCGAGCGTTTGCAAGAGTCTTTAAGCCAAGCAACGCAAGAACAAGAATTAAAAGGCGAACCCGCCGTATTATTGACATCGGGCGTACTAAGATCAACGTTAGCGAAGTTTGTGAAAAATACAATTCCTAACTTACGTGTGCTTTCTTATCAGGAAATCCCAGATGAGAAGCAAATCCGCATCGTGCAGGCAGTGGGTAATTAATTCGCCTCATATTAAATATGGGTTATTGCTGTGAAGATAAAACGATTTTTTGCCAGAGATATGAAAACCGCTTTACTCCAAGTTAAAGAAGAGCTTGGCGTCGATGCCGTCATCATGTCGAATAAAAAGGTAGCGGGTGGCGTTGAGATCGTCGCCGCTGTCGATGGTGATAACTCTTCCTCGACCAAAAGTCCAAAGCGTGCTCAGGCCGCGCAACAATCTTATTCGTCGTCTGCTTATAAAGCGCAAGCGCCTCGTCAACCTGAGCAACCTAAAGCGGCTTCTCGACGCGAAGTGCAAGATGATCGCGTGAGTTTAAAAAGTAGCGCGTCGCCAAGCCGATCCGTTACGCAGCGTTTTGCCAATATGCTGCAACAATACAGCAACACCCAAGTGGGTGATGAACCCGAACAATCAGAGGAAGCCGATTCATTAACGGCGTTATTGCAACGTAAGCGAGCAGGTGAATCGCGCGATAAAGGTGTACCTTCATTAGCGAGGGCGCTTGAAGATGAACGGTCAACTCAACCGGCCACGAAGCAAGCAAGTTCACGCTTGGACCCAAGCCGATATGAGCGTCAGCGTCAAGAAGACATCGCACCAACCAGTGAAGAACTGGAAAATATGCGCGAAGAAATGATTTCTATCCGTCGATTATTGGAACATCAAGTCTCGGGCTTGATGTGGCAAGAAGTTGAGCGTCGAGAGCCTTTGCGAGCGATGTTAATTCGTCGTTTAGAACGCATGGGCTTATCATTAGACCTTGCCGATCAGCTTGCGTGTTATATTCCTGAAGATACTCAGCCGCCGAAAGCTTGGAAAGCTCTATTACGTTTGGTGGCTGATCAAATCCCTGTTTCTAAACAAGATATTTTAAAACGTGGCGGTGTTGTCGCGCTGTTAGGCCCTACGGGTGTGGGTAAAACTACCTCAGTGGCGAAACTCGCAGCGCGTGCCGCGATGGAATATGGTTCTGATAATGTAGCGCTTGTGACGACGGATACTTATCGTATCGGTGCGCATGAGCAATTGTCTATTTACGGAAGAATTATGGGGTGTCCTGTAAAAGTTGCTAAAGATTCCAAAGAGTTAGCCGATGTAATATATCAGCTAAGGAATCGTCGCCTGGTTTTGGTCGATACCGCAGGCATGGGGCAACGTGATGTTCGTCTAACCGAGCAACTGGACACCTTAATGCAAGAAAGTGGGGAAGTGATACATAGCTACTTGGTACTGCCTGCAACAGCACAGCGAAAAGTGTTGCAAGAAACCATTGATCACTTTAGACGCATCCCCCTATCCGGCTGTATTATGACCAAGCTTGATGAGTGTTTGAGTCTAGGGGAGTTTGTCAGTGTAGTGGTACAAAATGCGTTACCGGTAGCGTATATCGCTAATGGACAACGAGTGCCCGAAGATATTGTAATAGCCCAACCTAAATATATGATATCTAAAGCTAACGAGTTACTTGAAAAGTCGACAGAGAACGAGCCTCATTACTGGGCGAGTGATGTGGATAAATTCTAGGCGGCGATGAAGATGACAAATAAAATGATATACGACCAAGCAAGCGGATTACGCCGCTTAACACAACCTTCTTTAACGAAAGTCATTGCGGTGACTGGTGGTAAAGGTGGTGTGGGTAAAACCAATGTGACGCTCGGAATGGCTATATGCATGGCACGTCAAGGTAAAAAAGTCATGGTTCTCGATGCCGACCTAGGTCTTGCGAATATTGACGTGATGCTCGGCATTCGTCCAAAGCGTAACTTAGGTCACGTATTGGCTGGAGACTGTGAACTGAAAGACGCCATTGTTGAAGGTCCATTTGGAATTAAAATCATTCCGGCTACCTCTGGCACGCAGTCGATGACAGAGTTATCCCATGCGCAGCATATCGGTTTGATTCGTGCATTTGGTTCATTAGAAGATGAAATGGATGTGTTACTTGTTGATACCGCAGCGGGTATTTCCGACATGGTTGTCAGCTTTTCACGCGCGGCTCAGGATGTGGTTATTGTCGTCTGTGATGAGCCTACATCGATTACCGATGCCTATGCATTGATTAAATTGCTGAGCCGAGAACATCAAGTTCAACGATTTAAAGTCGTGGCAAACATGGTAAGAAGCTATCGTGAAGGCCGAGAATTGTTCGCAAAGTTGACCTTGGTCACAGAGCGGTTCTTAAATGTAAGCTTAGAGCTCGTCGCATGCATACCTTTGGACGATAATGTACGTCTAGCTGTGAAAAAACAAAAGATTGTGGTTGATGCTTATCCGCGTTCAGGGGCATCATTGGCAATCAGTTCACTGGCAAGTAAAGCACTGACTTGGCCAATTCCGCGTTCTCCAAGTGGGCATTTAGAGTTTTTTGTGGAACGACTACTTAATCGTAAAGAAATAGCAGGGGAATCTTTCGGTGAATAAAGCGCTAACTTATGATCAATACGGCAATTTGAATAGTCAGCAGCTATTCTTAGAGAAGTACGCCGTTTTGGTTAAGCGTATTGCTCATCATTTGATGGGGCGCTTGCCCCCAAGTGTTCTGGTTGAAGATTTAATTCAAGCGGGCATGTTAGGTTTACTCGAAGCACAGAAAAATTATGACGGAAGTAAAGGCGCGAGCTTTGAAACTTACGCAGGTATTCGAATTCGTGGGGCGATGCTTGACGATATTAGACGTGGTGACTGGGTGCCGCGCTCGGTGCATAAGATAAACCGAGAAATTAGCCAGGCTATCTCTATACTAGAAGGGGAGCTTAAGCGTGATCCTTCCGATATAGAGGTGGCGAAGTATTTGGGAATATCGCTAGATCAATATCATACAGCGCTAAAAGATATTAACTGCTCGCGAATTGTGGGCATGGAAGATCTTGGAGTGTCCGATGATGCGATTTCACCAGTTAATGATGAGCATGACGACACGCCATTTAAAGGCGTAGCGGATGAATCATTCAGAAAAGCGCTGGTTGAATCAATTAAATCGCTTCCAGAGCGTGAAGCTTTGGTACTTTCGCTCTATTATGATGAGGAACTTAATTTGAAAGAAATTGGTGAAGTCATCGGTGTCAGTGAATCTCGCGTTAGCCAGATACTCAGCCAATCAATGCAGCGTCTACGAACAAAATTGAGTTCTTGGACTGAAAACGACTAACTATCACTGATTGTAACTCAGTGGAGGCTATTTTGAATAAAAACATGAAGATCCTTATTGTTGATGATTTTTCAACAATGCGACGTATTGTAAAGAACCTCCTTCGCGACTTGGGGTTTAATAATACCCAAGAAGCAGACGATGGACTAACGGCTTTGCCGATGCTTAAAAAGGGTGAGTTTGACTTTGTCGTGACTGACTGGAACATGCCTGGCATGCAAGGCATCGATTTATTAAAGAATATTCGTTCTGACGATCAGTTAAAACACCTTCCTGTATTGATGATCACTGCGGAAGCGAAGCGTGAGCAGATTATTGAAGCGGCTCAAGCAGGCGTTAACGGATACATCGTGAAGCCTTTCACTGCTGCAACGTTAAAAGAAAAATTAGACAAAATCTTTGAGCGTCTTTGATTCCTAGATATTAATTAGAGTTAGGACAAAAGGTAATCTATTCAATTACTCGTAAAGGCGATTCATTATGATTTCACTAGAACAAGCTCAAGAGCTCGTACAACTGGTTGAAAACGGGTTGCAGGATGAAGCCAGTGCTCTGGTAGCACAAATGCAGCCTCAGAATGACGCAGTTGAAAGTCATACTGATTTAAAACAAGCTGTCGAAGATAATCCTATGCTACAGGAAATCGGCACCTTAACACGTGAGCTGCATGACTCTTTGACCAATTTTCATATTGACGAACGGATGACTGAAATCGCTCAAGATGAAATTCCCGATGCTCGTGAGCGACTCAATTATGTGATTGAAAAAACCGAGGTGGCCGCAAATAAAACCATGGATGCAGTGGATTTCTGTATGCCGATTGCGGATCGCATGCACGAGAGCTTGCTTAAAGTGCGCCCTCAGTGGAATCAGTTAATGCATGGCAAAATAGAAATAACAGAATTTAAAACGTTATGTCATGGTATTGATGACTTGCTTTCGTTAGTTGAGGGGGATAGCACTGAACTACGCGGGCATCTGACCGAAATTTTGATGGCTCAAGACTTTCAAGATTTAACTGGGCAGATCATTAGTCGCGTCATTAAGCTAGTCAGTGAAGTAGAAAGTCGTTTGGTGGAAATTCTGACGGTCTTTGGTCTTAACCAAGTTCAGACCGCTGAAGCAGAGCAGCTATCAGAGACGAATAACAAAGACAATTCAGCCACGTCACCAGAGGGGCCTATTATGAACCCTCATGAGCGTGAAGATGCTGTTTCATCTCAAGACGAAGTAGACGACTTGCTGTCGAGTCTTGGTTTTTAGGGGTAAAGTATGAGCTACGATTTAGACGAAGATATTCTTCAAGACTTTCTGGTGGAAGCTGGTGAGATCCTAGAATTGCTTTCTGAGCAGTTGGTCGAACTTGAAAATAATCCTAAAGATAAAGATCTTCTTAACGCCATCTTCCGCGGTTTCCATACCGTAAAAGGTGGTGCTGGTTTTTTGACGTTAACAGAATTAGTCGAGACTTGTCACGGTGCGGAAAATGTCTTCGATATTCTACGTAATGGTCAACGCACGGTAACATCAAGTTTAATGGATACCATGCTTCGCGCACTCGATACGGTGAACGAGCAGTTTAGTGCTGTTCAGAATCGTGAGCCTTTAGAAGCCGCTGACCCCGTCTTACTGGAAGAATTGCACCAGCTTTGTAAACCGGAATCAGAAGATGAACAGCCTGATCCAGAAGCTGAGCAACCCGTTGATGAAGTGCTTGATGATGGCGCAACTGCGGGTGATGCCGCGGATGAACTCGAAGCGGTAGATCCAGAAATTGCAGCGGTTGATGCTGCATCGATTGATGAAATTACTGATGATGAGTTTGAAAAATTATTAGACAATTTGCACGGCAAGGGGTCTGCACCAGGTAAAGCTGAATCGGTTCAAGCGCCCGCGGATAAACCCGCGACCAACAGTTTTGCTTCTGGCGATGATGATATTACTGACGATGAATTCGAGAAACTGTTGGATGAACTGCATGGCTCTGGTAAAGGTCCGGCAAAATCGGATGTAGCCGACACCAAAAAAGCAGACGCGCCAAAAGCGCCATCGCAACCTTCATCGGCAAGTGGTGATGACATCATGACCGATGACGAGTTTGAGAAGCTGCTGGATGATTTACATGGTTCTGGCAAAGGCCCTTCTGAAGAAGAATTAGCGGCAGCAGTCAAGGCTGCAGAGCCTACTGCTAAGCCAGCACCAGCAAAGCCTGCGTCAAAACCTGCACCAAAAGCCGCAGAGAAACCAGCTGCAGCCCAAGCGAAAAAAGCCGAAGAGGCCGCGGCCCCTATCGCGAAAAAACCGCAGGCTGAAGCCAGTGTTCGTGTGGATACATCAACACTTGATACCATCATGAATATGGTGGGTGAGCTGGTATTGGTTCGTAACCGATTGATTAGCCTTGGTATGAATAGCAGTGATGAACAAATCACTAAAGCTGTGTCTAATCTTGATGTGGTCACCGCTGATTTACAAAGTGCTGTCATGAAAACACGGATGCAGCCCATCAAAAAAGTATTTGGGCGTTTTCCTCGTGTGGTTCGTGATTTGGCGCGTAGCTTACAAAAAGACATAACCCTAGAAATGAAAGGGGAAGATACGGATCTCGATAAGAATCTCGTTGAAGCCCTTGCCGATCCTCTAATTCACTTGGTGAGAAACTCTGTTGACCATGGTGTGGAAATGCCTGATGTCCGAGAGAAGAGCGGTAAGCCACGACAAGGTAAAGTGCTATTATCAGCGTCTCAAGAGGGTGACCATATTCAATTGGCCATCATTGACGATGGTGCCGGTATGGACCCGGATAAACTCCGAGGCATTGCGGTAAAACGTGGCTTGATGGATGAAGATGCCGCTGAGCGTCTCACCAGCAAAGAGTGTTTTAATCTTATCTTTATGCCGGGCTTCTCAAGTAAAGATCAAATCTCGGATATTTCAGGACGTGGTGTGGGAATGGACGTTGTAAAAACGGCGATTAATACACTCAATGGCTCTATCGATATTGATTCAGAGATGGGTAAAGGCACTAAGATTATTATCAAAGTGCCGCTAACGTTAGCCATTTTGCCTACGTTGATGGTGGGCGTCGCCAATCATCCATTTGCCTTGCCTCTTGCAAGTGTCAGTGAAATTTTCCATTTGGATTTGAGTCGTACCAACGTTGTTGATGGACAGTTAACTATTATTGTTCGTGAAAAATCGATTCCTTTGTTCTATCTACAAAATTGGTTAGCTCCTCGCGCTGAAAAAGTGGATGTACGTAAGGGCCATGGCCATGTAGTGATTGTACAACTCGGCAGCCAGCGAGTCGGCTTTGTGGTGGATACTTTGATTGGTCAAGAAGAGGTCGTAATCAAGCCGTTGGATGCCTTGCTACAAGGTACCCCAGGTATGGCTGGAGCAACTATTACTAGTGATGGTCATATTGCATTAATTCTGGATGTGCCTGATTTACTTAAACGTTATGCGTCTGCATCTCGAATTTAAGTGACCATTGAGATATAAGGAAAACTATGGCGATTCGAGTACTCGTAGTTGATGATTCTAGCTTCTTTAGACGTCGTGTTAGTGAGATTATCAATTCCGAACCACGCTTAGAAGTGATCGATGTAGCGGTAAATGGTAAAGAAGCGGTCGAAAAAGCTCTGAGCTTGAAACCGGATGTCATAACGATGGATATCGAAATGCCAGTTATGGATGGGATTACGGCCGTTCGTGAAATTATGGCCAAAAATCCTATCCCTATTTTGATGTTTTCATCACTCACTCATGATGGCGCGAAAGCGACATTAGATGCATTAGATGCTGGTGCATTAGATTTCTTGCCAAAGAAATTTGAAGATATTGCACGTAATCGTGATGATGCTATCACGCTACTACAGCAACGTGTGTTATCGATCGCCTCTAAACGAGGCATGATTCGCCGCAGTACGATAACACCTCGCTCGTCAACCTTGAGCAGTATTACCGCTCGTCCGAGTGAGCGTTCTCGCACGCCAGTCCGACCTGAAACGCAAAGTTCAACGTCGCGCCAATCGGCGCCTGCACTCGCACGTTTTAAAGCGTCGGGCAAGCGCTATCAGTTGACAGCGATTGGTACTTCAACGGGCGGGCCGGTCGCCTTGCAGAAAATTTTAATGGATTTGCCAAGAAATTATCCGCATCCGATCGTATTGGTGCAGCATATGCCAGCTACGTTTACCGCGGCATTTGCCAGCCGGTTAAATACACTGTGCCAAATAGAAGTGAAAGAAGCGGCGGATGGTGATGTGTTGCGCGCTGGCGTCGCTTATTTAGCTCCCGGCGGTAAACAAATGATGCTTGATGGGCGTGCTGGTGCGGCTCGATTAAGGATTATTGATGGCGGCGAACGTATGAACTATAAGCCTTGTGTTGATGTCACCTTCGGTTCTGCTGCAAAGATTTATGGGAATAAAGTGTTATCAATGATTTTAACCGGGATGGGTGCTGATGGTCGTGATGGTGCTCGTATGTTAAAAGAAGCCGGATCAACAATTTGGGCCCAAGACGAAGAAAGTTGTGTCGTCTATGGTATGCCACAAGCGGTAGCCAAAGCAGGTATTTCTTCTGAAGATTTACCATTGGATCGAATTGCTGAACGAATCTTAATCGAAGTCGGTCTTGCATAGGGTGATGGAATGATTGTTTGGAGTGTCGCAAACCAAAAAGGTGGCGTTGGCAAAACAACGACGACGATTACCTTAGCGGGATTGTTAAGTAAGCAGGGCAAACGTGTATTGCTTGTTGATACGGATCCTCATGCTTCTTTAACGACATACTTGGGTTATGACGCCGATAGTGTGGCGTCGAGTTTGTTTGATCTTTTCCAGTTGAAAGAGCTCACGGCTCAATCGATCAATCCTTTGATTTTAGAAACCGATGTTGAAGGCATCGATATCATTCCTGCGCACATGTCACTGGCAACGTTAGATCGAGTGATGGGTAACCGCAGTGGCATGGGACTCATTCTTAAACGCGCGTTGGCAACCTTACGTGATCAATACGATTATGTACTCATCGATTGTCCTCCAATCCTTGGTGTGATGATGGTGAATGCGTTAGCCGCCAGTGACCGTATTTTGATTCCGGTGCAGACAGAGTTTTTAGCGATGAAAGGTTTAGAGCGCATGATTCGCACGCTTGCGATCATGCAAAAATCCCGGACTCGCGAGTTTAAAGTGACGATTGTTCCTACCATGTATGACAAACGCACGAAGGCGTCGTTACAAACATTGACTCAACTAAAACGCGATTATCCAGAGAAAGTATGGACATCTGCAGTACCGATTGACACCAAATTTCGTGATGCCAGTTTGAAGCGATTACCGGCTTCTCACTTTGCTGAGAGTAGTCGTGGAGTCTTTGCTTATAAACAGTTGCTTGTTCATTTAGAGAGGCTTGCTATCGATGAGTAATCAATCATCATTATCAAGTGAGCAAGCGCTTGATGATTATTTTTCCTCCCTACTTTCTGAAGAGAGTAGTGCGGATGAAATCGATGGTTCCGAAGAATCTGATTCGGGGGCTGAACCACAACCATTGTTACTCCAGAAAATTCCAGAATCTGAGCCAGTTTATTCTCCCTTTTTAGATGATGATATCGAAGAGCTACCCGGCGCGAATTTGGAAGAAGTACAGCGTCTTTTGAGTCAACTTGAAGGCTCAAATCCGGTTAATGAGCTAGATCTAGATCAGGTACTGGAACAAAATACGATAAACATCGCTCAAGATGTGGCGGAACAAAGTATCGCGGCGGAAGTCACCACCACTGATTTATCTAGCGATGAAGAGATTCAAGAGTGGGACACCGCAACCTTAACCGAAGATCAAGAGGGTGAACCTCATCATCATGCGCCTTTGGATCTTGATGAAAATGCCACAGAGACGGTTAGTGATAGCGCGATAGAGTCTGAAGTAGAAGCTCTTGCCTCTGAAGATGAGAGTTTGCTAGCAGCTTCAGACGAACCGATAGTAAGCACTGTTGAAAGCGAGAAAAATACTGCTATTGTTGATAGTAGTACTGAGAATGAAACAGATTTATCGAGTTCATCAAAACATGGCTTAGACAGTCGTTCTTGGGAAAACCCAATCAGACAAGAAGCTTTTCAAGTCCTATATTTTGATGTGAACGATGTCACTTTTGCTGTCCCTCTGGATCAGCTTGGTGGAATCAATAAGCTAGGCGAGCCGAGTCATTTAATTGGCCGACCTCGTTGGTATTTAGGTTTACAAACTCAGCGTGATCAACAACTGGATGTCGTCGATACAGCGAAATGGGTCATGTCTGAAAAGTTAACAGATGACAGTCATCAAAAGGCGTACCAGTATATTGTTATGCTTGGTGAGAGTATGTGGGGCCTAGCATGTACTAAGCTAATGGGGACAGAATGGCTCAATTCAGAAAGAATACGCTGGCGAGAACAAGTAGGAAAGCGTCCCTGGCTCGCGGGCATGGTAAAAGATAAAATGTGTGCGTTGATCCATGTTGATGCATTAATTGCTATGCTCAACGCTGGCCTTGATGTTAAAGCGCTCGATAAATAAGTAGTTTTGTCGGAGACGGCATAGAGAGGAAAAGGTATGTCTCAAAACCAAGTGATAGAAGTCAAAAAAGAAAAATCAAATGATGAAATACTTCAGTGGGTAACGTTTCAACTCGAAGAAGAGACCTACGGCATTAATGTAATGCAAGTTCGTGAAGTGTTACGTTATACAGAAATTGCTCCAGTACCAGGTGCCCCTGATTACGTGATTGGTATCATTAACCTACGTGGTAACGTTGTGACGGTTATCGATACACGTTCACGTTTTGGCTTGATGGCGGGTGAAGTGACCGATAATACCCGTATTATTGTGATCGAGTCTGAACAGCAAGTCATTGGTATTTTGGTTGATAGTGTTGCTGAAGTCGTTTACCTACGTTCTTCTGAAATCGATACCACACCAAGTGTGGGTACTGATGAAAGTGCTAAATTTATTCAAGGTGTGAGCAATCGTGATGGTAAATTGTTGATTCTTGTCGACTTGAATAAGTTACTGACCGACGAAGAATGGGATGAAATGAACCACCTATAATGATGACTTGGACTTGGTTTACACCTCCTGTCATCGCAGGAGGTTTTGTTGTATTTATGGTTTTATTGGTCGGTGGACTCGTGCAGCTCCGTCGCTCTCTGCATCGCTATCAAGACACCGCTCGTCAACAAATACGTGCTCTTGATAAGGAATTGAATAAATCGAATAAACAGCTGCTCGAAGTCCGTTCTGTTGTTGTCGGGCTAGGTCAGCGGGTATCTGAACAAAAAGATATTATTGCTCACTTAAATGAGCGGCTAAATGAGTTGGAACATGAAGATACTGACGGGCGTTTATACAGTCGCGCCAGTAAAATGGTCAAGCTGGGAGCCGATTTAGACGAGCTAATATCAGAGTGCGAATTGCCGAAAGCAGAAGCTGAACTGATGATGTCATTACAGAATAAATTAGCCGGTAAGGAGACGATTCCACCACTAACTAGTGATCCTGATGAAGAGGTTGTACGCCGTACTGCTGCGCGACGTTCCTCCCGCAAGTACCGTTGAAAACCATGCTGATGTATTGTATTTGCATGGTTTTGCTTGCGAAATAAAAATGAAGAAAATAACGTGATGATAACGTATTCAGCTTGCTGATGATTTGAGTTATTGAATACGCCCTGCTCCCTGCAAAGCTATATAGACATCCGCAGATTATGTTAGTATGTAGCAAATTCCGATTTAATATGACCATGCTAACTGCCCAAGATCTTACTGTTTATCGTTCTGATAAACGATTATTCGATAAGCTTACATTCAAGCTGAACCCCAGTGATATTGTTCAAATTTCTGGCCGTAATGGTGCAGGAAAAACAACGCTACTGAGAACCATTGCCGGGCTAAATCCTGCCGATAATGGTCAGGTTCTTTGGCACGGTCAGCCTTTAAGTCAATGCCGTGACACGTATTACCGTGATATGATTTTTTTAGGCCATGTCATTGGTTTGAAACGTGAACTCAGTGCTATCGAGAATCTGACTTTTTATCAGACGTTGCAAGGTAACGGTGGTGATATCGACGCCATCTTGGCTGCGTTAGCGAAAGTCGGCTTAGCAGGGCGTGAAGATTTACCGGTGGTCCAATTGTCTGCAGGACAACAGCGCCGTGTGGCGCTCGCACGTTTGTGGCTTAGCCAACAAACACTGTGGATTCTTGATGAACCATTCACTTCTATAGATAAACAAGGCATTTGTGTGCTCGAAGCGCTATTTGAACATCATGCTCGGCAGGGCG
This sequence comes from Vibrio sp., assembly GCA_052087065.1. Lineage (GTDB taxonomy): Bacteria > Pseudomonadota > Gammaproteobacteria > Enterobacterales > Vibrionaceae > Vibrio. Next base: position 12,381 of record JBQGON010000003.1, on the reverse strand, counting down.
GTATGCTTTTGTTGACCAGTCACCAAGATGCGTTATCAAACTATTCTCAGCTCAAGCAGATTCGTTTAGGTGAGTCATCATGATGGCGATGTGTGTTGCGGTGATCCGCCGAGAATTGGTGGTTGCTTTTCGCCGCAAAACTGACATATTCAATCCGCTTTGGTTTTTTATCTTGGTCATTACTTTATTTCCTTTAAGTGTCGGACCTGATCATCATTTATTATCCAGAATCGCGCCCGGTATCATTTGGGTGGCGGCTTTGCTGTCTGCGTTGTTGTCTTTGGAACGGATGTATAAAGATGATTTGCAAGATGGCGCACTCGAACAATTGATGATGATGCCATTACCATTACCCGTCAGCGTATTTGCCAAAATTGTTGCGCATTGGTTACTGACTGGTGTGCCCTTATTGGTGATTAGCCCGGTGTTGGCCATTTTATTGTCGTTAGATTTTGATACATGGTTAGCCATGGTAGCCACACTTTCTTTAGGAACGCCAGTGTTGAGTTTTATTGGGGCCATTGGGGTCGCATTGACCGTTGGACTGAATAAAGGTGGTGTATTATTAAGTTTGCTCGTACTGCCGTTGTATATTCCGGTGCTCATTTTTGCGACGTCAGCGATGGACGTGGCTGCTATGGGCGGACAGTACACGGGGCAGTTGGCTATTTTAGCTGCGATAGCGATTTTAACCATCGTGTTTGCACCATTAGCGATTAGCGCCGCGCTGCGTGTGAGCGTACGCTGAAGGAGATGTGCTGATAGCACGCCTATCACGGTATAAATAATAATAAGTTTAAAAATTTTTGAGCAGGGAGAATAGCAATGTGGAAATGGCTTCATCCGTATGCCAAACCAGAGCGAGCTTATGAGCTGTCTGGTAAATTCGTTCCTTGGGTGATGTTCGCTGCGATACTGAGCCTCGTTGTTGGAATTGTCTGGGGGTTAGCTTTTGCGCCCGCAGATTATCAGCAAGGAAATAGTTTTCGAATCATCTATATTCACGTTCCTGCGGCAATTTGGTCGATGGGAATTTACGTGGCGATGGCAGTGTGTGCATTAGTCAGCATTGTCTGGCAGCAGCGTTTAGCCAGCGTTATGATGCGCGCCATGGCACCGATCGGTGCCGTTTATACTTTTATTGCACTGGTCACGGGGTCTATTTGGGGTAAGCCCATGTGGGGAACGTGGTGGGTTTGGGATGCTCGTTTAACGTCTGAACTGATACTGCTGTTTCTTTATCTTGGGGTGATTGCGTTGTACCAATCATTTGATGATCATAAATCAGGGGTGGACGCTGCAGGGATACTGGCTTTGGTGGGGGTGGTTAATATTCCCATCATTCATTATTCGGTAAACTGGTGGAATACGTTGCATCAAGGACAAACGATCAGTAAGTTTGGCAAGCCTTCGATTGCCCCCGACATGCTATGGCCATTGCTGCTCAATATATTGGCGTTTGCATTATTGTTTTCTGCTTTAGCTTTGATACGTTTTCGCAATGAGTTGCTGTTTATTGAGCGACATCGGAAATGGGTTAAATTCATTGCCTCATCAAAAGGAGCCTAAGCATGTTTTTTGATTCTTTGCATGATTTTTTCATGATGGGTGGGTATGCCGCCTATGTATGGAGTGCATTTGGGATTACCTTTGTGTGCTTGGGTGTCTTAATTTTTCTGAGTGTCACTCGCCATACCCGTATCTTAAATGATGTGCGTCAACAGCAAGCTCGTGAAGCTCGCATTGAACGTGCGAAATCGATGGAGAATACTCTGTGACCCCTCGTCGGAAAAAGCGGCTAGCCGTTGTTAGCGTTATTGTGGTTGCGGTTGCCTTGGCTATTAGCCTGATGCTTTACGCGCTGAATCAAAATATGAATCTGTTTTATACTCCGAGCCAAATTATTTATGGTCGAGATGGACATGTGCCCAAAGTAGGCGAGCGCCTGCGGGTTGGCGGGGTCGTTGTCGTGGGCAGTGTCAAACGCAATCCTGACAACCTGTATGTGCGCTTCAAGCTAAAAGATATTGGCCCAGATATTACAGTAGAGTATCGCGGTATATTGCCTGATTTATTTCGTGAAGGGCAGGGTATTGTTGCACAAGGTGTGCTTGTCGACGCGCACACAGTTAAAGCGGCTGAGGTACTGGCTAAGCATGATGAAAAGTACATGCCCCCTGATGTTGAAGAAGCTATGAAAGGGAATGCCGCGTTTAACCAAGCACAGTCAGAGAAGCGTAAGGAATCTCAACCATGATCTCAGAGTTAGGCCATTTTGCATTAATATTAGCCGCAGTCATGGCTGTACTGTTAAGTGTTCTGCCGCTAGTCGGCACTAAAAATCAATCAATGGCATTGATCAATACGGCTCGTCCATTAGCGTTAGGGATGGCGGCATTTATATCGTTTTCCTTTTTTGCCCTAGCATGGGCATTCTATGCCAATGACTTTACGCTAGCGTATGTGGCTCAAAACTCAAATAGCCAATTGCCTTGGTACTATCGACTTACTGCGGTATGGGGAGCTCATGAAGGCTCGCTGCTACTGTGGATATGGATTCAAAGTCTATGGACGATTGCTGTTGCGTTGGGGAGTCGAGCACTCCCCCAAGAAGCAGTAGCACGTGTGCTTGCCGTGATGGGAATGATTTGCACTGGCTTTCTCGCGTTTATTATTTTCACCTCAGATCCGTTTACGCGTACTCTGCCGTATTTCCCAGTTGATGGACAAGATCTCAATCCGTTACTGCAAGATCCCGGTCTTATCATCCACCCGCCGATGCTCTATACCGGTTATGTCGGATTTTCTGTTGCGTTCGCATTTGCGATTGCTGCCTTGATGACCGGTAAACTTGATACCGTTTGGGCACGTTGGTCGCGTCCATGGACTACCGCAGCTTGGATGTTTCTCACTATCGGTATTGTGCTTGGTTCATGGTGGGCCTACTACGAACTTGGTTGGGGAGGCTGGTGGTTTTGGGACCCGGTCGAGAATGCGTCACTGATGCCATGGATAGCAGGTACCGCACTGTTGCATTCACTGGCTGTCAGCGAAAAGCGTGGCACGTTTAAGGCGTGGACAGTGTTGCTAGCGATTATTGCCTTTTCCCTTAGCCTTCTGGGTACCTTCTTAGTGCGTTCTGGTATTTTAGTGTCGGTGCACTCTTTTGCCTCAGACCCGACGCGCGGGACCTTTATTTTAAGCTTACTTGTGATTGTTATCGGTGGTTCGTTAACATTATTTGCCTTAAAAGGGCATAAGATTCGCTCTGCAGGGCAGTTCAATCTTATTTCACGCGAAAGCGCTTTATTAACCAATAATATTTTGCTCATGGCGGGGTTGAGTACCGTACTACTTGGTACGCTTTTGCCTTTAGTTCATAAACAGCTTGGGCTAGGGTCGGTCTCTATTGGTGCTCCGTTCTTTAATTCGATGTTTGCATGGTTGGCCATTCCCTTTGCGTTATTGCTTGGCGTAAGCCCTCTATTGCGTTGGAAACGTGGTCATTGGCAGGCGCTCATTAAGCCGATTCTTATCAGTGGCATCATTACGGCAGTCGGTGCTTATCTCGCGGTGACTCTACTTGGTCAGCATTTTAGTACGATGGCCTATATGGGTTGGTTTATGGCGTTGTGGATCATTGTGCTGCACGGTTATGAAGTGTTCTTGAGAGCGACGCATCGTCATCGTTTTTGGTCAGGGTTAGTCAAGGTGCAACGTAGTCATTGGTCGATGTTGATCGCGCACCTAGGGTTGGCGATATCGATTATTGGTATTGCCATGGCACAAAATTACAGCGTTGAAAAAGATGTACGTTTAGCGCCAGGGCAAACCTTCCAATTACTTGGCTATCAATTCCGTTTTGACGGTCTGAAAGGTTTACGAGGGCCAAACTATGAAGGGTACGAAGGTGAGTTTAGCGTGAGCCATGATGGTAAAGTGTTTAACACACTCTTTGCCCAAAAACGTCGCTATACCGTATCGAACTCTATGATGACGGAAGCTGCGCTAGATACAGGATTTACTCGCGATCTCTATATTGCACTTGGCGAGCCGATTGATAATACCCAAGCATGGGCAGTACGTATTTATTACAAACCATTTATTCGCTGGATATGGTGTGGTGGATTACTGATGGCGTTGGGAGGATTGCTTGTGGTGACTGATCGTCGATACCGTTTTCAGCGTCAGGGAGTAAAAGCATGAAGAAAGCGATTATCTTCTTACCGTTAATTGTCTTTTTGGTGTTAGTGGGAATCTTTGCCGGTCAGCTGTTTGATAATGCCAATGGCGATGAGCCAACAAAATTAGAGTCGGTATTAGTGGGGAAACCGGTACCGGACTTTTCCTTGCCAGATTTGTTTGCGCCAAACAAACGCTATGACCAGCGTTTGTTTACCCAACAGCAGCAGAGGCCAGTATTACTCAATGTATGGGCGACTTGGTGTCCAACCTGTAAAGCGGAGCATAAATTCTTAAATACTCTCGCAAACCAAGGCATCACTATTATTGGATTAAACTATAAAGATGCGCGCCAAACCGCGATAACCTGGCTGGGCAAGCACGGCGACCCTTACCAGCTTTCCATCGTTGATAAGCGCGGCTCATTGGGCTTGGATTTAGGTGTTTATGGCGCCCCAGAAACCTTTATTATCGACCGCCATGGTGTTATTCGTCATCGTCATGTTGGTGAAGTCAATGCGCAGAACTGGCAAGCAGAGTTAAAACCTATCTACGATAAATTGGCATCAAAGCAGGGGGGATCATGAAGCTATATTCTCTCTTAGGTTTACTATTGACCTTGTGCAGTGTGTCGGTCAATGCGGCGATCGATGTATATCAATTTGACTCGCCAGCGCATGAAAAACAATTTCAAGAGCTGAGCCACACGCTGCGTTGCCCTAAATGTCAAAATAACTCGATTGCCGACTCCAACGCTGCGCTTGCAAAAGATTTGCGTTATAAAGTCTATGAAATGACGAAAGCTGGTAAATCGAAACAAGATATCGTGAATTACATGGTCGCGCGTTACGGTGAGTTTATTACGTATAATCCGCCATTGACGATAGGAACGATGGTGTTATGGGGTGGCCCACTGCTGGTCATGTTGTGTGGCGTAATCTTTTTAGTCGTCCGTGCTCGGCGTACACCGCAGTTTACCCAATCAGAGGTCAATGATGATGCGCATAAAGCCTATGTAGATACATTGATTCGTAATGCAAAAAATGACAAGGAGCTAGATAAATGATTGGCTTTTGGCTCTTGAGTATAATGATGGTCGCAATTGCATTTGGTTGTGTTGCTTACCCATTTTTCCGCAACAAACGCAACAATGATCCGGAACAGCGCGATAAATTAAACGCAGAATTTTATCATCATCGCTTACATGAAATTGTGGCAGAAGAAGACGCAGGCGTCATTGATGACCGCGCAGTGTTGGTGGAAGAACTAAAAAGTAGTTTGGCTCATGATGTTACCCCGCCTGAATTAGCGAAGCGGAAGAGTACTGCGAAGCCTTGGCCGGTTAAGCGGCTACTGTTAGGTGTTTTTATCATCATCGCGGGTGCTAGCTATAGTATTTACGCGTATGTTGGCAGCTACCAGCAACTTGCCCATTGGCAATCTATTAACGCGAATATCGAACAACTACCTGCGCAACTGAAATCGGCGCAAGGTCAGATCAGCCAAGCGCAGATGCAAGATCTAATTTTAGGTTTGCGTACTAAGCTTTATCATCATCCAGAGCAAGCGCAGGGCTGGAATTTACTTGGGCATGTGGCTGTTTCGGGTCAAGATAGCCGTATAGCAATAGGTGCACTGCATAAAGCGTATCAATTAGAGCCAGATAACATACGTTATGTGCTTGATTACGCCCAAGTGCTGATTTTAAGTTCAGACAAAACGGCACAAGCGAAAGGGCGTATGTTATTGCAGCAGAAGCTTGAGCAAGGTGCGGGCGATCAGCGCATGTATTCTTTATTGGCGTATGATGCGTATCAACACCAACACTATGCGAAAGCAATCGAGTTCTGGCAAAAAATGCAGCAATCGCTTGCCTCAGACGATCCGCGTTATGCTAGTATTGCGCAAAATATCGACAATGCGACGGAGCGTATGCATAACGACTTATCGGTCAGTGTTCCCGTTAATATTGATTTTCCATCGACATTATCGGTTCCTGAGGGGGCGGTGTTGATTGTCTCGGTGTTATCTGATGATGGTAATCCAATGCCTGTTGCGGCGGTAAGATATAGTCAGCAGCCGTTTCCACATCATGTGGTCATCACCGATGATAATAATTTGGTACCGCAGCGTCGTTTATCTCAGCAGAAACATGTCATTGTTAAAGTGCGAATTGATATTGATGGTGATGTTTCAACCGCTTCAGTAAATTGGTCAGGACAAAGCCAGCAATTATCAATCGGAGATTCCGTCGATATTTCCCTAAAAAAATAGTAATAATATTCATCGTCAGTTGTCTTAAACCAATAGGTAAAATAAGCCTATAAAAACCGGAAAAATTATGATTAACCGCTTTATTTATATAGCTTTCTTTGGCGTGTTGTTAGCGTTAGCTGGATGCAGTTCTGCGCCGGATAATGAGAGTGCAGATTCTCACACTAACATTAGTGATCCCTTGGAAGGGTTTAACCGAACCATGTGGGATTTTAATTACAATTATTTGGATCCCTATGTTTTGCGCCCAACATCGGTGGCGTATGTTGATTACGTGCCCAAGCCAATACGCAGTAATATCTCGAACTTTTTTGGTAATCTCGATGAACCGTCTAGCATGGTCAACAACATGATCATGGGCAATGGCAAACAAGCGCTAAACCACTTCAACCGTTTTTGGATCAACACTACTTTTGGTATTTTAGGCTTGTTTGATGTGGCATCTGCCGCTGGGATTGAAAAAGAAAGTGACCGTCAGTTTGGCGATGCGATAGGTCATTACGGCGTGGGTAAAGGTCCTTATTTGATGTTGCCTGGAGCAGGGCCGTATGCATTAAGGGATTCTTCTGACTTTGTGGATTCCTCGTATTTCCCACTATCCTATATCAATATTTGGGCATCACTGGGTAAATTTATTTTCCAAGGTTTGGATAGTCGTGCTGAGTTGATTTCACAAGAACCGATGCTAAACGACTCGCCCGATCCGTATCTATTTACTCGGGATGCTTACATGCAGCACTTGGATTTCAAAGCGCAAGTAACGAAAGACGATTACAATGCCGCTGAAGAAGCAAAAATGGACGATTACCTCGAACGCTACTAAGCGCATCGCCACTTAGGCTGTGACAACCCGTCCGCTAAAATAATCATTCGCCACAATATATTCAGTGTGGCGAGTGAGCTCTGCATAGTCATGGTGCTGAAATTGCTCTCCTTGACTATGTGGTATGACCCCGCCAACACGAATGTGATAAGGCATCAGCTCCTTTGCCCAACTTTGTGTAAAGCCCATCAACATGGCATTGGCACTGTCCGTCGCATACTCATCACTTATTCGACTAAACGATACCGTATTAATGCTCACGCCAGGGTTACAGGACTGGCACATTCTTTGTGCGCAGCGTTGCCCGAAGACAAAAAAGTTATGGGTCATAAGGCGCCATTGCGCCAAGCAGGCGTCAGTTTGCTCTGCAGTGATAAGCAGCGATGGCGGCGCACTGTTTGGCCAGTGATTGATTAGGATATTAGGCGCTTGCTTATAGGTTTGTTCTACATATTCTAGTAATGCATCGATATCGTCGGTTGGGGTTGTTGATAGGGTATAGGAGATTGTTGATGCTTTGAGAGCACTACATAGTGCATGCGTCTCTTCAAGTCGTCGCGGTTGATGGTCACAGAGCACTAATCTTGCGCCTAACTCGGCGTAATGCAGACTTAACATTCTTCCCATTACCGAACCTGCTGAAGTGATGAGTACCACAGCACCTTGTATTTTCATAAATGGCATCCTTGTCAGTCACCGCACGCCTACGTTCAATCGTAGGTTTAGCATGCGCAATAACCAATTTCAGCGGTGTGAAACGCGTCAAATAAATTCATTCAAGCATATTTAAGGTGTCAAATTGAGTGGTCGAACCGCCGTTTAGAACATGAATAAAATGAGGGGATTACACCTGAGCGCGCAGTTGATCGCAACGCATCGCAGTATTTAATTGCTGATATAAATCGCTAGGGAGGCTCTTGGCCGGTTCAGTTTCAGCGAGATGGCGCCGATCATGACCGGATAAATTATGGTAAATCTCTTCGGGAAGATTATGGGTTTCTTCAGGGAAATAGCTCAGTGCATCTGGTCGCAAATAATGGCTCAGCTTTGCACTTGCGAGTCCACTTGTATGAAACAGAGTCGCCTGCGCTTCCGCGATAGCATAGGAGCTTTGATCGTTACGTAATGCTTGTGGGGGTTGCAATTGAAAGCGTTGGCGGAGCAAATCATCCGTGGTAACTATCTCATCAATATGTTCAACAGGCGTATTATCACGGACATCACCGGAAAACATCGCAAGCATTAAAGAAAAATCAGCACGGCGACGTTGATGCACTGCATGGTTGATACCATTACCGACGCTCAACTCGTTGATTAATGCTGCTTTGTCTAAAGTATGTACTTGCATGAGGTTCTCCGTTGCTTACCGATAGTAACGGCTTGATTATCAGAAACTTTAGCGGTGAACCTGAATTAATTCTCTGTGAGGCCGATTGAAGTAGGTTAGAACATAAAAAAGCCTGCATACGCAGGCTTTTTTCATGGTGTTGTTAACGTAACGAACTTATTTTGCTAGGTTTTTAGCAACAAAGTCCCAGTTAACAAGATTCCAGAATGCTTCCATGTAGTTTGGACGAGCATTGCGGTAATCGATGTAGTAAGCGTGTTCCCAAACGTCAACAGTTAGCAGTGGTGTTACACCGTCGTCAGTTATCGGTGTTGCTGCGTTTGAAGTGTTAACAATTGCGACAGAACCGTCAGCTTTTTTCACAAGCCAAGTCCAGCCAGAACCGAAGTTCGCTACTGCATTGTTTGTAAATTGAGTTTTGAATTCTTCGAAAGAACCGAATGCTGCGTTAATAGCTTCAGCAACATCACCCGTTGGTTCGCCACCCGCTTGTGGTGCAAGACAGTTCCAGTAGAACGTATGGTTCCATACTTGAGCTGCATTGTTAAATACGCCACCAGTAGAAGTTTTGATGATCTCTTCTAGAGATTTATCTTCAAATTCAGTACCAGGAATTAGGCCGTTAAGTTTCACAACATATGTGTTGTGGTGCTTGTCGTAGTGGTACTCAAGTGTTTCTTTGGAGATATGTGGTTCTAGCGCATCTTTAGCGAAAGGAAGTGCAGGTAGTTCAAATGCCATTGCTCATTTCTCCATTTAGTTATGTTGGAAAGAGCGAACTCTTTCAATGATTGCTTCCAGTATTATTGTTTTCCCTTTAGGCATGAACAGTATAGCTCATACTTTAGGGTTAATCGTCTTTCGACTGACTGCAGATCATTTTAGCAACTTTTTACTTTATTTAAAGCCTGATCTGTATAAAATCTGTGAAATCACACAGTGTTAGCGTCACGACTTGCAGAGTAAACCGGACGATGTGTTGGGTGAAATATAGTCAGCGTATGGGTTCAACCAACATGACTCAGCCAAAACCTTACGTAAAGAGGGCTTTTTATTCTGTGGTAATGATTTAGAATATAGCGATAAACAAAACCTATCTATCGAGGAAGCAATGGAAACCATCGACAAAATTAAACAGCAGATCTCTGAGAATGCCATCCTTTTGTACATGAAAGGCTCGCCAAAACTACCTAGCTGTGGTTTTTCATCTCAAGCTAGCCAAGCGCTGATGGCGTGTGGTGAAAAATTTGCTTACGTGGACATCCTGCAAAACCCAGACATTCGTGCTGAGCTACCCGTTTATGCACAGTGGCCAACGTTTCCACAGTTGTGGGTCGAAGGTGAGTTGATTGGTGGTTGTGACATCATTCTGGAAATGTTCCAAAAAGGTGAGCTAAAAACCTTGATTGAAGAAGCTGCCGCACGTAACGCGAGCGAAGATGAAGAGTAATACTGTACAAAAATACAGTTTTTCTTGATTTTATAAGGCCACATTCGCTAATGTGGCCTTAGTTTTTTATAAAGAGTGTCAAGCCACATGTCGCGTTTGTTTATTGCAGAGAAACCAAGTTTAGGGCGTGCGATTGCCGATGCCTTACCGAAACCCCAGAAAAAGAACCAAGGTTGGATTACCTGTGGGAATGGTGACATTGTGACTTGGTGTATCGGGCATTTGTTAGAGCAAATTGAACCTGATGGCTATGACGAACGTTATAAAAAGTGGCATTTAGATGATCTACCGATCATTCCTGAAAAATGGCAGTTACGGCCACGTAAAGCTGCGAGTAAACAGCTTACGGTGATCAAAAAGCTGGTTAAGCAAGCCGATGACATCGTGCACGCAGGGGACCCAGACCGTGAAGGGCAATTATTAGTCGATGAAGTCATTGACTATTGTCGCTTACCTAAAGGTAAGAAAGATGCGGTTGAGCGCCTGCTAATCAATGATTTAAACTTACCGGCCGTGAAAAAAGCACTGAGCCAATTACGGTCTAATCGTGATTTTATTCCCTTGTCTATTTCGGCACTGGCACGTTCACGAGCCGATTGGTTGTACGGCATGAACATGTCGCGTGCTTATACTTTACTGGGGCAAAAAGCAGGGTATCAAGGGGTGCTATCCGTAGGGCGAGTGCAAACACCAGTATTGGGGCTTGTGGTTCGTCGTGATGAAGAAATTGAACACTTTGTTCCCAAAGATTATTTTACTGTTGATGCACTGATTCCTTATCAAGGCCAGCAAGACGTGTTTGATATCCGCGCTCGTTGGAAGCCCAGTGAAGCTTGCCAGCCATGGCAGGATGAAGAAGGACGTGTGCTCAATCGCCAGTTAGCCGATAATGTCGTAAAACGTATTCAAGGTCAGCCAGCTACAGTGACTGAATCGGAGCAAAAACAAACACGCCAAGCGCCGCCACTGCCATATTCGTTATCTTCTCTGCAAATTGATGCGGCAAAACGCTATAATCTGAGTGCGCAGCAAGTCTTAGATACCTGCCAGAATTTGTACGAAAAGCACAAGCTGATTACTTACCCACGCTCTGACAGTCGTTACTTACCGAAAGGGCACTTGAGTGAAGTCGGTAAAGTGACTCAAGCGATTGCCAACAACGCGCAAGAGTTGCAATCGGCGGTGAATGAGGCTGATTTATCGCTGCAATCTAAAGCATGGAACGATAAAAAGGTCGATGCTCACCACGCGATTATTCCAACTCCCAAGCAAGCCAGTAGTAACGGTCTATCCGGTAATGAGATGAAAGTGTACCAATTGATTGCTCGCCAATATCTTATGCAGTTTTATCCGGCCGCTGTTTACGCAGAGGCCAAGTTGGTGTTTGACATTGCTGGTGGTACATTTATCGCGAAAGGAAGGCAGCTTATCAGTGTTGGCTGGAAAGCACTGATGGGTAAGCAAGAGCAAGAAAGCAGTGATATCGCTACGGTTCCGGCGCTTGAAAAAGGAACGGTATTAATGTGCCGAGAAGGCGAATTGGTGGCACGTAAAACCGAGCCGCCGCGCCCGTTTACTGAAGCGACGCTTTTGCAAGCGATGACCGGTATTGCGCGTTTTGTCGAAAATAAAGACTTAAAGAAAATACTCAAAGATACCGATGGGCTTGGCACAGAAGCCACGCGAGCAGGAATACTCGATACCTTGTTTAAACGCCAGTTATTGTCTCGGCAAGGGAAAACCATTGCAAGCACGCCAGCTGGGCGAGGTTTAGTCCATGCGTTGCCTAGTGAATCGACCTATCCGGATATGACCGCCCACTGGGAGCACCAGCTCCAAGCGATGGTAGAACGCGGCCAAGCATATCAGCCCTTTATGCAGACACTGCAGCAGCGTATTGAGCAACTGATGCAGCAGGTGAAAACGAGTCCTGTGCCTGACTCATTACGATCGCTGCCGAAAGTCGAACGGCCCGCGTTTAAACGTCGCCGCACGGGTAAATCGGGTGGCGCCAAATCAGGTAGCACCGCGAAGCGTAGCACTTCAAGGGGACGTCAATCGCCAGCCAAATAGAGACACAATCGCCGTAATATGTAGATCTATTACGGCGATGTTTATGAGTGATTATTATGTCGTTGTTGACGGCTAGTCACGAATCATCGCGTATTTGTCCGAGCCTAAGAACGTTACAGTGAGTGCGGCAATCATATACACGGCAATGTCTTCGGCAATCCAACTTCCAACGTCGGTGAGCGCGAAAAAGTTATCACGATGCATCAATCCCATCACTACGATTCCCGTACC
>JBQGON010000002.1:0-62652 GCA_052087065.1 Vibrio sp. | reverse complement strand
ATGGTGAAAAAATTCATGTTGATGTTGCCTCCGTTACGCCACCGGCTGGGGTGGATACGCCCGCCGATTTAGACGCGGTGCGTCGTTACGTACTTCAGCAAGGTCATTAAATCGCAATCGTTCAACGATGAACTCGACACCATGAAGGCTCAATAAAAAGGCACGTTCCTGTTGGAAAGTGCCTTTTTTATTGTCTCGATTGGAGCCCAACGAGTTAGTAATACCGCGATTATTCACGTTTAGGACAGGTAGCTAAGAGCTCTCGTCGTCCAGTTTCTTTAATTTCTTCCAATTTCACCTCGAATCCCCATAATCGATGAAGATGTTTAAGCACTTCCTCATAGCTAGGATCAAGCGGAATTCGGTCTTGTGGAACATATTGTAGGGTTAATGAGCGATCACCGCGGATATCCACATTATAGACTTGAATATTCGGCTCAAGACTGCTCAGATTGTATTGATCGGCTAATTTCTCTCGAATTGCTTTATAACCCAATTCATCATGAATCGCATTGACCTCAATAAAATTTTTCCTGTCATCGTCACCAATCGCAAACAATTTAAAATCACGAATCACTTTCGGTGATAGGTATTGCCGGATAAAACTTTCATCTTTAAAGTTATGCATGGCGAAGTGCACTGCATCTAACCAATCGGTGCCCGCGAGATTTGGAAACCATTCGTAATCTTCCTCGGAAGGTTCCTCGCAGATGCGTTTGATATCTTGGAACATAGCAAAGCCCAGCGCATAAGGATTCATACCACTGTAATAAGGGCTATTGTAAGGAGGCTGGGCAACCACACTTGTGTGGCTGTGTAAGAACTCTAGAATAAACTTATCAGACACCACCCCTTCATCGTAGAGATAATTCAATATGGTGTAATGCCAGAACGTTGCCCAACCTTCATTCATCACTTGTGTTTGTTTTTGTGGATAAAAATACTGGCTAACTTTACGTACAATACGCACAATTTCTCGTTGCCAAGATTCGAGCAGTGGCGCGTTTTTTTCAATAAAATAGAGAATGTTTTCTTGTGGCTCGCTCGGGAAGCATGGAATATCGGGGACTTCTTTTTCCATTTTGGGAACGGTGCGCCAGAGCTCATTCACTTGGGATTGTAGGTAGGCTTCGCGCTCTTCCTGACGGGCCTTTTCTTCAGCAATAGAGATTTTTTCAGGCCGTTTATAGCGGTCGACTCCATAATTCATCAGTGCATGACAGCTATCAATCAAAGCTTCAACTTCTGCTTCACCGTACTTTTCTTCACAGCGATGAATGTATTTTTTAGCAAAGAGTAGGTAATCAATAATAGAGGAAGCATCTGTCCACGTTTGAAATAGATAGTTACCTTTAAAGAACGAATTGTGCCCATAGCAAGCATGTGCCATAACTAACGCTTGCATAGTGACCGTGTTTTCTTCCATCAAGTAGGCAATACAGGGATCGGAGTTAATGACGATTTCATACGCTAACCCCATTTGCCCATGTTTATATCCTTGCTCTGTTTGAATGAACTTTTTCCCGAAAGACCAATGATTATAGTTAATGGGCATCCCGATGCTCGAATAGGCGTCCATCATTTGTTCAGAGGTGATGATTTCTATTTGGTTAGTATAGGTATCTAAACGGAAATGCTCTGCAGCCTTGCGGATTTCAGTATGGTACTGTTCGAGTAAGTCAAAGGTCCAGTCAGGCCCATCTGATAGTCTTTCACGTTTGGGCGCTTTTGCTGTTGCTTTGGCGTTTTGTTTTGTTGTCGCCATACCTTCGTCTCCCTATGCCGTCTCTTTTTGGAACAATTCACGAAATACCGGATAAATATCTTCAACACTGCGGATATTTTTGATAGCAAAGTTGCCGAAGGAATCTTGTAATTTTTCGTATTCGTGCCACAGCGTCTGATGTGAGCGTCGCGTGATTTCGATGTAAGCATAGTAGCGACATTCAGGTAATAAGGTGTCACCAAGCAATTCTTTACAGCGCGGTGAATCATCGGCCCAATTATCGCCATCAGAAGCTTGCGCAGCATAGATATTCCATTCATTGAGTGGATAGCGCTTTGCAATGATCTCTTGCATTAATTTGAGTGCACTGGAGACGATAGTGCCCCCAGTTTCCTGTGAATAGAAAAACTCTTGTTCGTCGACTTCCTTTGCTTGTGTGTGGTGACGGATATACACAACTTCTACGTTTTGGTATTTTCGGGTTAAAAACAAGTACAAGAGGACATAGAAACGTTTGGCTATGTCTTTGGTTGCCTGATCCATAGAACCCGATACGTCCATCAAACAAAACATTACGGCCTGACTCGATGGAATAGGGCGTTTTTCGTAATTTTTGAAACGAAGATCAAAGGTATCAATAAATGGTACCGATTTAATTTGGTGACGGAGTGCGTTAATTTCTTCCTGCAAGCGGGCTTCTTCAGTTAGGAGTGCCGGCTCTTTGTGTTGGAGTTTATCTAATTCTTCTTCTAGTTCGCGCATCAATCGACGCTTGCCAGCGGTCATTGCCGTGCGGCGAGCCAATGATTGTTGTAAAGATCGAACAATAGCGATGTTGGATGGAATCCCTGCGCTCTGATATCCAGAGCGGTGGTTTTTCCATTCGGTAATTTTGTTGACTTGATTTTTTTCTAAATTCGGTAGTTCTAGATCTTCAAATAGTAGATCGAGATACTCATCTTTAGAGATTTGAAACACAAATTCGTCTTGGCCTTCGCCTTCGCCATCTTGACTGGCATCACCTTCACCTGATCCGCTGCCGCCTTGTCCGCCAGAGGGACGTTCTATACGATCGCCGCGGGTAAATTGATCATTACCGGGATGAACCCGTTCACGTTCACCGCCTTTCCCTTGATGGAAAGAAGGCTCTTTGATATCACGGTGTGGAATTGAGACATCTTCACCAGAGTCAGTATTGGTAATTGAGCGACGGTTCACCGCATCCGCGACGGATTCTTTGATTTGTTCTTTATAGCGGCGTAAAAAGCGCTGCCTATTGATCGCACTTTTATTTTTACCGTTTAATCTTCTATCAATAAATTGCGCCATGCATTCCCCCTTGTACGTCACCACGCTCAATTTGGGATGAACGTGGTGCCGAATGCCTTAGCAAGATATACAGCTCAATCTTGCTAGGGTTAATCAATGGATGTTATTACGAAGATTTACGTACTCGTAAATACCATTCAGAAAGCAAGCGAACTTGTTTTTCCGTATAGCCTTTTTCCATCATACGAGCAACGAAGTTATCGTGTTTTTTCTGATCTTCTGATGAGGTTTTGGTATTGAATGAAATGACCGGCAAGAGCTCCTCAGTATTTGAGAACATTTTTTTCTCAATAACAGTGCGTAGTTTTTCGTAGCTGGTCCATAACGGATTTTTGCCGCTGTTGTTCGCCCGTGCACGCAGCACAAAGTTGACGATTTCGTTACGGAAATCTTTTGGATTGCTGATCCCCGCCGTTTTTTCAATTTTTTCTAATTCTCCATTAAGTGAAGAGCGGTCAAAGAGTTGTCCTGTCTCAGGGTCGCGGAATTCTTGGTCTTGGATCCAAAAATCTGCGTAAGTGACATAACGGTCAAAAATATTCTGACCGTACTCGGAATACGACTCGAGATAAGCGGTTTGAATTTCTTTACCGATAAACTCGACATATCGAGGAACGAGGAAACCTTTAATAAATTCTAGGTAGCGTTCAGCGACTTCTTGCGGAAATTGTTCTCGTTCAATTTGTTGCTCGATTACATAAAAAAGATGAACGGGGTTAGCCGCGACTTCGGCATGATCAAAGTTGAAGACTCGGGATAAAATCTTAAAGGCAAAACGAGTAGACAGCCCAGACATACCTTCATCAACGCCGGCATAGTCTCGATACTCTTGATAGCTCTTCGCTTTGGGATCGGTATCTTTTAGCGTTTCACCATCGTATACTCGCATTTTTGAAAAAATAGACGAGTTTTCAGGGACTTTTAAGCGTGATAACACACTAAATTGCGCCAGAAGATCGAGCGTACTGGGGGCACAAGGAGCGTGGAATAACTCACTATGTTCGAGCAGTTTTTCGTAAATTTTGACCTCTTCTGAAACCCGTAAACAATACGGGACTTTGACAATATAGACTCGGTCTAAAAAGGCTTCGTTATTTTTGTTATTGCGGAAAGTCTGCCATTCCGATTCATTTGAGTGAGCCAAAATCATCCCATCAAAAGGTAGAGCAGATAAACCTTCGGTACCGTTAAAGTTGCCTTCTTGTGTTGCGGTTAGTAAGGGGTGCAACACTTTAATTGGCGCCTTAAACATCTCGACAAATTCCATCAAGCCTTGGTTGGCACGACATAGTGCACCGGAGTAGCTATAAGCGTCAGGATCATCTTGCGAATAATGTTCGAGTTTGCGGATGTCAACTTTACCGACCAACGCGGAAATGTCTTGGTTATTTTCATCCCCTGGTTCGGTTTTCGCGATACCCACTTGATCGAGTATAGAAGGACGGACTTTTACGACTTTAAACTTGGTGATATCGCCACCAAACTCATGCAGCCGTTTGGCTGCCCAAGGCGACATGATTGAGCGCAGATAGCGTTTTTCAATCCCATATTCCTGCCTTAGTAATTCGCCATCTTCATTGACGTTAAATAGGCAAAATGGGTGATCATTGACGGGGCTGCGTTGTCCGTTGGCAGAAAGCACGTAAATCGGCTGTTGTTGCATGAGTGCTTTAAGTTTCTCTGCCAAAGACGATTTACCGCCCCCCACCGGCCCGAGCAAATACAAAATCTGTTTGCGTTCTTCAAGGCCTTGAGCGGCATGACGTAAATAGGAGACAATTTGCTCAATAGCGTCTTCCATACCATAGAAATCTTTGAAGGGTTCATAGCGAGCAATGACTCGATTAGAAAAAATTCGACTTAAACGAGGATGCTTAGATGTATCCACCATTTCGGGTTCACCGATGGCCAATAGCAAACGCTCGGCCGCATTCGCATAAGCACTTTTATCATCTTTACACTGTGCTAGAAACTCTTGTATTGATAACTCCTCGTCCTTGGCGGCTTCGTAGCGTGCCTGAAAGTGGTCAAAAATACTCATAGTGATTCCCCTCTAATAATGTCGGTTGACGTAAACCGCTTGAAACGCAATTCGTCCACTCTTTAATCCTAGTTCGGCTTATTCGATTTTGCTTAACAATTATGCGTTTATTTACATTTGTGAGTGGCATTATGGTTCATGCGGTCTTAAGATTACTGTCGTAAACGTTTGGTCAGTACGACGTTATTTTGATTAATTTCATTACTAATCTAGGCTAAAAAAACAACAATTGACCATTAGTGACATGAAGGAAGTTACATGAAAGTGATCAACGTTTCATTTTGACGGAAAAAGAGGAAGTATGACGAATCTATCTCGCCTGATAGTGCTAGGCAGTATGGCATTGCTAACATCGTATTCTACTTACGCTCGTGCAGAGGGGGCGGCGATAGGCGGTGCTTATTACTACAACAGTGAAATTTACCAAGATACCGATAGCAGCAATGATGGTTTTCCATTGATTAGTTATCAAGGTGAACATTTTTATTTGCAGGGGGCTGAGTTGGGGGTTGGGCTTTTACCTCTTGATGCTCCACAAAATATTGTGTGGCAGGTCATGTATGATGGACGTCATTTTGATCCTGATGATTCAGACAATCTCGCCATGCAAGAATTAGATAAACGGCACGCTACCGGGCTTACTGGACCTGAATTGCTCTATGCGCTACCCGTCGGACAGTTAGCGGTGAAAGCCGCATTGGAATTTACCAATGAACACCACGGCTATTTGCTCGATGCAGCATGGCGCTATACTCATAGAATTCAGGGGGGCTTTGGCATCAGCACAAAAGTGGGTTATCAATATAACTCGTCTAAGATGGCCAATTATTTATATGGGGTCTCTGAGGCTGAAGCAGCTCGTACCGGTATTCGTTCTTACAATGTCGGTGGAGCGGGGGAATGGTACGCTGCAGTCGGTGCATTTACCGATTTAACCGCGAATATGAGTGTTTTTGCGGGTGCTAAGCTGACTTATTTTGATACAGAGATTCACGACAGTCCCATTGTCGCTCATGAGATGACACGTAGCTTCAATGTTGGAATGACCTACCGTTTTTAAGAAGCAGACTGACGGGATGAAAAAAGGCGCTCAAGGCGCCTTTTTTATTGAATAATAACTATATCAAGCGTTTAAGATCTGATGGAGCTCAGTGACGGATAAGTGATATTGTCTGGGGCACTGCTGCCAAATGGCTAACATTTTTTGATATTTGTCCGCCATTGGAACTTGGCTATTAAACTCATGCTCATTAGGTAAAAATTGAGGATAGCGCTGCTCAGTATGCACAAGAAAGCGAACGTAATTCATGGCTTGAGTTTCTGTGACGGCGTCATACCCTAAAAAACGAAGTCGGCGTGCATCGATATCGCTTTGAGCGTCAGGTGATAACATATGATGAGACTCTTGCATTGCATGAAACATGTCCATTGTATTGATAATGGCCTGACATTGGTGTTCAGGTAAGCAGCCAAACGCACGAGTTAATTCTTTAATTTGCAGGTCGTAACCACGCTCTACAATGGTTTTTAAACGTTCATAATGTTCAGCATTAGCGTTATCTAATTGTGACATCAAAGTGTATTGATTCGATAAAATCAGACGTTGTGCATGGGTCATTTCCATAAAGGGCCTCATGAAATTGCAGTGGTTAACATAAGTGTCTAGATGTAGAGTACCCATCTTTTCACCCGCAAAATATGATCTCACAACAGGGTTTATGCGTATTTTTGATAAAAAAATACCGAATAATTTTCATCATTCGGTATTCATAGTGATCGGCGATAGCAACCCATTTAATCTGTTCTAGTAAGAACCATGACTAATAAGACACGTTGGGTTTATATTGTAATAAAATGCCTTTAATGCGTTCCATGGTTTCTTTACTCGGCGGGTTAACGCCTTCCAAAGGATATTCTTCTCCCATGGCTTCCCATTTATGTGCGCCTAGTTTGTGATATGGCAACATTTCTATTTTGACAATATTATCCATATCTTTAATAAATTCCCCTAATAGATGAGCAGATTCATCATCATCGGTATAGCCAGGAACAACGACGTAACGTAGCCAAGTTTCTTTGCCTATTTTTTCGAGGTAGCGAGCGAAGTCGAGAATACGTTTATTCGATACCCCAACTAAATTTTCATGCACGCTGTTTTTCATTTGTTTGATATCAAGCATGACCAGATCAGTTGCATCCATCACTTCATCGATCACGGTTGTATATTTGCGTATGTAGCCATTGGTATCTAGGCAAGTATGAATACCTTCGGCTTGTGCCGCTTGAAATAAATCACGGACAAACTCAGGCTGCAGCATCGATTCGCCGCCTGAGCAGGTGATGCCACCACCGGACGCATTCATAAAATGGCGATAGGTTTTGGCTTCGTTAATAATGTCTTCGACCGTAGTTTCTTTACCAATATGCGTGTCCCATGTATCACGGTTATGACAATACTTACACCGCAATAAACACCCTTGTAAGAAGATGATAAAACGGATACCAGGGCCATCGACAGTACCGCAAGTTTCATAGGAATGTATGCGACCAATTGTAGACATGAGCATTTCTCTCTTAGGGAGTTTACATTATTATTTTATGACAAACTGACAGCGGAAAATAGCTGTTTAGGACATATTTACTTGGATTTAATGCAATGACTCTCTGATTATTCAACAGGCATAAAGATGAACCTGTACAAAGCATACAAATAAAAAAAACCTCACCGTAGCGAGGCTTTTTAATCAGCAAGAATCAGCGTAAATTACATGGTTTCTGTAAAGGTACGTGAAATAACATCTTGTTGTTGCTCACGAGTGAGCGAGTTAAAGCGAACCGCATACCCTGACACACGAATGGTCAATTGTGGGTAATTTTCTGGATGCTCAACTGCGTCTAGCAAAGTATCACGATTCAACACGTTGACGTTCAGGTGTTGGCCGCCTTCGACATTTTCCTGATGATGGAAGTAACCATCCATCAACCCGGCAAGGTTAGAGCGTTGTGAATTCTCTTCTTTACCTAGTGCATTAGGCACAATAGAGAAGGTATATGAAATACCGTCTTGTGCATCAGCAAATGGCAGTTTACCAACAGATGTCAATGACGCCACAGCACCTTTTTGATCACGTCCGTGCATTGGGTTTGCACCTGGGCCAAATGGTGCGCCAGCGCGACGACCGTCTGGTGTGTTACCGGTTTTTTTGCCGTACACAACGTTAGAGGTAATGGTCAGGATTGACTGAGTTGGAATCGCATCACGATATGTTTTAAGTTCGCGAATTTTGTTCATAAACACACGAACGAGTTCACAAGCAATGTCATCAACACGAGGGTCATTGTTACCAAATTTTGGATAATCGCCTTCGATATTGAAGTCGATAGCCAGACCATCTTCATCACGTACAGGGCTTACTTTTGCATATTTAATTGCAGACAATGAATCCGCTGCAACAGATAATCCAGCGATACCACATGCCATGGTGCGTCTTACGTGCAAGTCATGCAGTGCCATTAGCGATGCTTCATAGCTGTATTTATCATGCATGAAGTGGATAGCATTCAATGCAGTCACGTATTGTTTTGCTAACCAATCCATGAAGTGGTCCATTTTCTCCCAAAGTTCATCATAATCAAGAACTTCAGCAGTAATTTTTGGCATTTCAGGACCAACCTGAATTTTCATTTTTTCGTCCACACCACCGTTGATGGTGTAAAGCATGGTTTTCGCCAAGTTAGCACGAGCCCCAAAGAACTGCATTTGTTTACCAATGACCATTGGAGAAACACAACATGCGATGGCGTAGTCATCTGAGTTAAAATCTGGGCGCATTAGGTCATCATTTTCATATTGAATTGATGAGGTATCAATCGATACTTTCGCACAGAATTTTTTGAAACCAGCAGGTAATTTCTCTGACCAAAGTACGGTTGTATTTGGCTCTGGAGAAGGTCCCATAGTGTATAGGCTGTTAAGGAAACGGAAGTTAGTTTTAGTCACTAGTGGACGACCATCAAGGCCCATACCACCGATAGATTCTGTTGCCCAGATTGGGTCACCTGAGAATAATTCATCGTATTCTGGTGTACGTAAGAAACGCACCATACGAAGTTTCATCACAAAGTGGTCAACCAACTCTTGTGCTTGGTCTTCGTTCAAACGTCCTGCTGCCATATCACGTTCAATATAGATATCGAGGAAGGTTGAAGTACGACCTAGTGACATTGCAGCGCCGTTTTGTGATTTCACTGCCGCAAGATAACCAAAGTAAGTCCATTGAATTGCTTCTTGTGCGGTTTCTGCAGGGCGAGCAATATCACAACCGTATTTTGCCGCCATTTCTTTGATTTGAGCAAGAGCGCGATGTTGATCTGCCACTTCTTCACGAAGCTGAATAGTGGCCGTAAGATCGACACCATTTTCAAAATCTGCTTGTAAAGAGGTAAATTGAGCGAATTTATCTGCCATCAAACGGTCAATACCATAGAGTGCGATACGACGGTAGTCACCGATAATACGACCACGACCGTAAGCATCAGGTAGACCGGTTAAGATACCTGCTTTACGACATTTTATGATAGATGGAGTGTACACATCGAACACACCTTGGTTGTGTGTTTTACGATATTCAGAATAGATTTTTTTAGTGACGGGATCTAATTCACGACCGTATGCTTTGCAAGAGCCTTCAACCATACGAATACCACCGTTCGGGATAATCGCACGTTTAAGTGGCGCTTCAGTTTGTAGACCGACGATTTTTTCTAGGTCTTTGTTGATGTAGCCAGCATCGTGAGAAGTCACGGTAGAAATAACAGATGTATCGAAGTCAACAGGGGCATGTGTCGCGTTTTCTTGTTTAATGCCTTCCATTACTTTGGCCCAAAGCGCATTTGTCGCTTTAGTACCTTCAGAAACGAGGAATGACTCGTCTCCTTCATAAGGAGTGTAGTTTTTTTGGATAAAGTCGCGAACGTTTACTTCGTTTTGCCATTCACCTTCAACAAAACTTTCCCAAGCTTTAGCAAATTGCTCTGCCATGACATACCTACCTTTGTAGTAGAAAAAAACACGTACTGACTTAGCTTATTGAGTCTACTACCCGAAAGTGCCAGTACACTAATTTAAATAACATTATGAATGGATACTGATATGGAAAGCGGTCATTCATAATGCAATTTGTTTCGCTTTATAAACACTCTAAACTAAAAAAAAGCTGCAAACCTTAAACTAAATCAATAAATGATCATAAATTCGCGAGAATTTTCTCAATATCAACCTCACAAAGTTGTGTACTGACTGTAAGGCGTTATTAAAGCTAATTGCATACTATTAGGCAGAGTGATAGCTTTATAAGACGCACACGGAGTTGCGTATACCACAAAATGTCAAAAGGGAACGGGCATGAATCAAGCAGTGTCACTGCACGTCAAAGATCTTCATAAAACGTTTGGGCAAAATGAAGTGCTCAGCGGTATCTCGTTAAAGGCTCATCAAGGTGATGTCATTTCTATTATCGGCTCTTCTGGTTCAGGCAAAAGTACGTTTTTGCGCTGTATTAACTTATTAGAAACGCCGACCTCCGGTGAGATCTGGGTCAAGGATGAGCAAATAAAAATGACGACCGATAAAGTCGGTCATGCTTTTCCATCTGATCCTCGACAAGTTCAACGCATTCGCTCGCGTCTTGCTATGGTATTCCAAAGCTTTAACTTATGGTCACATATGACGGTATTAGGCAATATCATCGAAGCGCCGGTCCACGTACTGGGTGTGTCCAGAAAGCAAGCCATCGAACAAGCAGAAAGTCTATTAAAGAGGGTGGGGCTTTATGAGCGGCGAGATTATTATCCAGGACAATTATCCGGAGGTCAGCAGCAACGCGCTGCGATTGCGAGAGCACTGGCAGTAGAACCGGAAGTCATGCTATTTGATGAGCCGACCTCGGCTTTGGATCCGGAGCTTGTCGGCGAAGTGCTTGGGGTGATGCGTGGCTTGGCAGAAGAAGGGCGCACGATGTTAGTGGTTACCCATGAAATGTCTTTTGCTCGTGATGTTTCCAATCATGTGATGTTTTTACATCAAGGAAAAGTCGAGGAACAAGGTCATCCTCATGACTTGTTTACTCAACCTAAATCCCCTCGGTTAGCACAGTTTTTGTCATCAGTATATTAAACAACGCTCTATTATCTAGATGATAGGGAAAGATGGTTGTTCTAGGAAGGGGACAACACCATACGACACAACAGGAGTTATAGTATGAAACGCTGGTTAATTGGTACAGTATTAGCGGCCACGATGGTTTCCGGCCTTGCTCAAGCAAAAGAATGGCATACGGTTAGGTTTGGCACGGAAGGGGCATATCCTCCTTTCAACTGGACCGCACCGGATGGCACGTTGCAAGGATTTGATGTGGATATCGCCAATGCGTTATGTAAGCAAATGGAAGTCAAGTGCAAGATTGTTCGCCAAGATTGGGACGGAATTATTCCTGCACTCTTGGCGCGTAAGTACGATGCGATTATCGCGGGGATGTCGATTACCGATGAGCGTCGCCGAAAAGTGGACTTCACGCACAAGTATGCGCTGATGCCAAACAAATTTATTGCGAAGAAAACCACACACATCGACTTTACTAAACAGGGGTTGAAAGGGGTCAAGATTGGGGTGCAGCGAGCCACAACGCATGATAAGTATTTGAGTGATAATTATGGCGATGAGGTAGAGATTGTTCGCTATGGGTCATTTGATGAAGCCTATCTCGATTTGAAAAATGGCCGAATTGCCGCGGTACTTGGGGATGCTTCGGCATTGCAAGATGGCATGTTAGATAAGCCAGGCGGCGATAAATACCACTTTGTTGGTCCGACATTAACCGATCCCAAATGGTTTGGCGACGGTTTTGGTATCGCGGTTCGTAAGCAAGATAAAGACCTGACCAAAAAACTCAATGCGGCCATTGATGCGATTCGCAAAAATGGTCAATACCAAAAGATTGCGAGTCGATACTTTGATTTTGATGTGTACGGCGAATAAATCGCGGATCCATTACTAACCGGTTGCTTGGTATCCAGTGCAGCGATGTATTGGATACCCAGTGTGCAAGGAAAGCATGATGTGGGATTTATATGGATATGGATGGGCGATTCTCAAAGGCGCCGCATTAACCATTGAGGTTGCATTATTGTCGGTTTGCATCGCTGTCATCCTTGGGATGTTCGGCGCTTTGGCGAAGTTGTCAGCAAGCCGTATCGCACGAACATTGGCGACAGCGTATACCACGTTAATCCGCGGTATTCCTGACTTGGTCCTCATGATGTTGATTTTTTTTGGTGGACAAATATTTCTCAATAATACCTTATACAATGTTAACGAATGGATTAATCAGGTCATTCAGTACTGGCAACCCTCCCATGAATGGGCAGCTTATTTGCCTGATTATATAGACGTTAGCCCGTTCTGGGCGGGAAGCATTACGATTGGTTTTATTTTTGGCGCTTATATGGCGGAAACGTTTCGTGGTGCGATTTTAGCCGTGGATAAAGGTGAGTTAGAAGCGGGTAAAGCTTATGGAATGAGCCCTTGGCTCAGTTTTAGGCGGATTTTGTTTCCACAAATGGTCCGACATGCATTACCGGGATTTGGTAATAACTGGTTAGTCTTACTCAAAACCACTGCGCTGGTGTCAATCATTGGTTTGGAAGATATGGTTCGAGTTGGCGGGCTCGCGGCCGGGTCGACTCAACAACCCTTCACGTTCTATATGACCATCTCTGTAATATTTCTTATCTTCACCAGTATCTCGAGTGGTCTGTTGGCGATTTTGGAACGTCGTTATCGTATTTATACAAGGTAAGCGCTATGGATATGACAGTGATTCTTGATAACTTGCCACTTTATTTACATGGGCTGTGGACCACGGCTTGGTTGGTCGGTGCCTCGTTACTCATCGGTATTATGTGTGCGATACCGTTGGCATTATTGCGCAATAGTTCCTTGCCCATATTGCGTTGGCCGAGTTGGGCTTACATCTATTATTTTCGCGGCACACCGTTACTGATCCAGTTGTATCTTATTTATTATGGGATGAATCAGTTTATTTCTGTTGAGGGAACTTGGTGGGAAAATGCGTGGTTCTGTGCTTTGGCGTCTT
The DNA here is from genome assembly GCA_052087065.1 of Vibrio sp. GTDB lineage: Bacteria > Pseudomonadota > Gammaproteobacteria > Enterobacterales > Vibrionaceae > Vibrio. The sequence goes on along the minus strand of JBQGON010000002.1, from coordinate 49,403 downwards.
TCGTTTTAAATACCTCTGCTTACACTGCCGAGATCATTCGTGGAGCCATCAACGGATTACCGAGCGGAGAAATTGAAGCTGGACGAGCATTTGGTATGAGTACCATGAAAATATATCAACGTATCATTTTGCCCGGAGCTTTGCGTCGAGCGCTACCTGCTTACAGTAATGAAGTGATTTTTATGTTACATGGCAGTGCAGTGGCCGGCATCATTACGATTATGGATTTGACGGGTGCTGCCCGTTTGGTCAACGCGCGGTATTACGCACCGTTTGAAGCGTTTTTAACGGCAGGTATTGGCTATATGTGTTTGAGTTTTACATTGATTGGTTGTTTTAAATGGGCGGAGAAGAAGTATTTAGCTTATTTACATGTGTAGACACCAACGAGCAATGTACCGCCACTTGAGTGGGTGGCGGCACATTCTCTGTACACAAATTCAGGCTCTAAGCGAATATTGACCAGATAGGTGCATGATCCGAAGGCTTCTCAATACCGCGTAATTCATAGTCTATGCCCGACTCTTGGCATTGCAGTGCGAGATCGCCAGTGGCCAAAATAGCATCAATACGTAGGCCTCGATTATCATCAAAGCCTCGAGAGCGATAGTCAAACCACGAGAATTCATTATCCACACTTGGATGAAGCTGACGATAGGTATCGATGAAACCCCAGTCCAGTAAGGTTTTTAACCATTCACGCTCTTCCGGTTGGAAAGAACATTTGCCCGTTTTCAACCAGCGCTTACGATTGACTTCGCCAATGCCAATATCGAGATCAAGAGGACTAATATTAATATCGCCCATCACGATGACGTTGTCATCTGGATGATGGTATGTGGTTAAGTATGTCATTAAATCGCGATAAAATTGACGCTTATACGGATACTTAGTTTCATGATGAATATTATCTCCCTGAGGGAAATAGCCGTTTAATATCGTCGTCTTTTTACCGTTTTCATCAGCGAAGGTCGTCATGATCATCCGTTTTTGATGATCGTCATTATCGGTTGGAAAGCCGTATTGCACATGTTCTGGTTGTTTTTTAGACAACATTGCTACGCCGTAATGGGCTTTTTGACCGTGAAAGTACACGTGGTATCCCATGGCTTCTACTGCTTCTACAGGAAATGCATCATTATGAACCTTGATTTCTTGTAAACCAATAACATCGGGTTGGTGTTTGTCGATTAATGCTTGTAACTGATGCAAACGTGCACGTAGTCCGTTGATATTAAAACTGACGACTTTCATAAAAGATCCTTTGCTCACTAATGATATGAGGGCATCTTACCATGCTTCTTTTTGGTAACAACCTCATCAAATCAGGGTTTATTGATTATCGGTATGTGTTTGTGCTGCGACTTTTGTTTGTAGATCACGTTTTACAATATCTAACGCCGCCAATGCGGTTTTAGGGTCAACGTCGTTACTTTCAAATAAATAAATCAAGTCAACGGCTAGCTTTATCTCATCTGGTGCTTGGTCTAAAGGCGATGGGGAATCACTCATTTACTGATTTCTCTCTCGATAGGTAATCTGTTTTTCAATTTTGGCTTTGGCGTCTTGGCAGCGTTTTAAACGTTGTTCAACGGCGACGAGCGCTTGTTGTGCCGATGTTTTTTCCATTAAGCTGGCATTGTCGAGCAAATATTGCTGATCCCTCACCATTTCCGCCAAACGACGTTCCCATTCTTGGTGCCGCGTAAGATCTTGGTAAAGCAGGTTGATTGGCTTGCGGTAGTATGATGAATGTTTGGGTTCGGCATGACGAATCGTTGTCGTTGACAATTCACGCTGAATGGCACTGATCTGCGCGATTAAGCGGTCAGTCAAGTATTCGGCTCGGCTCGGTGTTAAACGCTGTGAGGCTTGTTCCCGTGTGATGGAATTAAGTGTACTTCGTGTTTCTTCTACACAGGGTGTGATGAGCTTGGCGTGACAATGGAACAAAACACCATCAAATAGAGGTTGATGGTGTTCACCGCGCTGCCTATCTACTGCTGCAGCTTGCGTCGCTAACGTATCAATAACTTGATTAAGCTGGCTTAAATCTTTCATATCACTTACTCACAATGCGAAACTAGTAATCAATCACGCGTTTGAAAGGAGGGAGGGAGTCTAGTAACTGCTTACCATAGCGTTTTGACACCACTCGACGATCGAGCAACACAATTCGCCCGCTGTCATTTTCTTTACGCAGTAAGCGTCCGACTGATTGTATCAGTTTCTTACTGGCATCAGGGACGGTGATCTGTAAAAAAGGATTGCCGCCACGGGATTGAATATATTCAGCATGAGCTTGCTCAACCGGTGAGGTCGGCACGGAAAATGGGATTTTAGTGATGACCAGATTCTGTAGTAAATCCCCTGGCAAATCTAACCCTTCTGAAAAGCTACCAGTTCCGAATAAAATGCTGGTTTTGTGGTGTTTTATTAGGTTTTTATGTTTTTTTAGAATTTCTGTGCGCGATTTTTCACCTTGAATTTGTAACGTCCACCCTTGGTCTCGACAGGCTTTCTTAATATGTTCCGCGACTTCTTTCATTTGCCAATAAGAGGAAAATAGCACTAAGTTGGCTTGCTCAGCTTGCAAGTAGTCCATTAAGTGCTCAGCGAGATAGTGAGTGAATTGCGGCGCATTGGGCTCGTATTGCATCGTTGGGACGTGCAGCGTGCCGTTCGCGGCATAATCGAACGGTGAGGCTAACGCTAAAAAGCGCACACCGTCTTCTTCTTTCATACTGATCCCCGCCTGGCGGCAGAAGAATTGGAATGAATTCAGTGCTCGCATGGTGGCTGACACCATAATGGCGCCCACGCAACGTGACCAGAGCTTTTGATCTAACTGCCAGCCGATTTCCAATGGAGAGACGTGGACGATAAAGTCTTGTTCTTTATCTTTACTCACTTCTAACCAGCGCGCGAGAGGGGCACCTTTCTCTTGGCGAGGTTCTGCCATGAGATGCCAAACTTGCTGCAGGTTCTCTAGGCGTTGAATATAAAAGCCGAGTTCTGACAAGGCTGGCTCAGCCAGCCTCGAGGCGATTTCGCCTTCTCGTACTCTCTCAGCAATGAGATCGGCGATTTTACCGACCGACTGTGTCGCTTTTTGACTGTCTTTTTTCAATTGGCGAGAAAGTTGTTCAAGCCAAGTCGGGAGTTCGCCGTTTTCAAATCGATAGATGCCTTCTTCAAACTCTGCCGCCGAAAACTGATTCGGTAGTCGAGAGAGTTCAGGAATTAATGCTTGGAAAGATTCTTGGGCTTGTTGGCGAAAGCGCGTAACGCGTTTTTCATCGCCTAAAGCCGCAAACTTACTCAATGATTGATTCAGTTTCTCAAGCCAGCTTGCTGCCCCTTTCAATGAGGCGAAGGCGGCCGCATGGTCTCGCGCGACGTGCGGTAAGTGATGAGCCTCGTCAAAAATATAAATCGTTTGTTCTGGCTCTGGAAGAATCACGCCACCCCCGAGTTCGGCATCTGCCATGACCAAACTATGGTTGGCAATAATGACATCATTTTTGTCCAATTCTGAGCGAGCTTTTTGAAAAGGACAGTGGCGATGCGCGGTGAATCCATGATTACACGTGTGTTTATCGCTCACAATCATGCTCCACAATTCTCGAGGAATAGGGTCTGGCCATGAATCCCTGTCTCCATCCCACTTATTAGTGGCGAGTGATTGATAAAGTGATTGCAGTAATTGGATATCATTGGCTTGAGGTTTGCTCTCAAACATCGCCATCTGCCCACCGTCAGCGCCTGACGCGACGGCCAGTTTTTCAGCACAGCAATAACGTTGTCTTCCTTTTGCAACGATAAAGGAAAAGTCCAGTTCTGTAAGTCGACGATATAAGGGCAGATCTTTATTGAGCAACTGCTCTTGCAGTGCCACAGTCGCAGTTGAAATCACAACCTTACGATTATTGAGCACCGCAACAGGAATAGCACCCATCAAATAGGCCAGTGATTTACCAATCCCAGTACCGGCTTCAGCAACCAGCATACGATGTGTTTTGTGGTACTCACCACAGAGTGTTTTTGCGATATCTGCGACTAAGTAATTTTGTGCGCGGCGTGGGACAAAATTATCAAGTTGGGCTTGGAGGTTTTGATAGCTGCTTTTTATGTGTTTTTGAACGGTTGGGGTCAACATAACGGTACTCAATGATCACTGGACATCATCCTAACACAGTTTGATTTACGATGATAAATTTGTAAAACAACACTGTTTTAAATAAAAAACCGATCGTGTTCACAAAAAAAGATTGAACCTTATTGCTGATGGATAAAGCAATAACATTTATGGGATAAAGTACGAAAAAGGGCATTTTATCTTTATAAAACTCCAATTATTGACGTTGATTTACACTAAAATAAGATAATTATCCGGTTGTGCTTACTAATTGATAGTGATATGGCTTGATGTTTTTGTTTGTTTTTTGACCGCTATTGAGATAATTTTTTGTGTAACATTTTGAAATTATTGGTTTTTATGTTTTTTTGCTGTTTTTTTTAGTTAGTTTGACACTTAGCATATTCTTTTGCAGTCTAAAGCTCGCATTACAAAGCGACACCTTAATTAGTCGCAAAGTTGCAAACCTTCATCAAAAAAAATATATGGGATTCAGGAACGACTCCCTAACTTAGAAAAGGCAGTGGATTATTATGAAAAAGACTCTGATCGCTCTAGCGGTACTTGCATCAGCAGGTTCAGTTAATGCAGCTCAAATCGTAAAGAGTGACGAAGGAACAGTAGATTTTTACGGTCAAATTCGTGAGCATGTTGAATACACGCACACTAATGATGAATCGGTATCTAAAGTTGAATCTGGTTCATCTCGTGCTGGTATTAATGCATCTTGGGTGTTAACCGATGACCTAAACCTAATCGGTAAAGCTGAATTTGGTTTGACTGGTGACATTTCTGGTCGTAAAAACTACATTGGTGTATCAAACGCGACTTACGGCGCATTATACTTTGGTAAAAATGCACTACTAGCGGATGATGTATACGGAGCAGAGTACTCTTGGTTGTTCGGTAAAGCTGATCGTTTCCTATACGATACAGACCTAGCAAACGATGATTTCTGGCAAGAAAATTCAGTTAACTATGATTTGATCAAAGATAACTACTTTGTGCGTGCGCAATATAACCTAGATGAAAAAGATAATGCTCCTAAACAAGCGTCTGTTTTCGCGGGTACAAATGTTGGTAATCTAGCACTTCACTCAGGTGTTGTTTACTTTGAAGACCGCACGGGCACTAATGAGACTAACTCAACGTCTACAGAAGTAACTGCTGAGTATACAATCGATACGCTTACTCTAGGTGCGACTTATGCACATATGGATCGTGAAGTAAACGATACTGATGATAATTCAAATGCTTATAACCTTGGCTTCATGTATGGCTTTGCCAAAGACTTTGGCGCATACGGTGGTTATCAGTACCTAGACCGTTCTGATGTTGATAATGCAGATGAGCAAAACTCTTACCTAGGTGTTCAATACCGTCCGGTTACATGGGCATTGACTTATGTTGAATACGGTTATAACGATACTGAAGGTCAAGACTCTAAAAACTCTATCGGTGTTGGTGCACGTGTTTACTGGTAATATCAGTTAGTTAAAAGTTACAATAAGCCCAGCATTTATGCTGGGCTTTTTTAATGGAGAAAATAATGAACAAAATGTGGAGTGCCGTTATTCTTGGGTTAGGCTGTTCGCTATCATCGATAGCAAACGCGAACGTAACGTTAGAATTTCCAAGTGAAGTTAACCTGTTAGTTACTAATATGGAGAAACCTAACATTGATAGCGGCTTATTAGAGCGTACAAAATCTGTGACTTTACCTGATGGAGTGAACCAGATCGTATTTCAGTATATACCTGGATTTCTTGATAAAAATGATATGAAGAAAGCGTACAGTGAAGTGATTATCGCGAAATTTAAAGCGCAAGATGATACTGTTACTTTAAAAGTGCCAGATTACTCAAATTATCACACAGCAAAAACACATATCAAAAAGCTAGATTGGACCTTACAGTCTAACTCAACCGATCAAGCGATTGATAAAACGGAAGATGTATTAAAAGTGACGGGTATAACCATTGGTCATGATTATATAGAAGATGCGGTGACTTATAATCGTAAAGGTGGCAAAGCGGCAGTTCTGATTAATTATGATTATGCTAATGGTGTGAGTGCCAAAGAAGGTAAGGCAAATCAATCGATGGTTGATTCAAAACAGAAGCTGCATATGAATAAGTTGTCTGCGATGCAACGTTTGTATAAGCACTCATCGCCTCAAGAGCGTAAAGCATTCCGTAAATGGATTATTGATCAAGAATAAGTCGCTCACATAGACTAAGCCAGCCTGTCATCGGCTGGCTTTTTTAGTGGACAAAGAACTAGCTTACCCACAACATTTCTTGAATTTTTTACCACTACCGCACACACACGGGTCGTTACGGCCAATTTTCAGCGGTGGTTTGGTTTCTGGAAATTCGCCATCGATATAATACCAGCGCCCATTTTCGCGTAGAAAACGCGAATTCTCTTCTAAACAGTGGCTTTGTTGCCCATCAAAAAAATGGGCTTTGAAATGTACATATCCTTCGTTTTCATCGGAGCCATGAGAGTGGCCCAATACCTCTAACTTTAACCACTTGTTCTGGATGGAAGCGGCAATTTGTTCACGCTCAAGTTCTGCATGGCATGATGGATGGTACGTCTCGACCACAAAGTCAACCAAACCGCGAGCATGGGCACAGTACCGCGCACGCATTAACTGTTCTGGTGTGACGGCTCGACTCGGGTTGAGATGAATTGGCTCACAACAATTCGCATAAGGCGTTTCGGAGCCACATTGGCATGTATTCATAAATAAATCGTTATATTACTGCTAGTTGGTGAGTCACGTATTGGCTTCTCACCCAAGTTTGTCGGATGGATTTTGGCGCATTAGTTAAAGCGTAAAATCTCGATTCTCCAAATAATAGTCATCAGGCGTGACCACTAATAAGGAGCCTTGATCGTACCAATCACCCAATACGATCCGGGTTTGTTGGTTAGTATCATCATGATGAATATTCGGACGATGAGTATGACCATGAATCATCAGGTCAACCTGATGCTTTTGCATCACGTGTATGACTTCCGAGGGGGTGACGTCCATGATGTCTAGCTGTTTGGTTTGCTTATCGCTACGGATATCCGATTGGATACGAGATACAATCTTGCGTTTCAGACACATGGGTAAACGGTTAAAGATAAATTGCAGCCATGGCTGATGGACCTTCTGACGAAACGCTTGATAGCTCAAATCAGCCGTACATAGTGTATCACCATGGAGAATGACTGTACGTCGACCATAAAGATCAATGACATATTCTTCAGGGAGTAGTTGTACGCCAGTTTGCCGACAGAAACGCTTGCCCAGTAAAAAGTCTCGGTTACCTTGAATAAAATAACACGGTACCCCAGATGCCGTTAGCGCAATGAACGCAGAACGGATCTGTGTCGCAAACGCACTTTTATCATCATCACCAATCCAAAAATCAAATAAATCACCTAACACATACAAAGCGTCACAGTGGATGGCTTCGTACCGCATAAATTCTAAGAAACAGGCAGTGATATCAGGTCGTGATGGTGTGAGGTGTAGGTCGGAAATAAAAATTGTTTTATGCATAAGTCATACTAAATGAAGCGCTTGTTAACAAGCGCTTCATAATGAGATTATTCTTCGATAGTCGTACCAGTAATCACGACTTCTTCTAGTGGTACGTCTTGGTGCATACCCATTGAACCGGTGCTAACGCCTTTAATTGCGTTAACCACGTCCATGCCTTCAACCACTTCTGCAAACACACAGTATCCCCAGCCATTCATGCTTTCTGAAGTGTGGTCTAGGAATGTGTTGTCATTGACGTTAATGAAGAACTGAGAGCTTGCTGAATGTGGATCCATCGTGCGAGCCATTGCCAGCGTACCGACTTTATTGCTCAGGCCGTTGTTAGCCTCGTTACGAATCGATTCACGGCTTGGTTTTTCTTTAAGGCCAGAGGTCATGCCGCCACCTTGAACCATAAATCCATCGATGACGCGGTGGAATAATGTATTGTCGTAAAAACCATCACGACAGTACTGCAAGAAATTTGCACTAGTTTGTGGTGCTTTTTCTTCGTTCAACTGAATTTTAATATCACCAAAGTTAGTGTGAAGGGTGATCATGAGCATTACCTTTGCTTAGTTTGTATGAAAACCAATTCTAACGTAACTTTTTGTCGATTCAAAACACCAAATGGATGACCGCAGGCAATGAGAGTTGTTATACTGTCCAACCTTATTCGTTTTAATAGATTAAATAGATAGAGATCATGCTGAAGATATATAACACGCTTACACGACAGAAAGAGGAATTCAAACCCATCGTTGCCGGCAAAGTTGGCATGTATGTTTGTGGAGTCACCATTTATGATCTCTGTCACATCGGGCACGGTCGTACGTTCGTGTCCTTCGATGTTGTGTCTCGTTACCTACGCTATCTAGGCTATGACTTGACGTTTGTACGTAATATTACTGACATCGATGACAAGATCATTAAGCGCGCGGCAGAGAATCAAGAAAGTTGCGACGACTTGACCGATCGTTTGATTGGTGACATGTACGCCGATTTTGATGCGTTAAATATGCGCCGTCCTGATATTGAACCTCGTGCGACTAAGTTTATCCCACAAATTATTGAATTAGTTGAAACCTTGATTGAAAAGGGGTTTGCTTATGTTGCGGACAATGGCGATGTCTTGTTTGAAGTCGCCAAATATGCAGAGTACGGCAAACTGTCTGGCCAGAATCTAGACCAATTGCAAGCTGGTGCTCGTGTCGATATTGAAGCAGCGAAACGCAGCCCGATGGATTTCGTTGTTTGGAAAATGTCTAAACCCGGTGAGCCTATGTGGGAATCGCCATGGGGCCAAGGACGCCCAGGTTGGCACATTGAGTGTTCAGCAATGAACTCTTCGATTCTTGGTGATCATTTTGATATTCACGGTGGCGGTTCAGATCTGCAATTCCCACACCATGAAAATGAGATCGCTCAGTCTTGTTGTGCGCATGATAGCCAATATGTGAATACTTGGATGCATAGTGGCATGGTGATGATCGATCAGGAAAAAATGTCAAAATCACTTGGCAACTTTTTTACCATTCGTGATGTATTACAGCATTATGATGCAGAAACGGTGCGTTACTTTTTGATGTCGGGTCATTACCGTAGCCCGCTTAATTATTCAGAAGATAATTTAAAACAAGCGCGCTCTGCTTTAGAGCGTCTATATACCGCTTTGCGAGGACTCGACGCACGTGTTGAACCTGTCCACCATGATGATTATGTGACCCGCTTTACTCAGGCAATGAACGACGATTTTAATACGCCAGAAGCGTACTCGGTGTTGTTCGATATGGCGCGTGAAGTCAATCGTTTGAAAGGCGATAACCTAGAACAAGCGAGCGCATTGGGCGCATTGATGCGCGAGTTGGCGGATGTCATTGGTATTCTTCATCAAGAGCCTGAGCAATTTTTGCAAAGTGGCGTGGGAAATGACGACGATGATGCCGCAGAGATTGAAGCACTGATCAAATTACGCAATGACTCTCGAGCGTCCAAGGATTGGGCGAACGCGGACATGGCGCGTGATAAGTTGCATGACATGGGCATTATTCTTGAAGATGGTCCTGGCGGTACGACGTGGCGTCGTAAGTAAAGACAGAGTGGGCTGCGGCCCACTTTCTTGTTTTTATGGGCCACTAAATTAGGCGATAAAAGAGGCGACAATTTCATCTATGGCAATCATTTTAGGTATTGACCCCGGATCGCGCATTACTGGGTATGGTGTGATTCGCCAGCAAGGGCGACATTTAGAGTATTTAGGCAGTGGCTGTATTCGCATGACGGATGAAGGGTTACCGCAACGCTTAAAGCAGATTTACGCGGGGGTCTCAGAAATCATCACGCAATTTCAGCCGGACGTGTTTGCGATTGAGCAAGTGTTCATGTCGAAAAATGCTGACTCAGCACTAAAATTAGGGCAGGCCAGAGGCAGTGCGATTGTCGCAGCGGTCAATGCGGATTTACCAGTGTTTGAATACGCCGCGCGTTTAATTAAACAAGCGGTGGTTGGCTCGGGTGGCGCAGATAAAAAGCAGGTTCAGCATATGGTCAAACAGATGCTAAAGTTGCCGGCTACGCCCCAAGCGGATGCCGCAGATGCACTAGGGGTGGCTATTTGTCATGCCAATACCAACAAAACCTTAGTCGCATTAGCTGGGAAAGCAACCAGTGCCCGCCGGGGACGTTATCGTTAGTGAGCGAGGCTGTAGCCATTTAAACATGGTTGTTTCCTAAGCGCATGGTGACGCAGTTTTACTGGCTATCCATCCAGTTATTGATTATCATCACTGATATGTTTCATCGATCCTAAAGGACCTCCCGTGATTGGACGTTTACGTGGCACACTACTTGAAAAACAACCTCCAGAAATTCTTATCGAAGTCAACGGCGTTGGCTACGAAGTCCAAATGCCAATGAGCTGCTTCTATGAACTGCCAGAGATAGGGCAGGAAGCGATGGTTTATACTCATTTTGTCGTGCGTGAAGATGCGCAGTTACTCTACGGTTTTAGCTCTGTGGGGGAGCGAGCATTATTTCGTGAAGTCATCAAAGCCAATGGTGTTGGACCGAAGATGGGGTTGGCAATATTATCAGGTATGACAGCGAGTCAATTTGTGTCTTGTGTCGAGCATGAAGATATCTCCACCTTAATTAAACTACCTGGTGTGGGAAAGAAAACCGCGGAACGTTTAGTGATTGAAATGCGTGATCGCCTTAAAAGCTGGGGAGCGGGCGATCTGTTTACACCGGCGACCAATGCTGCGCCATTAGATAATTTGGCTGGGGTCGATCAAAGTGCAGAAGAAGAAGCCATGAGTGCATTACTCGTTTTGGGTTATAAAGCTGCTCAAGCTGAGAAAGTGGTGAAGCAAATCGCTAAACCGGGCATGACGAGTGAACAGTTAATTCGTGATGCGTTGAAATCCATGGTGTAAATGGCGTCATTGACGTTGTTGTCTTACATTTAGTGCTATAAACAGGCGGAAGTGATAATTCGCCTGTGATTCATTAGGAAACCATTCATGATTGAAGCTGATCGCCTTATTGCTGCCGAAAATCCGACGTATAAAGAAGAAGAATTGATCGATCGTGCGATTCGACCAAAAAAACTGGCGGACTATCGAGGACAAGACCATGTCCGAGATCAGATGGAAATCTTTATTCAAGCGGCACAAAAACGCAGCGAAGCGCTCGACCATTTATTGATTTTTGGTCCTCCTGGCTTAGGCAAGACCACGTTGGCAAATATTGTTGCCAACGAAATGGACGTAAATATACGCACTACGTCAGGGCCTGTGCTGGAAAAAGCGGGGGATTTAGCCGCGTTGTTAACTAACCTCGAAGAAAACGATGTGTTATTTATCGATGAAATTCATCGTCTCAGTCCAGTGGTTGAAGAAGTCTTATATCCGGCGATGGAAGACTATCAATTGGATATCATGATAGGTGAAGGCCCAGCAGCACGTTCTATCAAAATTGACTTGCCTCCTTTTACGCTAATTGGAGCGACGACTCGGGCAGGATCGTTAACATCACCATTACGCGATCGTTTTGGGATTGTGCAAAGACTCGAGTATTACAAAATTGCAGATTTACAATTTATTGTTCAGCGTAGCGCCGAGTGCCTTGGATTGTCGATGGAGCCAGAAGGGGCTTTAGAAGTGGCAAGACGTGCACGTGGTACACCACGTATTGCCAATCGATTATTACGTCGTGTCCGAGACTATGCTGAAGTTAAAAGTGATGGGCATATCAGTGCCGATATTGCCGATAAGGCACTCAACATGCTTGATGTCGATCATCAAGGGTTTGATTATATGGACCGAAAACTCTTGTTGGCGATCATGGAAAAATTTGCAGGTGGCCCGGTTGGACTCGACAACTTAGCAGCGGCAATTGGTGAAGAAAAAGATACCATTGAAGACGTATTAGAACCGTTCTTAATCCAGCAAGGATATTTACAACGAACACCGCGTGGACGCATTGCGTCAGACCGGGCGTATTTACATTTTGGCATTGACCGTTAAATTACGTCAGAAATAGTCACATCTATTTATATTTGTAAGAACGTGGTCGATCTTGGTCACGTTTTTAAACATTTACTCTGTTCAGAAAAATGACTACTTATTGTTGGTTTGTTACCGCTATGTAGTAAAAAAAAGCCTCCCACCTCTATATTTTACTCATTAGTAACAAGACGGCTGCGAATCTATTGATCTGGATCATTTAGTATTTGTCTTATGTAGTTTTCAATAAGGAATGTTGATTTTTATTACAGTAGGCCGCTTCTATAAACCTTTTGAAACATTCCTTTATCCGAAGTATTATTAGCCCAAGCTATATTAGCTAGAGCTTAACAATTAACTAACCACATTGGTACATTGAAACAACATAAATCACTTTTTTATAACAATCAGTTAAGTTGTATAACGAGGCGAGTGTTTTAATGTATTTAACGTGTCTTTCAGCCGACACAAAGGAGTTACTATGATTGACGTAGTTGATCTGTCGCGGTTGCAATTTGCGCTGACAGCGATGTATCACTTCTTATTCGTACCTTTGACTCTGGGCATGACATTTTTGCTTGCCATAATGGAGTCTCTATACGTAATGACCGATAAACCTGTCTACAAGGACATGACAAAGTTCTGGGGCAAACTATTCGGTATTAACTTTGCACTGGGTGTTTCCACGGGTTTAACCATGGAATTCCAGTTCGGAACAAACTGGTCTTATTATTCACACTATGTGGGTGATATTTTCGGTGCCCCGCTTGCTATCGAAGCTTTGGTTGCTTTTTTCCTTGAATCGACTTTCGTCGGACTGTTCTTCTTTGGATGGGATCGTCTATCAAAACGTCAACACTTAGTAACAACGTGGTTAGTGGCGATCGGTTCAAACTTCTCAGCGCTATGGATTTTGATTGCGAACGGCTGGATGCAAAACCCAGTAGGTTCCACATTCAACTACGAAAGCATGCGAATGGAAATGGTCAGCTTTGCTGACATCATCTTTAACCCCGTTGCTCAGGTTAAATTTGTGCATACTGTCGCTGCTGGTTATACCACCGGTGCGATGTTTGTACTGGGTGTCAGCTCTTACTACCTATTGAAAGGTCGTGACCTACCGTTTGCACGTCGTTCGTTTGCGGTTGCGGCATCATTTGGTATTGCAGCAGTCTTGTCGGTTATCGTACTGGGTGATGAATCCGGTTATGAACTTGGTGATGTGCAAAAAACCAAACTGGCCGCGATTGAAGGTGAGTGGGAAACTCAGCCAGCACCCGCAGCATGGACGTTAGTCGGCTTCCCGGATCAAGAGAAGCAAGAAACGAAATTTGCTCTGCAAGTGCCATGGGCGCTCGGTATTATTGCGACTCGCTCGCTCGATACTGAAGTGCACGGGCTGCGTGATTTACGTAAAGAACATATTGAACGTATTCGTAACGGTATGTATGCCTACTCATTGCTAGAGAAACTCCGTAATGGTACGCAAACACCACAAGAAAAAGCCGAGTTTGAAAAAGCCAAAGTCGACTTAGGTTATGGATTGCTACTGAAACGCTACACTGACAAAGTGAGCGACGCGACAGAGCAGCAAATTCAGGCCGCCGCCGACGACTCTATTCCTAAAGTGTGGCCGCTATTCTGGGCATTCCGCATTATGGTGGGTTGTGGTGTGATTATGTTAGTGATTTTTGGTGCGGCATTTATCCAAACATGTCGTAATAAAATTCATCAGCATCCAATTTTGTTGAAAGCTGCATTGTTTGCTATCCCGCTACCATGGATTGCAGTGGAAACCGGATGGTTTGTTGCCGAGTATGGGCGTCAGCCATGGGCGGTGGGTGAGATTCTACCGACGAATGTGGCGGCTTCCGCGCTAAGTGCCGGTGAATTAATCACAACCTTAGTGGCGATTCTAGCGCTTTATACAATCTTCTTGGTTGTTGAAGTATTCTTGATGGTTAAATTTTCTCGTACTGGTCCAAGTAGCTTGAAAACTGGCCGTTACCACTTTGAGCAAAACGGTAACTCTGTTGAAGACAAAGTTAACCGCCAAGTAGAAGCTTAAGTAAGGAGAGACGATAATGTTTGACTACGAAGCCCTACGATTTATTTGGTGGGTACTCATTGGTGTATTGTTCGTTGGTTTTGCGGTTGCTGACGGTTTTGATATGGGTGTCGGGGCCTTAGTGCCTCTAATCGGTAAAACCAATACTGAACGTCGCATGATGATCAATACCATTGCTCCACACTGGGATGGTAACCAAGTTTGGTTAATTACCGCTGGTGGTGCGTTATTTGCCGCTTGGCCAATGGTCTACGCTGCCTCATTTTCAGGTTTTTATCTGGCGATGATTCTTACGCTGGCCTCGTTATGGCTACGCCCTTTGTGCCTAGAGTACCGTTCGAAAATTGATGACGACGGCTGGCGTAAAGCTTTGGATGTAGGCATTTCTATCAGTGGATTTATTCCACCGTTAATCATCGGTGTTGCTTTCGGTAATTTGCTGCAAGGCGTTCCGTTAGAAATTAATAACCTACTCATGGTGAGCTACAAAGGCACCTTCTTTGGTCTGCTTAACCCATTTGGTATCTTGTGTGGTTTAGTGAGCGTACTGATGTTCTTGAACCAAGGGTCTACATGGCTACAAATGAAAGCCTCGGATCAAGTGCGTGCTCGTGCCACTAGCCTAACTCAAATCACAGGCGTGTTAAGTGCTGTGCTGTTTGTGGTTGCTGGCTTCTGGGTGAAAAACCTAGATGGTTTTGTCGTCAATAGCGTGATAGATACAACGGCATCGTCAAACCCACTGAATAAAGAAGTGATCACTCAAGCGGGTGCTTGGATGAATAACTTCCACGAGTACCCGCTAATGTGGGCGGCACCTATCTTAGGTGTAGCTATGCCATTATTAGCCGCGCTGTTCTCGCGTGTGGGTAAACCGGCGTTTGCCTTTATCATGGCAAGCTTAGGCACCGCAGGTATCATCTTTACAGCAGGTTTTGCCATGTTCCCATTCGTGATGCCTTCAAGTATTCACCCAGATGTGAGCTTAACCATTTGGGATGCAACGTCGAGTGAAATGACGTTGAAACTGATGACGGGTGTTGCGGCTGTCTTTGTGCCAATCATGCTGCTATACACCGCATTCTGTTACTACAAAATGTTTGGTCGTGTCAGCAAGTCAGATATTGAAGACAACCAGAAATCAATGTACTAAGGAGCACGTCTATGTGGTATTTTGCTTGGATTTTAGGGGTGTTGCTAGCCTGTGCATTCGGTATCATTAATGCCTTATGGCTAGAACATCGTGAAATGATGGACGAAGACAGTGAATAGTCATTGTTCCGAACGTGTTGCCAAATGGCACGCTCCAATGGATAACTGGCCATTGCGCCTGTTATCCATTGTGCTAGGGTTTATTCATATTGGTTTAGTGATGTGGAACCCAGTGAGCTATGCAGACCACATCGGTGGTTTTAACCTAGTCAAAGGCGTGTTGTTGATCTGGGCGGTTTGTTCGAGTGTCATTTATGGCATTGGATTCAAACCCCGCCATTGGGTCTGGCAAATCACTTTCAGTCCATATTTTTCACTTATCATCTTAACGGCACTTACAGTAGTTAGATTCTCGTAATCAAAAAGTCACTGCTAAGTAATGCGTTGGTGAGAAATTGAACATAATAGCGCTGTCTTATTGAGACAGCGCTATTTTTTTATCAGAACGACGTGAAAAGTCCCGTTAAGCCTTGTACTCACGTGACATTATTGCGCTATAGTAACCAGTCAGTTGAATGAGGTAAGAATAGAGGCTCGACATAATGAACATATTTGAGTGGCCAGTACGTATATATTACGAAGATACCGATGCCGGTGGTGTGGTCTATCATGCTAATTATTTACGTTTTTTTGAGCGAGCACGCACTGAATTTTTGCGTGATGCTGGCATGAATCAGCAGTCTTTTTTGGAACAAGGCACCGGCTTTGTTGTCCGACACATGGATATTGATTTTATTAGAGCAGCACGCCTCGATGACCAACTAATAGTGAAAAGTTGGGTGATAAATATGAAACGGGCATCCATGGATTTCTGTCAAGAGCTAGTCAATCCTGACGGTAACGTATTGTGTAAAACCATCGTTAAGGTAGCATATATTGATAATGTAAACATGAAGCCTATTGCTATGCCTTCCACTTTAACCACGGAGCTGATCTCAAGTGAATGCTGATATTTCTATTCTAGACCTGTTTTTAGAGGCAAGTTTACTTGTCAAATTTGTAATGCTACTGCTACTGGGTATGTCTGTGTGTTCATGGGCGATGATCGTTCAACGCAGTAAAAGATTAAAAACAGCGCTACGTGAAGCGGATGAGTTTGAAGATAAATTTTGGTCCGGTAGCGATCTATCCAAGTTGTATCAAGAAAGTAAAGCTCGTAAAGATTCATTATCGGGAACAGAAGAAATTTTTTATAGCGGCTTTACAGAATTTGGTCGCTTGCATAAATCCAATGCTTCATCACCTGACTTTGTTATGGATGGAACCAGCCGAGCGATGCGTGTTGCGGTTGGCCGCGAAGTAGAAGACCTTGAAACGAGCTTACCATTTTTGGCGACCGTTGGTTCAATCAGCCCTTACATTGGTTTGTTTGGTACTGTATGGGGGATCATGCATTCTTTTATTGCTCTTGGGCAAGTCAAGCAAGCAACCTTAGCCATGGTCGCTCCTGGTATTGCTGAAGCGTTAATTGCCACTGCTATGGGTCTGTTTGCCGCCATTCCTGCTGTTGTCGCCTATAACCGTTTAACGGATAAGGTCAGCAAGCTCGAACACGGCTATGCGAACTTCTCTGAAGAGTTCCACAGCATCTTGCATCGCAAAGCTATGGCTGGGAAGGAATAATTTATGGCAAGTTATCAACCGAAAAAACGGAAGATGACAGCGGAAATTAATGTCGTGCCATACATTGATGTGATGTTGGTTTTGCTGATTATTTTCATGGTGACGTCGCCTTTCGTAACCCAAGGTGTCGATGTGGATTTACCACAGACAACGACGGCCAAACCTGCGTCTGAACTCGCAGGCGATAGCGCTAGTTTCATTATTGTTGAAATCGACAAGCAAGGCAACTTGGGTATTAGCGTTGACAACCAAGAGATGGAGCGGGGGATCTCGTTACAAGATGTCATCGTCCGTATTAAAGCTGAACGTCAAGTGAACCCTAACACGCAAATCGCGGTAGGGGGCGACAAAGCAACGTCTTATTCCAACATAGTGATGGTCTTGGACCAACTGAGTAAAGCGGGCATTCCAAAAGTTGGTTTGTTAACAGATATTAAAGATGATGATTAGGCTTGGTTAGCATTCATGAGATCAAAAAATCAAAAAAAGCCTCAGTTTACGGCGCCAGTGATTATCTCGATAGCATTACATGCTGTTTTGATTGGTGCATTAGTTTGGAGTGCGGATTTTAATCTAGAAAAGCCGAAGCCTAAATCTTCAGGAAAGATGGTAGAGGCGGTGGTGGTGGATCCTAATTTAATCCATCAGCAAGCTGAGAAAATTCGCCAACAACGGGCAGAGGCGGCGCAAAAAGAGCAAGCTCGTAAAGCACGATTAGATAAAATGCGTCGTGAAGCCGATGAATTGGCGAAAAAACGCAAAGCTGAAGAAGAACGTATGCGCAAGCTGAAAGAGCAGCAAGCGCTAGAAGCGAAGCAGGCTCGTCAGGCGGAAAAAGCGCGTAAAGAACGTGCAGCGCAAGAGAAAAAAGCCGCCGAGGAAAAAGCTCGCCAAGAGAAGGCACGTAAAGCTAAGGCGCAAGCGGAAGCAAAACGCAAAGCAGCAGCGGCCAAAGCTAAAGCGGAAAAAGAAGCGAAAGCCCGCGCTGAGCGAGAAAAAGCTGAGAAAGCAGCAAAAGCGAAGCGAGCGGCGGCGGCCAAAGCCAAGCGAGAACGTTTAGCGAAAGAGAAAGCCGCCAAAGAAGCCGCGGCAAAGGCCAAAGCTAAGAAGCAACAACAAGAGCAGCTTGAAAATATTTTCAATGGATTAAAAAATGAATCCTCCGAAAATAGTGCCGCTCAAGCAAAGCACGTAGCCAGTGAATCTGAGCGGTGGGGTGCCATTTACCAACAGCTTATCCAAAAAAATCTGTTGCTTGACGACAATTTTAAAGGAAAAGACTGTAAAGTGAACCTACGTTTGATTCCGACGGGGACTGGCGCGATATTGAAAAACATTACAGTGGAAGGTGGCGATTCTCGCTTATGTCGCGCGACACGTGCGGCTGTGGCGAAAGTAGGCACATTCCCACTCCCCAAAAATGATCCAGCAGTTGTGGAAAAACTCAGAGATATCAACTTGACCGTTGCACCAGAGTAAAAAGGAAATGCTTGTGTTAAAGCGACTATTTTTAGGAAGTGTACTGATACTACTTAGTAGTATCCAAATGGCCAATGCGGCATTAGATCTTGTGATTACCGATGGGATCAGTGCGGCTCGGCCGATTGCCATTGTGCCATTTAAATGGGAAGGCAAAACTCGCCCACCGGAAGACTTGGCATCGATTGTATCTTCTGATTTAACCCGTAGTGGTAAATTCAGCCCAGTGCCTGTGAGCAAAATGCCGCAGACGCCTTATAAGACCAAAGATATTGATTATAAGGCCTGGACTCAGTTAGGGGTAGATGCGCTGCTAACTGGAACCGTTTCTCAAGATGCGAATGGCAAGTATGTCATCCATTACCAATTGATTGATGTCGTCAAAGGACAATTAACGCAAGGGGCGAATAAGTCCTTGAGCGATGATGGGCAGTTGGTTGTTTCGAATGACCAAGTCTTATTTAAGAAAGTGGCACGTGTTTCAGAGAAGAAATTGCGCATGTATGGCCACCGCATTTCTGACTTGGTGTATGAGCAATTGACGGGCGAAAAAGGCGCCTTTTTGACGCATATTGCTTACGTGGTGGTGAAGCATAAAGATAAATACCCGTACCAATTGCGTATTTCTGATTACGATGGTCATAACGAACGCATTGTTTTGCGCTCTAAGCAGCCGATTATGTCGCCATCTTGGTCTCCTGATGGAAAAGAGTTGGCATATGTCAGTTTCCAAAATGGTCACGCAGAAATTTATATTCAAAATATTTATACGGCGAAACGTGAAAAAGTGTCCGCTTACCCTCGGCATAATGGGGCGCCTGAATTTTCACCAGATGGTAAGAAATTGGCGATTGTGTTGTCAAAAAGTGGCGCATTTCACGTCTATATTTTGGATTTAGCTAGCAGGAAGCTGACACAAGTGACCCATGGTCGATCTAATAATACGGAACCGTTTTGGATGCCGGATGGGAAGTCCCTCATATTTACGTCTGATCGGGGTGGTAAACCACAGATTTATCGAGTAAATTTAAGCGATGGTTCGACGAAGCGCCTTACATGGCAGGGCAGTCAGAACTTGGGTGGGCAGATCACTCCAGATGGTCGTTACCTCATTATGGTTAACCGTAGTAACTCGGGCTTCAATTTAGCGAAGCAAGACCTGGAAACCGGTGCAGTGCAAATTTTAACGAAGACTTTACTTGATGAGTCTCCAAGTATTTCACCAAATGGTGCTATGGTTATCTACAGCTCTATTTATAATGGGAAAAACGTATTATCCATGGTATCAATAGATGGTCGTTTTAAAGCACGCTTACCAGCAACAAATGGACGTGTTCGAGCGCCAGCATGGTCACCATTTTTATAAGCACACACTTTTCAATTAAGTAAGGAAAATGAAGATGCAACTAAATAAAGTTCTTAAAGGATTGCTTATCGCACTACCTGTAATGGCAATGTCTGCATGTAGTTCAAGCGATGACGCGACGGATGCTTCTGGTTCACAAACCAATCAGCAGCAAACAACGGGTCAAAGCAGCCAATCTACAGACACTGACGGTACAATGGCGACTCCTATGGAGAGCAGTGAATCGCAAATGTCTGAAGAAGAAGCTAAGAATCAAGCACTTCGTGAAAAGCAAACCGTTTACTTCGCATTTGATAACTCAACAATTTCTAGCGATTACGAAGACATGTTAGAAGCACACGCATCATACTTGAGTGAGCATCCAAACATGAATGTAACGGTTGAAGGTTACACTGACGAGCGTGGTACTCCTGAGTACAACATCGCTCTAGGCGAACGTCGTGCGAAAGCGGTTGAGAAATATCTAGAAGCACTGGGTGTTCAAGCAAGCCAAATCTCTATCGTCAGTTACGGTGAAGAGAAACCATTGGTTCTTGGTCAATCTCAAGCTGCATACGCGAAAAACCGTCGTGCAGTTCTAGTATACTAAGTAGGAATACTTTATGTTCAGTAACTTAAAGCAAGTTGTTATGCTTACGTTACTGGCAAGTGCAGCGAGCAATACGCTCGCTGCACCGGCTCCAGTATCAGATATCGACTATTCATCAAATCAAAGCCAAAGCAATCGCCAAGCTAGTAGCTCTCAAGCGAACGGCAGTCAAGACTCCGAAGTTCAGCGTCTTGAAAGAATGCTCAAAAGCCGTAATCGCATGCAACTGCAAATGCAGCAGCAGATGGACGATATGTCCCAAGAGATCCGCAGTTTACGCGGTAAGATAGAGAAAAACTCGTATAATATGCAGCAAATGACCAAGCGTCAGCGTGAGTTGTTTGTTGAACTCGATGATCTGCGCAGCCACATGAAAACGGCTAAAACCGCAGATGCTTCTTCGCAAGATGCGACGAGCGATGATGAAGGTACGTTCTCTAGTAATAAAGATGAACGTGGCGCTTATCAAGATGCTGTTGATCTGATCTTAAAAAAACATGATTACGATGGTGCGATTCAAGCATTTGAGAAATTCCAAAAAGATTTCCCAGATTCGGTGTATACCCCGAACAGTCATTATTGGTTAGGACAGCTGTTCTTTGCCAAAAAAGATGATGTGAAAGCTGCGAAGAATTTTGCCAAAGTCGTCTCGTTTGATAAATCGAATAAACGTGCGGATGCGTTAGTCAAACTCGGTGATATTGCGCGCCGTAATGATCAAGATGCACAAGCCAAAAAATACTATAAACAAGTCGTGAGCGATTATCCTGAAAGCTCATCGGCTGAAGTGGCGAAATCCCACCTTAAGTAATTGTGAGATTTTTTGAAAAAGAGCGGCTATCAATGCGGCTCTTTTTTTATACGTGCAGCGAAACGAGAGCGCACTGCACGTTTCCCGCAGCGGGTTTTGATTCTTTTTGAGTTTTCAGTGTAGAATATACGGATTATCATTTAGCCTAGATTTGAGCAATGAGTCATATACTGGATAAAATTGACACGATTTACCCATTTCCACCCAAACCATCCGCGTTAACTGCCAACGAAAAACAGGCTTACGTAAGCCGTATCAAGCGCCTCCTTCAAGACAAACAGGCGGTGTTGATCGCGCATTATTATACCGATCCAGAAATTCAAGCGTTAGCGGAAGAGACCGGTGGATTTGTCGGTGACTCTCTCGAAATGGCGAAATTTGGTAACCGCCATGACGCGACGACATTGATTATCGCTGGTGTGCGCTTTATGGGCGAATCTGCAAAAATATTGACGCCGGAAAAACGTATTCTTATGCCAACTCTTGAAGCAGAATGCTCCCTAGATTTAGGCTGCCCTGCGGATAAGTTTACTGAGTTCTGTGACGCTCATCCTGATCATACTGTCGTAGTATACGCGAATACGTCAGCCGCAGTGAAAGCACGTGCCGATTGGGTGGTGACATCCAGTATTGCATTAGAGATTGTCGAGCATTTGGATAGTCACGATCACAAAATCATTTGGGGGCCAGATCGTCATTTAGGCTCATACATTGCCAACCAAACTGGCGCAGACATGCTACTTTGGAATGGTGAATGTGTGGTTCATGATGAATTTTCAGCAGATGCGCTACGCAAAATGAAAGCGGTCTATCCTGATGCGGCGATTCTTGTTCACCCAGAGTCGCCAGCAAGCGTCGTTGAATTGGCAGATGCGGTTGGCTCTACCAGCCAATTGATAAAAGCGGCGAAAGCATTGCCTCAGCAACAAATGATTGTGGCGACAGATAAAGGCATTTTCTTTAAAATGCAGCAACTTGTCCCAGAGAAGACCCTAATTGAAGCGCCAACGGCCGGAGCGGGGGCAACGTGCCGCAGCTGCGCGCATTGCCCATGGATGGCGATGAATGGCCTACAGGCGATTGAGCAGGCGTTAGTGGTGGGCGGTAAGCAACATGAAATCTTTGTCGATGAATCGGTACGGGTAAAATCACTGCTCCCTCTTAACCGAATGCTTGATTTTGCCGAGCAACTGAATGGTTAGCGATATCGCCGCAAAACAATGATAATAAACATCATTGGCGGTCAGGAAGCCATTAAAAAGCCAGCATAATGCTGGCTTTGTTGTATTGAAATGTTTCTTTCTAAACCTAAGGTATGAGCCTTGCGGATTTTAAGCTTGCTCTGCAAGCGCGACGCCGCGAATCGTTAGTCCACACAGCATGGTTGGAATGGCGTTAAAGATCTCTTCAAATTGCTCTAATCCCTCAATGCCTTGCTCATTTAAGGTGGCGATAGACGTTTCTGGGTCGTACAACATGCTTAATGAAAGCAAGACCCCACCCAATAATGAGCTGTCTTCACTCTCTTCGGGCATGATGTTTTCCCAATCATCTTGGATTAACTGCCATCCCTGTAAAAGCCCTTCGCAGAAATCACGCACGTTACTATTTACAATATCTTGATCATCTAAT
Source organism: Vibrio sp. (assembly GCA_052087065.1). GTDB lineage: Bacteria > Pseudomonadota > Gammaproteobacteria > Enterobacterales > Vibrionaceae > Vibrio. Next base: position 26,436 of record JBQGON010000002.1, on the reverse strand, counting down.
GCGTACCCGTCAGGCCAAGTCCATGTATTGCTTAAGAGGGCTGGGCGAAAGTGATTCCACATCGCAATAATTTGCTCTAAATAATTTTCCAGCTGTTCGCCATCGCTAAACGGAGCCACTTCATCACCACCCCATAGGTAGGGAACCCAAGCTTCAGGGGCGAGAACGTTAGGTGAGCAGGCCATTGCTGTGACAAAACCAGTGGTTTTAGGCTCGTTGAGTAATTTTTGATTTAACTCTGGTTGAGCAAGAATTTCTTGAAGCGTCAAAATGCTTTCCCGTTGTTGGTCATGGTTATCCTGTGCCTAGTTTACCTATAAACCTCGATGATGTGCGAGCATTAAGGGGCAACTTTTCTTATTTATCGTATTTAATCGTCGATCTTCTGGTTCTGCCGCTAGTGAGTAGTGCTAGTTTTTATCGAATATTTGGTGAATTATTAATAAACTGAGTAAAAATACAGAATCAAAAACCAGTAATTATCTGTTTTAATAGCGCCTTCAACTGCCTAATTACTTTCAACCCAGTGCATAACACTATGTACTGGGTTTTATTATAGTTTTTTATACTAATGTGGAGACGAGTAAGTGAAACCAAGCGCCCCCGACAGACTGCGTAATGCTGCCGCTGATACCTTTGCCATGGTAGTATTTTGTTTTATCACTGGAATGTGTATCGAAATCTTTATTTCAGGGATGACGTTTGAGCAGTCTTTGGCTTCACGTACACTGTCTATTCCCGTAAACATCGCAATAGCATTTCCTTATGGCTGGTTTCGCGATCGCGTGTTAGCCATGGGTAAGCGATTATCACCGTCTCGCTCGATGCGCAACGTTGCTGATTTGGTCGCGTATGTATTATTCCAATCGCCAGTATACGCGGGTATTTTGTTGGTGGTGGGTGCGTCTTGGGAGCAAACCATGGCTGCGGTGGCGAGTAACGCGCTAGTTTCTTGTGCTATGGGCGTATTTTACGGCTATTTTCTGGATTTTTGTCGTCGCTGTTTTCGTGTGCCAGGATACTATCAAGCGTAAAAAATGGAGTAAAAAACCGCAGATTAGCCACTTTGTGAGCAAATGCATCTGCAATCATGGTTTTTTATCAGTTTATGCTTGACCAAAGTGAAGATAATCATTAAATTACGCCTCGTTAACGCAAACAAGCTGTTGCTGTTAACAACAATACGGTGAGTTGTCCGAGTGGCTGAAGGAGCACGCCTGGAAAGTGTGTATACGGCAACGTATCGAGAGTTCGAATCTCTCACTCACCGCCACATTAAAAAAGACGCCTTAGAGGCGTCTTTTTGCGTTTCTAGGGCATGTAAAGTGAGTTTTTGGAGTTACTTTATTTATTGTATGACAAAACCTGTACGATAAAAGGTTAGTGGCTTATCACTTCATATACGTAAGTCTGTATCGTTCCATGATTTGCTATGCCGAAATCTGGATTTTGTTTCGTTCATTATAATTAGGTTTCAGCCTCGGATTATGAGCTTTTCATGTTATAAAAATCTGGAGTACGTCATACAGAATGTAAGGAAATCTATTGAGTTACTGGTATCATAAGACCAATTTCACGAACTCAAGAAATCCTTAATGAACGAACAAGAAAAACTATACCTAAAAGCACTTGAAGGTAAACTTTGGACAGCAGCAGACAAACTCCGGGCATCACTCGATGCCTCACAATACAAACATGCGGTACTAGGCCTGATCTTCGTTAAATACGTATCCGATGCGTTCACCATCCGCCAAGAAGAGATCAAGGCCGATCTCGCCAACTCAGACCACGAATACTATCTAGACCCAGAAGACTTTAGCGCAGAAGAATTAGCCGACGAAATCGCCATTGAGCTAGAGCAGCGCGACTACTACACAGAGAAAAACGTCTTTTGGCTACCACCCGAATCTCGCTGGCAGTTCTTGCAAGATAATGGCCCAGTGGTGATCGGCGGTGCGGATATTGAAATAGACGGTAAGACCGAGAAAATCACCTCCGTTGGGCACTTGATTGATAACGCTTTAGAAGGCATCGAACGAGAGAACAATAAACTCAAGGGCGTACTCAACAAGCACTATTCCCAGCTGCGTATTGATCAAGCCAAACTTAGCGAGCTGATCAACCTGATTGCCACCATCCCGTTTAACCACAAAACACTCAACAGCAAAGACATTCTTGGCCATATTTACGAATACTTCCTAGGCCAGTTTGCGCTTGCTGAAGGTAAGAAGGGCGGTCAGTTCTACACGCCAGCATCAATCGTTTCGCTGATTGTTGAGATGATTGAACCGTTTGAAGGCCGTGTGTATGACCCAGCGATGGGTTCCGGTGGTTTCTTTGTACAATCAGAGAAATTTATTGAGCGCCGAGCGAACCAAAAAGAGATTGACCCGTTAACGCAAAAGCAACGAATCTCGATTTATGGTCAGGAATACAACTACACCACATGGCAGCTTGCTGCGATGAACATGGCGATCCGAGGCCTGGATTATGACTTCGGTAAAGAGCCTGCCAGTACCTACACCAACGACCAACACCCTGATATGCGTGCTGACTTCATCATGGCGAACCCTCCCTTCAATATGAAGGAATGGAACACAGGGGTAGACGACAACGACCCACGCTGGAAATACGGTACACCACCTGCCAACAATGCCAACTTTGCGTGGCTACAGCATATGCTGCATCACTTAGCAGCAGACGGTTCTCAAGCACTGTTACTAGCCAATGGTTCCATGAGTTCCACCACTAATAACGAAGGGGAGATTCGTAAAGCGCTAATTGAAAATGATCTGGTCGAATGTATGGTGGCCCTCCCCGGTCAGTTGTTTACCAACACACAAATTCCAGCCTGTATTTGGTTCTTAACCAAAAACAAGGGGATGCGCACCGACAAAGCGGGACGCAAACTGCGTGATCGCTCCGAAGAAGTGTTATTTATCGATGCTCGACACCTTGGTTATATGAAAGACCGCGTATTACGTGACTTCGAGTGGCACGATATTCGTAACGTCGCCGATACTTTCCACGCTTGGAAGACGAACGCCATGGACGGGGGAAGTGACCTTACGGCCTATTCTGACATCGCCGGTTTCTGCAAATCCGCCACACTGGCCGAGATTCAAAAACACGATTACGTCCTGACACCTGGCCGCTATGTCGGTGCTGCCGATGTAGAAGACGATGGCGTTCCCTTTGCGGAGAAAATGGCTGATCTCACACAAAAACTCAGTGAGCAATTTACCGAATCCGCCAAACTAGAAGCTGAGATTAGAAAGAACCTAGCGGGGTTGGGTTATGAGCTCTGATTGGACAGAAGAAACACTTGGTGACCTAATATCCCGAGATGAGGCACACTTACAAACAGGACCTTTTGGTACTGCCTTAAAAGCATCTGAGTATTCAGAAGATGGTGTTCCTCTAATTTCTGTAAGGGAAATTCGGGAAGGCTTTCTACAGATTGTAAAAGATACACCACGTGTATGTGAGGTAACTACACAAAGACTTCCTAAATTTTTATTGCAACAAGGTGATATCGTCTTTGGGAGGAAAGGAGCTGTTGACCGCAATGCTGTAATCAGCTTTGAACAGAAAGGATGGTTCCTTGGTTCAGATGGTATTCGACTTAGATTATCAAACAAATACGATAGTCTTTTTTTTAGTTATCTAATGCGTTCTTCAGCAACACGAGCTTGGCTTTTGCAGAATAGTGAAGGTACAACAATGCTTTCGCTGAACCAGAAGACACTTGCTAGAGTACCTGTTAAATATCCGCCTATCGAAATACAAAAGCGAGTATCCATTCAGTTGCAAACACTCGACGATAAGATAACGCTAAACACCCAAACCAACCAAACCCTAGAAGCAATGGCTCAAGCCATCTTCAAATCGTGGTTTGTCGATTTCGATCCCGTCAAAGCCAAGATGAATGGCGAACAGCCAGTCGGTATGGACGACGCCACAGCGGCACTGTTTCCCGATAAGCTGGTGGAAAGTGAACTGGGGCTGATACCGGAGGGGTGGGAAATCTCAGAAATTGGTGATGAAGTCACTGTTGTTGGCGGTGGCACTCCATCAAAGAAAAATGAAGAGTTCTGGCTAAACGGTAATATCTCTTGGACATCACCAAAAGATCTCTCAGGAGCGAAAGATAAAGTTTTGCTTGATACTGCAAGCAAAATTACTGAAGAAGGCTTGAAAAAGATTAGTTCTGGACTACTCCCAATAGATACCGTTCTACTATCATCCCGAGCTCCAGTGGGCTACCTTGCGCTTACTAAAGTACCTCTTGCCATAAATCAAGGTTATATAGCAATGAGGTGTGAGAAGGTTTTACCGCCTGAGTTTGTGATTCAATGGTGTGTTCACACAATGGATGAGATTGAACAACGAGCTAGTGGTAGTACCTTTGCTGAAATAAGTAAGAAAAACTTCAAGCCTATTCCTGTTGTATTACCATCTGCAAAAGTTCTTAGTGCTTATCAAAACGTGGTGAAGTCTCTCTACGACACTATAACGTCAAACGCTCGCCAGAATGATCAGCTTTCGACTTTGCGCGACACGCTGCTTCCTAAATTGCTTTCCGGCGAAATCGAGTTAGGACAGGCTCAGGAATTAGCCGAGGTAAGCGTATGACCACCCGCGTTGAGATGATTATTGAAACCTTGCAAGCCAATCCTGATCAGAAGTTTTCAGCTCGGGATTTGGCGAAGGCGTTTTTAACGCGCTATCCGCAGGAAATGGCGGAGAAAAGCACTAACCCACGCTATAACACGGAAGAAAAGTTGATTGCTCAACTTGCGGCTGAAGTGGGTGGTGAGCGCACGGTTGCTGCGCAGAAAGCCTGCGCTAATGTCGCGACACGGGATAAACCACGGCCACGGCTCTATTACTGGGATGCCAACCCGACGGTCACCACGCTAGCAGAGCCAGCAGACGAATCGGATGAGCACGAAGTGGATACACCGCTCACTTCGCCGCGCCTCAATGAGCATGACTTATACCCCATGCTGATTGAGTACTTGAGCAAAGACTTAGGCTTGTATTGCCTGCGCATTGACGAGCGTAAATCCAAAAACACCCATGGCAGCGGTGGCAACCATTGGCTACATCCAGACATCGTCGCCCTAGAGCCACTCGATCAGGGCTGGGACGAAGCCGTGCGCAGTTGTGTCCGCAGCGGTCATCAAAGCTCGGTGCGTTTATGGTCTTTTGAGGTCAAAAAACACCTCACCAAAGGCAATGTACGCAAATGCTTTTTCCAAGCAGTATCCAACTCCAGTTGGGCGAACTACGGCTACCTAGTCGCTACTGGCTTAAATAGTGATGTGGAGTCCGAGCTGCAAATGCTATGCAGTTTGCATGGCATTGGCGTGCTATTACTCAATACGGAATCTCTATTCGACAGCCAAATTTTGATCCCCGCCCAAGAACGCAGCAATATAGACTGGCAATCCGCTAATCGTATCGTCACAGAAAACAGTGATTTTCATTACTACATTGAGCAAGTTGGGATTTATAACCAGACAGGCAAGCTCATTAAACATGCTTGGAATAGATGAAAATACAGCTAAAGGGACTTATAAATGTACGAAAGCTTACTTGTTAACATCAGTAAATATGCAGCAAGCGATAAAACCTCTCCTATTGAAAACTTCATAACAGAAGCTTTTGCTTGGTTATTACGTAACGATGATTCAGTAAGAGAAACCATCGCTACGTTCTTACACAACAAAGCAAAAGAACAAAGTTTAGAAATCCCATCCGTTGGCACCTCAGGGTATATTGATACTCAAATTAATTTCAATGGTAAATATCCAGATATGTGCTGGGAGTCTAAAGACCATTCTTTTCGCATTATTTTTGAACATAAAATTTGGTCAGAGCTTCACGATAACCAGCTAGATAACTACCGTAAACATGCTGAAGAAAAATTCGGTGGAGCTTATACTATTGTGCTAATCACCGCTCATATAGGACAACACAAACAAAGTCCAGATTTAGCTCTATGTTGGTATCAAATAGCCAAAGAAATCGAAAAAGTCACAGACGGTGATGACAAGGAAAAATGGGTCCGAGGAGAATTTATCAACCTTTTAAAAAGTAATGGGTTAATAGATATGTCACCGATCAATCCCCTTTCTATTTTCTACTATAACGATGTAAAACAACTAGATAAGCAGCTCTATGATATTGCCACAAGAACGACAAACCAAAGCTGGCCTATCCAGCGACTAGTCGATGATCATATTTCATATAACAAAATAGCACTTCAACGTAAGGTAGGCATAAACGAAAGAATCGGTAAGCACGACGCTTGGGGCCGTATTGGTTTAGAATTTAACAATGTCACTGAAGATTACGAAGAAGGAGGTTGGGCTCCCGGATTGTTCTGCGGTTTTGTCATTGATGATGAGGATCACTGTATAAAGGACCTTATGCCAACAGAGCCATTAGCCGTTTTAGTTATAGACATTGATGAACCGCTTCACCCAGCAATAAACTCCAATGCTCATTATAAGGCCTTAGTTAATGAACTCATTTTACCTAAAGGTTGGCATTTCAGTGACCGCACAACTAAAAATAAGAACGAAAACCCATGGCATCCTCTTATTATTTATCGAGGTCTCACTGACTTTATTGGAAATGCTACAACGCTTGAACAACAAAGTGACACATTTTTCCAGCAGATGACTGAACTCCAACAAGCACTAATTAATTGCACGTCTTTTGTCACGTTCTGTAAAGACATGCATCGCCTGTATGAGGAAAAACAATAATGATCACCGAAGATCAATTAGAACAGCTGTGCCTTGATTGGTTTCGAGAGCTTAACTATGACTACGTGAATGGCTATGACATAGCACCAGATGGCTCTGCTCCTGAGCGGGAGGACTTCCAGCAAGTTACTTTACGTGAGCGCTTAATCAAGAAGCTGGTCAAGCTGAATCCATTAGTGCCGTTTGATAGCCTTGTAGAGGTCGCTAAGACCGTTGCCACCCCAGAAACGCCTGTGTTAATTAAGAACAACCGTATCTTCCATAAATATCTTATTGAAGGTGTTCCTGTTGAATATTCTGTGACGGTGGATGGACAGCAAGTAACCAAGCACACTCATGTTCGATTGATCGACTTTAATGAGCCAGATAACAACGAGTTTTTGGTGGTTAACCAATTCACGATTGCGGGTACGAAAGGCAATCGTCGGCCTGACATCGTTGTCTTTATCAATGGGCTGCCCATGGCTGTCATCGAGCTGAAAAATCCGGCTAATGAGCAGACAGACATCTGGAATGCTTACAACCAGCTCCAGACTTACAAAGACGAAATCTCTGACCTATTTGTTTTTAACGAAGCCTTAGTCGTTAGTGATGGATGGGTAGCGCGTGTTGGCTCATTGACCGCCAATCAAGAACGCTACTTGCCTTGGAAGACCATCACTCACGAAGACGACAAACCGTTATTAGAGTTCCAGCTGGAAACCTTGGTACGAGGTTTCTTCAAACCAGAGCTTTTATTGGATTATTTGCGTTACTTTATCTTGTTTGAAAACGATGGCGATAAAGTGATCAAGAAGATTGCTGGCTATCATCAATTCCATGCGGTTCGCGCTGCGGTACAAGCAACGGTTATTGCAGCAGATACTCAAACGGGTATTGGCGAACGTCGTGCTACTTACCTTGAAAAAGTGAAGCCTGGGAGCCGCAAAGCCGGTGTTGTTTGGCATACCCAAGGAAGCGGCAAGAGCATCTCTATGGTCTGCTATGCCAGTAAATTATTGCAGCAACCGGCACTGAATAACCCAACACTGGTGGTCGTGACAGATCGAAACGATTTAGATAGCCAGCTTTTTAATACCTTTTCCATGGCCAGCGAGACGTTAAAGCAAACGCCACAACAGGCCTATGGGCGCGACAAATTGCGTGAGTTGCTACTAAACCGCCAATCTGGCGGCATTATTTTTACCACGGTACAGAAGTTCTCGTTATTAGAAAAAGAAACCGAACATCCAAAGCTATCCGAGCGCTCTAACATTGTCGTTATTTCAGATGAAGCCCACCGTAGTCAATACGGTAACAAAGCCCGTTTAGTCGATGTAAAAAATGAAAAAGGTGAAGTAGCAGGTAAACGTTATGTTTATGGTTATTCGAAATACATGCGTGATGCTCTCCCTAAAGCCTCATTTATCGGCTTCACTGGCACGCCAATTGATAAAGATGACAAGGATACTCGCAGCGTCTTTGGGGATTATGTCTCCATCTACGATATTCAAGATGCGGTAGACGATGGTGCAACCGTACCCATCTATTATGAATCTCGCTTAGCTAAACTCGATATAAATCAAGATAAAATTGAAGCGTTAAACGACGAAGTTGAAGATGAGATTGGTGAAGAGGAAGAAACGGCCAATCGAGAGAAAATCAAATCACAGTGGTCTGCTCTAGAAAAATTGGTCGGTGCTCAGCCACGAATTGATGCCGTGGCGAAAGATTTGGTCGAACACTTCACGACTCGTATCGAAACCTTTCCAGGCAAAGCCATGATCGTAGGAATGAGCCGAGAGATCTGTGTTGATTTATACGAGGCTATCGTTGCGCTTAAACCTGAATGGCACGATGATGATCCAGCTAAAGGTGCAATCAAGATCGTCATGACAGGCTCTGCCTCTGATCATAAGAAGATGCAACCACACATCTATGATAAGAAAACTAAGAAGCTATTTGAGAAGCGCTTTAAAGATACAGAAGACGAGCTGCAATTAGTCATCGTACGGGATATGTGGCTGACAGGCTTTGACGCACCGTGCTGTCATACCATGTATATCGATAAGCCGATGAAAGGCCACAACTTGATGCAGGCGATTGCTCGTGTAAACCGAGTATTTAAAGATAAACCTGGAGGCCTAGTGGTGGATTATCTGGGTATCGCAAACGACCTAAAAGACGCCCTCAAAACCTATACCAATAGTCAAGGCAAAGGCCAGCCAACCGTTGACACCGCAGAAGCCTTCGCCTATTTAGAAGAGCGTGTTGATATTATTCGCGGTATGTTTGCCGCCCCTTCAGATAATGGAGCGGTATTTTCGTATTTAGATGATTACGAAACGAAACCACTACAGCTTCTACCTGGAGCGGTAAACCATATTTCTGGCTTAAGTCACACAAACCGTGAAGGTCAAGAAGTTAGAGAAGGGAAACGTCGATTCCTTGATGCCATGACACAGTTGAATAAGGCCTATTCTCTTTGTAACACCTTAGATGAAGTAGAACCTTATAAGAGTGAAATTGCCTTCTATGGAGCGGTAAAAACAGCGTTCTTAAAGCATTCTACAGTGGATCAGAAACGCAGTGATGAGCTGCGAAATTCAACACTTCGTCAAATCCTTAACAATGCAGTCGTCTCTGATGGTGTAGACGATATCTTTAAATCTGTGGGATTAGATAAGCCAAACATCGGCTTACTTTCTGATGAGTTTCTAGAAGATATGAAGCACATGAAGGAGAAAAACCTAGCCGTCGAGTTATTGGAAAAGCTGCTACGCGATGAAGTGAAAGCTCGAATGAAAACGGATAAGGTACAAGAGAAAAAGTACTCTGACCGTATCATGGCAACGCTTCAGAAATACCACAACCGCAGTATTGAAACCGCTCAAGTGATTGAAGAACTGATTCAATGGGCCAAGGAGATGCAAGCTGACGCTGAGATGATGAAGGAAATGAACCTCTCCGCCGATGAAATCGCTTTCTACCGCGCGCTGGTGACTAATGAGGCCTCTGTGCGAGAACTCGGTGATGAAAATCTGCGCAAACTGGCTATCGAGTTGACGCATCAACTGCGTAAATCTGCCACCGTTGACTGGCAAAAACGTGAAAGTGTGCGCGCTCGGATGCGTAACTTAGTGCGCCGTTTACTGCGTCGATGGAAATATCCACCTGATAAGGCTGAGGGCGCGATTAAGCTCGTATTAGAGCAAGCTGAAGTGTTGGCTGACGGGTGGTATAAGTAAAGATAGAGTTTTACCTCCTAAAGTAAGTCGTTACCTTTGCCATCCCCCCAGTGAATCGTTAGTTTTTATGATGCTATAAATGAAAAAAGCCGCAGAGTCTGCGGCTTAATTATTTCAAGTGCTATAACGAGTAGAGCGGTTTAGCTAAACTCACCATGTGGGTCGATAACAAATTTCTTCGCGGCGCCGCCGTCGAAATCAGCGTAGCCTTGCGGTGCTTGGTCAAGCGAAATCATTTGCACGTTAACCGCATCGGCAATCTTCACTTTATCAAACAAAATAGATTGCATGAGGCCACGGTGATATTTCATCACTGGGCATTGGCCGGTGTGGAACGAATGAGATTTCGCCCAGCCAAGACCAAAGCGCATGCTCAGCGCGCCTTGTTTTGAGGCTTCATCTTGTGCGCCAGGATCTTCTGTTACGTACAGACCTGGAATACCGATAGAACCACCAGCACGTGTTACTTGCATTGCTGAGTTGAGTACCGCAGCTGGCGCTTCTTCGTGGCTTTGGCCACAACCACAGCCGTGCGCTTCAAAGCCGACACAGTCAACAAAGCAATCGACCTCACGTTCTTTAGTAATGGCTTCAATTTTGTCTTCCATGCTGCCATCTTCGCGTAAATCGATGGTTTCACAGCCAAAGCTGCGAGCTTGCGCTAAGCGGTCGGGGATCATATCCCCAACAATCACACACGCGGCGCCCAGAAGCTGCGCAGACACGGCTGCCGCTAAACCGACAGGACCTGCGCCTGCAACGTAAACCGTTGAGCCTGGGCCTACGCCTGCGGTAACACAGCCATGGAACCCGGTCGGGAAAATATCTGATAATAGGGTAAGGTCTTTGATCTTTTCTTTGGCTTGATCCGGATCGGGAAATTTAAGCAGGTTGAAGTCGGCGTAGGGCACCATAACATATTCCGATTGGCCGCCAACCCAGCCCCCCATATCGACATAGCCATAAGCGGCGCCAGGACGTGACGGGTTCACGTTCAGACAAATACCGGTTAACCCAGACTTGCAATTACGGCAACGGCCACAGGCAATATTGAATGGGACAGAAACAATGTCACCAACATCCACAAACTCAACATCACGGCCTTTTTCGAGAATGATTCCGGTAATTTCATGGCCAAGTACTAAGCCTTCCTCGGCTGTCGTTCGCCCACGCACCATGTGTTGGTCACTCCCACAGATGTTGGTGGTTAAGACTTTTAAGATAACACCGTGTTCGCATTTGCGGTTACCCATCGCAAGTTCTGGATAAGCGATGGATTCAACGGCCACTTTTCCTGCGCCTTTATACACGACGCCGCGGTTAGATTGTTGGTTGGACATAGGGTATTTCCTTATTGAGGCTGTTTATCGTTGTAGAGGTTCTATCACCAAGTGTGCCGAATGCCGATTTAATATGAGTGATAGTTAATCGTGCATTGTTGCTTCTTGGTTATTTATTATGTAAAGCACGATGAACATACCGCTCAACTCTCAATCTAAGCTGCATGAATACGTCTTCTTTATGCCAGTTTACGACAAGAGGGAGGGAATAACATGGAAGCTGAGATAACGCTCACAACCAAGATAAATAATTCATACTTTTCTCCATTTTTCTACATAACGGCATGTTGACTATGGCGATAGAAAGGGAATTTATCGTTTAAGCACCTGATTGAGATAAGCAAAAGAAAAGCGAGAAATAGACGTTCAGAGAGATTAATATACGTGACGTTGTCACAAAAATGGCGTTCACCAGTATTGCAGTGATTTTTCAATAAATGGTGTGAATAATAGATCGATAATCCCCCTTCCTTGCAAGGAAAGGGGAGCATGAGGAAATGAAAGGTTATGCGATGCCTGTAGTTAAATCCAATTTTGGTCGAAAACAGATCACCGCAACACTTGCTATGATGCCGACAACGGAGACGGCGGCGACATAATAAACCGGGGACATAGGATCGTTGACAATCATGGTACTCACCAGCATGGGAGTCATCCCGCCAAAGATGGCATAAGCCACATTGTACGAAAAAGATAATCCTGAAAAACGGATCGCTGCAGGAAAGCTTTTCACGGCAATGGCTGGCACTACACCAACGATGCCGACAAAGAATCCCACCACCGCGTACATCGGGAATAAGTAAGTGGTGTCGTGTAGCATGGTGCTATAAAACGCCCAAAAGCTCGCGGCTAACCCCAGGCTAAAAATAGCCATGATTGGCCCATTGCCAAACCGGTCTGCTAACGATCCAGATACAATGCAGCCAATTAAGATAAAGATAATGGCTAAGCTGTTGGCTTCTAATGCAACGGTAGGATCTAGTTGAATGAGATTTTGCAGTAATGATGGTGTCATTAATATAGTGACCACGATCGCTGCTGTTAATACCCAAGTCACGGCCATCGATACGAACACAGAAGGCAAGTGGTGTTTTAAGACTGACTTAATCGGCATATCCACCGCTAATGTTTTCTGGGACTGCATGGTTTTAAAAATCGGTGTTTCGTGCAACCAGCGACGCAGATACATTGTGATAAAGCCAAATACTCCGCCCAGCAAAAATGGAATACGCCAAGCGTAACTATGGACTTGTTCCGCGCTATAAGTCGCATGGATACCGGTGGCCACGAGTGAACCAATCAATATACCGGCTACCAGCCCAGCAGATAAGGTGCCGCAGGCAAGACCGATACGATGTTTTGATACATGCTCAGTGACAAATACCCAAGCGCCTGGAGCTTCTCCCCCAATCGCTGCCCCCTGCAAAACACGGCATAATAACAGCAATAACGGTGCGGCAAGACCGATAGTCTCATAGGTTGGCATTAAACCTATCGCCATTGTCGGCACAGCCATAAGAAAAATACTTAGCATAAACATGCGTTTACGCCCTAGTAAGTCGCCAAAGTGTGCCATAATGATTCCGCCCAATGGGCGCGCTAAATACCCCGCAGCAAAAATGCCGTAGGTTTGTACTTGGCGCATCCACTCCGGCATATCACTTGGAAAAAATAAGCTGCCTACGACATTGGCAAAATAGACAAAGATAACAAAGTCGTAAAACTCCAACGCTCCGCCGAGCGCTGATAGGCTTAATGTTTTCGCGTCGTTTTTTGTCAGCTTCCTGTTTTGAGTGGTTGATACGGTTCCCGATTCTGTGTTCATAAAAGTGTTCCATCAAATTACGTTCATTTTTATAGTAGATTATGCTGTTTCGCGATTGAGTGACTGACGAAGAACGGCCTAAGTCTGCCACTAATTAAAGTACGATCAAACACGCATATGGTTACGATAATAACGATGGGGAAGCATTCGTAAAGGGGGAAGTTGTGATTGATGCGGTTAAGTCAGGAGCCGCGAAAAGATATTGCTTGGGTAGCAGGGTAACCTGCATTTTTTGATCGTGATCAAATTCTATTTTATAGAATTAAATAGCGGTATTTTAATTTATGTAATATTAAATATAAAAATAAAATAATTCACTTTTCTTGTGTTGTCCGACTTTTTCTTGTCAAATTCTCACCTAATAAGACCTTGTTTGATTACGCGCAGCTAGCGATGGCGATTCTTAGAGGCTTTGGACATGTCGATAATTTGAGAGTCTCGTTGGTTTGATTCGTGCTCTGCTGTCACGATCATACGCTTTTTCGCGCAACTTAATAGTGTGTCTGGCTCGATACTGTCATCAGGACACACGGCGGCCCCAATATTGAGGTAGACATCGATGTTGTTTGAGTCATTAATATTAAATGAATGATAATTTGTCCCTGCGATTTTTTTCGTTATTGTCGCCAGAGAGGCTTCATGATCACTGAGATCAGTGATGATGACAAATTCGTGGCCGTTAATATGGTAAATAAAATCGCTATCACGCTTCACACTACATAACCGATAAGTTAGCTCTTTGAGAGTATCGTTAGCAATGGTTTGGCCATGTGTATTGGCGATTTCACTATAGTTGTCAAGTTGAATGTAAAAACAAGCAAAGCGACCACCGAGAAACTTGATTTGTTGCGTTTTATGATAAAGCGCAGTGTTGAGCGCGTTTTGGTTGAGCGCGTTTTGGTTGAGTAGGCCGGTGAGTGAATTGCGATTGGCTAACGTAAACAGGGTTTGCTCGTTTTCAATATACTGACTTTTTTCGATAATCGTTGCGATGGAAAGACTAGCAGTTTCTCGAATCAACTCACGTTGATGAATAATAGCAGGTTGCTGATGACCATTGCTGTCAATGATCATGGTTTCACTGCTATCGAGATTGAACACTTGGGATTTTTTCAAGCTCTGCATTGTTGCTTCATCATAATGAAACATCGATTGTGCGGCTTCATTGGACATAATTATACGATCTTGCTTATCAAAAATAATGAGGGCGGTTTTAGCTGATTGAATGAGATCGCTTAGCACATGAATAGTTTGTTCTGATTGTAAGTTATTACGACGGAACCGATAGATAATGAAAGCAAAATTAACCAATGCGAGTAAAAAAGTCATCAGCTGTATGACGCGCAGTTCGAGCGTATGCGTATTGGCACTTTCTTGTACGATGACGGTGAGCTGATTCATTTTGTGGAGAATTTTGGTGTTAATCGCTACCATAATTGCACGAATGTTTTGATAACGCTCTAGTGTTAAACCGTCACGTAAAACCTTTGAGTTAATATCATGTAGAGGTTTAACTGAGTCAATAGTTTGCTCGATGATTCTTTGCGCTTGCGGATCATCAATTCTTTGAATTTCGATTAATTTTTTCTCAGCATCAATAACATAGCCGCTATTTTTAAACGCTCGAAGGGTATCGATGAACATGTCATATGCGCTGATATAACCCATAATGTTTTCTTGTGCTGATTTATCGGATAACTGCTGACGATTGATGGCAAAAATATGTTTTGCCATAGACTGTGAAAGCATGCGTTGTCGACCGGCGAGGTTGACCGCCACGGTTTGCCCAGTGACTTGATGAGTGATCTGAAAGTTTAAGGCAAGCATAAAAATATCTAAGCACAAAAAAAGAGTTATTGCGCCGATTAGATAAGCTTGTCCTCTTTTGGTTGAACTGGTTAGTAACATGAGTGCTCACATCATTTTAAACGCCTAGATAAATACTAGACTAGGTATGTATAATCTTCTAACCCTTTAGAGCTATTTCATTACCGCTGTGTTTATTTGATTGTTTTTTACACAGAAAAAAGCTTATTTATTTAGATAAAGCACGCTCATTTTGAGATATATCTGATATTTTAACGAGAATATTTTCTTTGATAGCGTTTTATCATCGTGGTATTTCCTAATTGACCACCTTGGTGTAAATACAGCAGGCTCATACCTTCTTTACTTTGTTGGGGCCACCACTCAACAAGTTGCTGCCACATGAAAGGATCGTAAAGTAAATCAAATTCGACCCCTGTTGCCGCCCATAATTCTTGCCAAAGTAACCAATCGTGTTGATAAAGCTTACCGAAATGATGTTTTTTATCTTGATCGAGAATAATTGGATGACTGTCTTCACCCAACTCGTTCCACTGAGAACGCAAATACTCAGCCCCACCAACACAGGCACATGTGACCACTCTTATATTAAATGGAGCAAGCGCTTTATGCAGATAAAGGGCGGTTGTGCCGGTACCGGAAGGCAGTGCGACGGTCCACTGTTGAGTCGCTTGCTCCCGAAACCAAGTAATTAGCTCATCGGCCAGTGTTCTAATGCCAGCCTCTGCTTGTTGAAAGCGGCCGCCTTCGGGGATGAAACAGGTATCGGCTGCTGGGGTGATACGGCTTATGTAGTCTTTAAGTGATGTATCGTAGAGATCTCGGGTCGAAATGATATTGGCGCCTAATGCGATGGCTTGTGCGTAGTTTCCCATTGGGTTTTGCTGCAGCCAAGCAGGAATATGATCCACATAGTAGTTCAGTGACCAACCTTTGAGGTGGGCCAGTGCTGCCATCGAGTACAACGAATTCGCTTGGGCTGAACCATAACCAATGAGAGTATCAAATTTCTCGCTTGGTGCGTGCAATAACGTCATTAGCTTACGAGCTTTGTTGCCTGAGAACTGAGGATGAAGGAGATCATCGCGCTTTAACGCAAAGCGGATAGAACCAAAGTGATGATAGGTCACTGGAGAATGATTAAGTTGCATGTTTTTTGTTGGAAGTCGTGCTGGTATTGCAGTGTATCATGTTACGACGATAGAGTATCAGTGGCCGTTAGAAGCAGGGAGCGTTATTTCACTCAACACAAAGCGACAGATAAAAAAAACCCAGAACAAGGCGAACTGGGTATATACAAACGTAGGAGTGATAAATATGAAAAATAAACGTAAATTAGTGATGAAAACCCAAACAAGTAGGATGTTGCTGGCTGTTTCGAATCACATTAAATATGACTGCCCCTCAACCAAAGAGTTCCTAGAGTGACCAAAGTTTTTTAATTTTCTTTCTTGAACCCCTAATCATTGTCTCAAAAACAACCATTTCTATGGGCCTAATATTGTGAGCGTAGCGAACTGGGCTATAGTTTTGGTAAAGGTGAATAACGCATGGATTGCTGTTCTCATCGTCTAAGTCAGCGAGGGTGAAAGCAACGAATTGTGAGAGAGTGAAGTTGTGCATTATCGATACAGTCAGGGAGTGCTGAATCGTTTTGTTATCTCCGTTCGGTGTCACCACTTACTAGAAGGGACATGATATGGGCTCTCTACGCCGCAAATGGGTCAGTGATTCGGTATTAACTTGGTTTAAACGCGCGTTACCTCCACTGTCGGAAACAGAAACACAAGCGATGGAGGCAGGCAGCATTTGGTGGGAAGGGGAGTTATTTTCTGGTGCGCCTACTTACCAGACCTTGCTTGACTATCCAACACCCAAATTAAGTGAGCGCGAGCAGTCATTCATTGATAACCAACTGAATCAATTGTTGGCCATGGTGGATGACTTTAGTGTCATGAATCATGATCGCAACCTCTCGCAAGAGGTGTGGGACTTTCTTAGAAAAGAACGTTTTTTTTCACTCACCATCGACCAAAAATTTGGTGGATTAGGGTTTTCTTCTTACGCGAATTCAACCATTGTGACAAAAATCGCGACGCGCAGTATCAGCGCTGCCGTCACTGTTATGGTGCCTAATTCATTAGGCCCTGGGGAATTACTTTCTCATTATGGCACCCAAGAACAACAAGATTATTGGTTACCGCGATTAGCCGATGGACGAGAGATTCCTTGTTTTGCTTTAACTGGGCCAGAAGCAGGATCTGACGCGGGTAGTATTCCTGATAATGGTATTGTGTGTATGGGCGAACACGAAGGTAAGAATGTCTTAGGTATTCGACTGAATTGGAATAAGCGCTATATCACGTTGGCACCTGTCGCCACCGTGCTCGGTCTTGCATTTAAGTTATATGATCCCGAGCACCTATTAGGCGAGAAAACGGCGATCGGCATTACTTGCGCACTTATTCCCGCAGATCATCCTGGTGTGGTAACTGGGGAGCGTCATGATCCGATGGGCTTAGCGTTTATGAATGGGCCAACGCGAGGGGAAGATGTGTTTATTCCAATGGAATGGCTGATTGGTGGGACAGAGTACGCTGGCAAAGGGTGGCGTATGCTGGTGGAATGCTTATCGGCGGGACGAGGAATTTCTCTGCCGGCCTTGGGCGCGGCCTTGGGACATTTGAGTTTAAGAACCACAGGAGCTTATTCATACGTTCGCAAACAGTTTGGTCTTTCGATTGGTCGCTTTGAAGGTGTCGCGGAATCTCTAGGGCGTATCGGTGGCTTAACCTATCTGCTTGAAGCCACCCGAACGTTAACGACAACGGGGCTCGATTTAGGGGAAAATCCAGGCGTGGTCACCGCCATAGCGAAATATCATATGACTGAATTAGGACGTCTTATCCTAACGAATGCGATGGATGTTCATGCTGGCCGCGCGATTCAACGTGGACCCATGAATTACTTCAGTGCGCATTATTTAGGTGTGCCTATCGCCATTACTGTGGAAGGGGCCAATATTCTGACGCGTAATTTAATGATTTTTGGACAAGGTGCGATTCGTTGCCATCCATATATCTTAAAAGAAATGGCGGCAGCGGCAGAGCCCGATACGCAAGAGGGACAAAAAGCATTTGACCGTTGGTTATTTAAACATATCGGCCATACCAGTAAAAATGCCTTACGAGGTGTTGCTCATGGGCTTACTGGGAATCATTTTGTAAAAGTACCGAAGAACGTCGGATTTACTCGTCCTTATCAGCATATTACGCGTTTAAGTGCCGGTTTAGCATTGTTATCGGATGTGGCAATGTTAACACTAGGCGGTCAGCTTAAGCGTAAAGAATTACTGTCTGCAAGGCTTGGCGATGCGTTGGCCCATTTATATATGGCAAGTGCCGTCATGAAGCGTTTTCATGATGAAGGAGAGAAAGCGCAAGATCGTCCTTTTGTTGACTATACCTTGCAACATTGCTTTTACCAGACCGCTCATGCTCTTGATGAGACCTGTATTAATTTTCCGAAACCTTGGTTAGGTAAAGTGCTCAAACGTTTGATTTTCCCATTAGGACAAGGTTTCTCGCCACCGAATGATAAAAGTACGTTGTCTGTAGCGCGTCTTCTAATGAAGCCCGGTGAGCAACGCGATCGTTTCTCGCATTTGTGTTTTGTTGGTTCAGAAGAGTCGGATAACATTGGTTTGATGGATCGTGCTTTTGAAGCCATGATTGCAGTGGCGCCTTATGAGCAACATCTGCAAGAAGCGATAGCTTCTGGTATGATTGAGCGCACTCTGCCTCTCGCAGAAAAGTTAAAACAAGCACAGGATGCGGGAGTGTTGACCGAGTCGATGGTTAAAGAGGTCTTAGAGGCCGAAGCTTTACGGGTTAAAGCGATTCAAGTGGATCATTTTAGTTATGATTTTAAAGAAGTTTTGACCAATGTGAGTGGGCACTCTACACTTTGACACGTTATTACCAATGTTATTAGCGTAAGCAAGGGCTTCATTATAGGAGGCCCTTGTTGTTTTTTCGTTTAAAATTGCATCGTTAGTGATCCAACCACTTGGGATTTCAACGTATTTTGACAAAAATAGGGTGCGCTATGACGAGGAAACTTTTATCCTTACGCTGATTTTGAAAGGAAGTTGAATATGATCATCAAACCTAAGATTCGCGGATTTATCTGCACGACAACGCACCCAGTGGGTTGTGAAGAAAATGTAAAACAGCAAATTGCACAAACCAAGGCCCAAGGTCCTATCAAAAACGCACCTAAACGTGTGTTAGTTGTAGGTTCATCCAGCGGTTATGGTTTGTCATCGCGTATCGCAGCCGCATTCGGTGGCGGTGCTGCAACCATCGGTGTGTTTTTTGAAAAACCAGGCACTGAAAAAAAACCAGGTACAGCGGGTTACTACAATTCAGCGGCATTTGATAAGTTTGCTAAAGAAGAAGGCTTGTATTCTAAGAGCTTAAATGGCGATGCGTTCTCACATGAAGCGAAGCAAAAAACGATTGATTTGATCAAAGAAGATTTGGGTCAAATCGATATGGTGGTTTATTCATTGGCATCGCCAGTACGTAAACTCCCAGAATCAGGCGAAGTGATTCGTTCTTGCCTAAAACCAATTGGCGAAACGTACACCTCAACAGCGGTAGATACCAACCGTGATGTGATTATTGAAGCGAGTGTTGAGCCTGCGACAGAGCAAGAAATTGCCGATACCGTTACCGTTATGGGTGGCGAAGATTGGGAATTGTGGATCAATGCACTAGATGAAGCTGGCGTTTTGGCTGATGGTTGTAAAACCGTTGCTTACAGCTACATCGGTACTGAGCTCACTTGGCCTATCTACTGGCATGGTGCGCTTGGCCGTGCAAAAATGGATTTGGATCGTGCGGCTGCGGAGCTTAACGGGAAGTTATCTGCGAAAAATGGTACAGCGAACGTTGCGGTATTGAAATCTGTTATTACTCAAGCAAGTTCCGCTATTCCAGTTATGCCTCTTTATATCGCAATGGTATTCAAAAAAATGCGTGAAGAAGGTGTACACGAAGGTTGTATGGAGCAGATTTTACGCATGTTTAACGAGCGTTTATTTAAAGAAGATGGTTCTGCACCAGAAGTTGACGATGAAAACCGTCTGCGTCTTGATGACTTAGAATTGCGTGAAGATATTCAAGCATACTGTCAGGCCCTATGGCCACAAATCACCACAGAAAACTTGAAAGAGTTAACTGACTACGTAAGTTACAAGCAAGAGTTTTTGAAATTGTTTGGCTTTGGTATTGAAGGCGTTGATTACGATGCTGACGTTAACCCACAAGTCGAGTTTGATGTTCAAGACATCTAATCAGTGGTACCTTCGGTTGGCTTAGCCTTTATGAATGGATAAAAAAAAGCGCTCTTTGGAGCGCTTTTTTATTGGCTATATTCGACGCTATTATTAATTTAGCAGTATTAAAATGGTACCAGCTAGAGTCATCAGAATATTGGCAATAGCATAGGTTCCAGCATAGCCTAATGCAGGAACCGTTGACTTGGCGTAGTCGTTAACGATATCCATCGCAGGTGCACAGGTGCGCGCACCGATGATGGCACCAAATAGCAAGGCGCGGTTCATTTTTAAGACATACGCTCCGACGACATAAGCAAAAAATACTGGAACGACACTGACCAAGAACGCCAACCCTATCACTTTAAAACCAATGTCTGATAGGTGATCAAACATCTGGGCACCCGCACTCAGTCCGATACTGACCATAAAGAACATCAAGCCTAAATCTTTCACCATATTTAGCGCGCCTTGGGGGACATAACCAAAGGTAGGGTGATTGGCTCTTAAAAAGCCCAATGTGATCCCTGCAAGCAGCAGTCCGACCGCATTACCGAGACTAAACGATACTTGACCGAAGGTCATGGTGACTAATCCGAGTAAAATGCCGAGAATAAAGAAGCTACAAAACGCGAGCAAGTCGGCCATTTGGCTATGAATGGAGATAAAACCAATTTTATCCGCGAGCCCTTTGACTCGAGATTTCTCGCCGCTGACTTGCAGCACGTCACCTTTAGCTAAAATGATCTCTGAGTCCATTGGCATTTCAATTTGTGCGCGAACTACACGGTTGAGGAAACAGCCGTATTCGGACATATTGAGGTCCGTTAAACGTTTACCAGCAACCGCATCGCTTTTTACGACAATCTCTTCTTCTGAAATACGTAAATCCAGTAAGTTACGGTCAAATACTTCTTTACCATTCCGAAAGCTGGGGTCAAGGCGTGCGTGGCTATCTGGATAACCGACTAACGCGATTTCATCGCCTTCTTGTAAAATTGCATCCCCATCAGGGTGGGCAAGAATACCATTACGACGAATGCGTTCAATATAACAGCCTGTTTGGCGATATATGCCGAGTTCACGCAAATTACGTCCGCCGACCCAATTGACCAATTCTGGTCCAACGCGATAGGCGCGGATAATCGGTAGATAAACTTTACGTTGACTGTTTGTTCCTAAGCCCCGCTCTTTGGCGATTTGCTGAGCCGAATCGGAAAGGTTTTGCTTTTGGATCTTAGGGAGAAGTTTAGCGAACATAATCATGCTGATTAAACCAATCAGGTAAGCCATCGCATATCCGACGGAAACACTGTTGAGAACCAAACTGATATCTTTGTTATGCGGAACTTGCGATAACCCAGAGTTAATTGCGTCCTGGGCGCCAACCAACACTGGCGTCGAGGTCAGCGCACCAGCCATCATACCAGCTGATAAACCGTAATCGAGATGGAGATAATAGCTTCCAAAATAAGTGATCCATGTTGCGGTTACTAAGACCACGAGACTTAGGATTAAATAGTGTTTGCCATCTCGAAAGAAAATGCCAAAAAAATTAGGACCAGCTTCAATGCCAACACAGTAAATAAATAGCATAAAGCCGATGGTAAGCGCGTCTGCATCAAAGGAAAAGCCAAGGTGACCCATGACCAAAGATGTTGCTAGTACGCCGATAGAGTTACCGAGCTGCAGACTGCCTATCCGGATTTTACCTATAGCAAGCCCAATAGCTAACGCGACGAAAATAAGTAGGATGGGGTTTTGTTTAAGTAGAAAGACTACGTCAATATTCACAGGTACCGCTCAAATAGCATAATTGTCTGAACAAGAGTATACGCATCATTGTATATAACTATAAGGAAAATATAAGAGGAAATATCATCTTTCACAAAGATTTTAAAAATAAAAAAGCCCGCAACAAGAGCGCGGGCTTTTTTATAAAAATCAGTTCTAGTCAAATAGACCTAAATGTTCTTTTGCGTAAGCTTCAAATTCACTACAACCACCGATAGGCTCTTGATCGATAAAGATTTGAGGTACCGTTTCAACGGGTTTACCGACACTCTTCGACAAATCTTCTTTAGAGATACCTTCTGTTTGAATATCAACATAGCGGTAGTTAAAGTCTTCGTGCTTCTCTTTTAATGTTTCTGCGTGCTCTTTTGCACGAACACAGAAAGGACAAGCAGGACGACCAAAAATAACAACAAACATAACTCTCTCCTTAATTGCTTTGGTAGCCAATATGCCTTATTCAATATAGAAAATAAAGGTGCATTTACCATTCAATCCAATAGGTAAAATCTATTGCTTATAAAACGCGCAGATTTAAAGAAAGTCATGGCTGCATCAATTATGAGTCGAATCGTCATGCATACTCGTTAGCTGACGTTGTATCCAGCTATTCGTTGGTGAAGCGTGAAAATTTATCGTAACGCGAGTCTTTTAATGACTCTTTCACACGTTTTAAATTGTCTCTAAAACCGGAACCACGCCTTAATGTAAACCCTGTGGCTAACACATCAATGACCGTCATTTGTACTACTCGGCTTGCCATTGGCATATAAACATCCGTGTCTTCTGGCACATCCAAGCAGATCGACAGTGAACTCACTTGATCCAAAGGAGAATCTTTCGCAGTAATGGCGATCACGGTGGCGCCGTTTTCAATGGCTAGCTGTGCAATATCCACTTGGCTCTTGGTTCTGCCAGTGTGTGAAATGAGTACCACGACATCGTTGTCTGTGCAGTTAATACAGCTCATGCGTTGCATTACGACGTCTTCAAAGCAAGTGATGGGAATATTAAACCGAATAAACTTATTCTGTGCATCACGCGCCACTGCCGAAGAAGCCCCTAAGCCAAAAAACGACACTCGCTTGGCTTGTGTTAATAAATCCACAGCACGGTTAATCTGGTTAGGATCCAAGCTGTTTTTTGCAACATCTAAGCACGCCATGGTGGATTCGAAGATTTTGTGAGTATAGGCATCTGGTCCATCATCTTCTTCCACATTACGGTTCACATAAGGGGTGCCGTTGGCCAAACTTTGGGCAAGATGCAGTTTAAAGTCTGGAAACCCTTTGGTATCTAAACGGCGACAGAAGCGGTTCACGGTCGGCTCACTCACATCGGCCATTTTAGCTAAAGTTGCAATGCTTGAATGAATGGCTTCCTGCGGAGCAGCCATGATCACTTCGGCAACTTTACGCTCAGATTTGCTGAAGTTTTCTAGGTTATTTTGTATTTTCTCTATTGTATTCATCGTCATCACGCAGGCATAAATAAGTAATCGTCGATATCATCCTAGCTTGAAAAAGCACATGTTCTAACTACAACTAGGTTCAATGGCATTGGATGGAGTATAAACCCTGATCGAAGCATTTCATAAATGAAACGCGCTATCAATGAATGATTCTATGACAAGCCTCAAACTACGTTTGATTAGAAGGACATAACGCCGACTGAGTTCGCTCAATTTATACAGGTTTTCAGGTCGAATTGACACTGAAATTAACGCGGTGCGTTAGGTATTTGGAGTATCATTTGACACTCTGTTTGAATGTTTTTGAGTAAAGACGTGGCTTGCGTTGCCAGAGTACGCTGCTCGTCTAGCACTGATGCCAGAATATCTTGTGTGGTAAGAGGATTGGCGAGTACTACTCGGAACACCACAATAGGGTAATAAGACCAACGCTGTGGGGTGAGTTGAGTTCGTGACACAAATGAGCGTCCATTTTCGCGTTGTCTTTTTTGCATGAAAATGGTGAGTTCATTGAGCAAGTCGTTGATGACCTTTTGTTGTTCGTGCGTTGCAATAAGGAGCGCTGCACTGGCAATTTTCGGTATATAACGATAGGTGAGCAAACACAATTCAGGTTTTGACACTAATTCAAAATCGGCTTGCTTAGCAATGAGATCAGCAAAAAAGTGCGCCTTTTCGATACTTTGATTAATCAGTAATTCATAGCCACGACGACCTAAGATATGCAAGCTTGAGTAGACCAGCATAGCAATTCCAGAACGTGAACCTTCGAGCGTATGACTGCCCAAATCTTTTGAGCCTGCCCGCAAAATATATTGCGCGTGATGTTCAATCGCCTGTAAAGCACCGGGGTTTTTAAAGAGCACCATGCCCGCGCCCATCGGGATATAGAGCTGTTTGTGGGCATCAATCGTGACTGAGTCTGCTTGCTCTATACCGCGCAATAAGTGACGATAAGTGTGAGAAAATAAGGTGGCTCCGCCCCACGCGGCATCGACATGAAAGTGAATGTTTTCTTTGTGGCAAATATTGGCCATGGCTAGCAATGGATCGACATTGCCAGTTTCTGTGGTTCCAGCAATACCCACTGCAGCAAACACTCGGATGTTACGCTGCTTTAATTGCTCAAGAGTGTTTTCAAAGGCGACCAGATCCATACGATTATGTTCATCGGTAGGAATGGTCACGAGATTGTTCTGGCCTATGCCCAGAACATCAGCCGCTTTTTTTAACGAATAGTGCCCACGTTCTGAAACGACAATAGCTAAGTCGTCATAGCCATAGTGGCGTAAAGCGGCGGTTAGGCCTGATTTCGCAATGCCTGAAAAGCTGTCATTGGCTGGTAAGGCGCGATTTCTCGCGACCCACAGGGCTGTGATATTGGCAACGGTTCCCCCAGAACAAAACGCTCCTAGCGAGTGGGAGGCACTATGCATTAATGGGGAATAAAAGTCATCAGAACGCTGATAGATGAGATGATGAAGCATTCCCAGAACCTGACGCTCTAATGGAGTAAAGGCTTTCGAAGTTTCAATTTTTACTAAGTTTTGGTTTAGCGCAGTCATGACTTTAGAGAGCGGCAGTAAAAAGTACGGTAACGCCGAGGTCATGTGACCAATAAAATGGGGCGAAGCAGTGTGCACAGAATGAGCGACGACCTTATCGAGTAGATGGTCGGTATGCACAGAGACAAATTCGGGCTCATCGGGGATCTGTGCTTGAGCAAAATCACGTTCGATATCAGCCAGTGGTTTTTCTTCCGCGACAATATGATCATTTAAAAAAGCGTCGAGGTTATGAGATAGCGCAGACTCGATATGTGTTAGGGTTGAGTCTGGTCCTTCTGGAACAGTAAAAATTTTAAGTAGGCTTTCAAAACTTACTGTGGCTTTTTTATTGATGTTTGTTGTCATACATTAAACCTAAAAAGTACAGAACATGTCACTATAGATAAGAAAGTATCGACTTTTTATCTTGATATACCAAGTCAAATCTTTATACGTTAGTTGGCTATCAAAGTGTTGATAATGACACAAATAGCAGCATGAACACTGGCACGAATAGACTGAGTATAAAGCCACTAACGATTGCGATTGGCACACAGCTTACCCCCCCTGAAGTCTGAATAAGCGGTAACGTGAAGTCCATCGCGGTTGCGCCAGCATAACCGATGATTGTGCATGGGCGACGATGAATCAGCATGGGGATGAGGAGCAGTGCGATTAATTCCCTGACCAACTCGATAATAAAAGAGCTGCCGCCAAAAATAGGGCCATAAGCATCGCCCATTAATATGCCCGAGAGAGAATACCAGCCAAACCCTGACGACATCGCCAGACCTTGTAATATAGGTAAGTTTAAAATGAGTGCCGCTAGTACACCACCGACCCAACAACTTATTATCACGACAAGAGCGATGAGTGTGCCCCGTTTATTGACGACAATCTGCTTCAGTGTGAGGCCACTATTACGCAGTTGAATCCCAATAAAAAATAATAGCAGCAATAAGATTCCTTCACTGACTGAAGCGACCCAGTGAAGCGAATAAGGCTGCAATATGCCAATCACGAGGCCACTGCTGACAACGACCAGCAGTTTACACGAATCCATCGCCATATGGTGGAGTGGTATACGTTGTTTACTTGAGGATGCCTCCATTGGTAGCAGCTTATCAACAATGGGTAGCACGGAAAAATTACATAGCGCCATCAGTACAATAAACACGGCAGAGTATTTACCGATTTCTAAAATATTGGCATCAAGATTATCAAGCGCTGAAATGCTTAACCCCATGAGTAATAATATAATATAAATGAGGTAAGTCGTGGACTG
>JBQGON010000001.1:84328-87227 GCA_052087065.1 Vibrio sp. | reverse complement strand
CCCTTATCCCATTCCACTGACAGGACACCGCCCTAACTTTTGGCGTGTTGAAATCTCATCATCCAGTTCTATCATCACATTCGCATTTGAATCGAGGTGCACTCTTATGTCTAATTCTACCGCTGGTCACTGGATCGCAGCGAAACCTATCCCACTTGTTGTTATTCTTGCGATTGCCACCTTGGTTTGGCAGTTTTCTCCCCCTGAAGGGCTCACCGTGCCCGCCTACCATACCGCGATTATTTTTATTGCCACTATCGCCGGGATCATCGCCAACGTCATGCCAACCGGCGCCCTAGCGATTATCAGCCTTGCCTTCTTTATTGTATTGCGCGCAGGCGGCGCAGCAACACCGAAAGAGGCCGTGACTGATGGGATGACGCATTTTAATAACCCATTAATTTGGCTAATTATCATTGCGTTTACGATCGCTCGTGCATTTATTAAAACGGGCTTAGGCCGCCGGATCGCATTATTACTGCTGAGTAAATTTGGTCAGTCGACATTGCGCGTCGCGTATTGTTTAGGGGTCGCAGATTTCTTAATTGCTCCGGCGACGCCCAGTAACACCGCCCGTTCAGCGATCGTCTCTCCAATTGCCAACTCCTTAGCAAAAACCATCAAAGCGGATGACCGTAAGTTAGGACAGTTCCTGATTTCGTCCTCAGCCGCAATTAACGATGCCTCTGCGGTCGGTTTCCAAACTGGGTTTTCCGGTAACCTAGCATTAATCGGTATTGCCTCAAGCGTGGCCGGCATTCACTTAGACTTTGCGCACTGGGCGGCGTATTTATTGGTGCCAGCGTTATTTATCCTCGTGGTACTACCGTTCTTGCTCTACAAAGTGATCAAACCTGAAACCCGCGAAACTCCCGAAGCGACGCAGTTTGCCAAAACCGAATTAGCATCAATGGGCAAAATGAGCGTGATGGAATGGAAACTGGTGTGTGTCTTTATCGGGCTCATCATCGGCTGGGTCGGCGGCTCCAGTCTGGGGTTATATTCAACCTCAGCCGCGTTCATCGGGCTTTCTGCGATACTATTGCTGGGCGTATTAAACTGGGATGATATCAAAAGCGAAAAAGGCGCTTGGGATACCTTAGTGTGGTTTGCCGTCTTAATGGGCATGGCCAATAACTTAAAACGTCTCGGCTTTACCGACTGGGTTGGCCATCAAATCTCAGGGTTTCTCAGTGCCACGCTAGGTAGTGCTAGCCCACTGATATTCTTGCTCGCGATGATGGTGTTCTATCTATTTTTAGCCTATTTCTTTGCTTCTGCAACCGCCAAAGTCGTGGCGATTGCACCAGTATTTATTGGCGCATTGATCTCCTTACACGTCAGCCCAATGCTGGCAGTGCTTTCCATTGCTGGCATCAGTTCGTTAGGCTGTAATCTTGCCACCTATAGCCATGCAAGAAACCCACTGTTGATTGGTTACGGTTATCACACGGACGGCGAATGGATGCGCATTGGTTTAGTCATTGCGATCAGTAGCGGAGTGTTATTTATGGTAACGGGCCTGACATGGTGGAATATTATCGGGATTATTTAATATATCCATACCAACAAAAAAAGGAGCACATCAGTGCTCCTTTTTTTTACAGATGGCTGTGATTATTTTACACGGCCAACGTATTCTGCTGAACGCGTATCAACACGAATCACTTCACCAATTTGGATGAACAGCGGCACACGAACCACAGCGCCAGTGGTTAGTGTTGCAGGTTTACCGCCCGTACCTTGCGTATCACCTTTCAAGCCAGGATCGGTTTCTGTTACTTCCAGCTCAACAAAGTTTGGTGGTGTCACAGTAATTGGGTTACCATTCCACAGGGTTAGCGTACATGCGTTGTTTTCAACCAACCATTTCGCCGTTTCACCCACTGCAGCAGCATCAGCACCGATTTGTTCAAACGTTTGGCTATCCATAAAATGGAAGAATTCGCCGTCGTTGTATAGGTAGTCTAGATCCACGTCTAGTACATCTGCCACTTCAACGGTATCGCCTGACTTGAACGTTTTTTCAATCACTTTGCCGCTCAGCAGTTTACGGATTTTAACACGGTTAAATGCTTGACCTTTACCTGGCTTCACATACTCATTTTCGAGAATGGCGCAAGGCTCATTATCAAGCATGATTTTTAGACCGCCTTTAAATTCATTCGTGCTAACAGTAGCCATATATCCTCTTTACATTCTTAGAGTTTCAATCAATGTCGCACATCATAACCCGAAAAATCGATTCTGTTGAGCAAAACTGGCTCAAACAATTAGCGAATGCGATCTCAGATCCCGCAACGTTACTACAGCAGTTAGAGATCGACGCATCGCCATGGGAATCTGGGTTTGCTGCCCGCCAGCTATTTTCGCTGCGTGTACCACAAAGTTTTGTCGCTCGGATGGAAAAAGGCAATCCATATGACCCCTTATTACGCCAAGTCCTACCGTTATCAGAAGAGTTTGACGTGCACGAAGGATTCTCCATCGATCCGCTCGAAGAACAAAACAACGAACGGCCCGGTTTACTGCACAAATACCAAAACCGCGCGTTATTGATATTAAAAGGCGGCTGTGCCGTCAATTGTCGCTACTGTTTTCGCCGTCATTTCCCATACGCTGATAACAAAGGCTCAAAAACGGTGTGGCAGCAAAGTCTCGATTATATCGCGGCCCACCCACAAATTAACGAAGTCATTTTATCAGGTGGTGACCCGTTAATGGCCAAAGATCAAGAACTAGCCTGGTTAATTGAACGTATTGAGCACATCACTCATGTGAAACGCTTACGCATTCATTCACGCTTGCCAGTCGTCATTCCAGCACGCATCACCGATGAGCTATGCCACCTGCTGGCTAACACACGCTTACAAACCATTATGGTCACCCACGTTAACCA
>JBQGON010000001.1:0-84318 GCA_052087065.1 Vibrio sp. | reverse complement strand
CCACGCGCAAGAAATTGATGATGAGTTTACGCAGCAAATGATCAAGCTTAAACAGGCTAATGTGACCTTACTCAATCAAGGTGTGATGCTAAAAGGGGTGAACGATAGCGTGAGTGCACAAGTTAATCTCAGCGAAGCCTTATTTGCTGCGGGTATTTTGCCTTACTACATGCACGTGCTTGATAAGGTACAAGGTGCCGCACACTTTTTCATCAGCGATGCCCAAGCGAAAAAAATCATGGCCGGTGTGATTGAGCAAGTGTCCGGCTATTTGATGCCCAAACTCACACGTGAAATTGGCGGACGCCCCAGTAAAACCCTGTTAGATCTGCATTTAGAGTGATCTAACTTGCTCGATTTAAAATCCTTATCTATACCATAAATAATCGCATTAGTTTACACACCGAAAACTCGGCATACTGCGCTTTTTCAAGAGGATAGGTAACCATGGCCGCATTGGCTAACATATTAGATTTAGGCCCATTTCAATGGTCTGCACTGTTGTGTTGTGCATTAAATGGTTTTTTGATTGGCATTGAACGACAAACACGCGGTAAGCCGGTGGGCATTCGGACATCTGTGCTGATTATTTCGGGCACTTATCTCTTTATGGCGCTCGGAGTATCGCTCTCTCATGACAAGATGGATCAAGCGCGGGTGCTTGGCCAAATTATCACGGGAGTCGGATTCTTAGGTGCCGGTGTGATGATGACACAAGATGGTAAAATTCATGGCGTAACCTCAGCGGCCGTTATCTGGGTACTGTCCGCGTTGGGATTAATGATTGGTTTAGGCTATCAGTATCAATCGGTCATCATTACCCTGCTGGCGTTAGCCGTGCTATTGGGCGTTGATAAAATCGAAAACTCGTTTAAAAGTCTGCGTCGTGGCGTGCACCAAAAATTAGGCCGCCTCACAACGCGAGGAGAGCGTGAAGACTCTCCTCGTGAATAAGTGACTGACTACGCCTGATAAATCGCGACGTGATACCCCGGCTTGCCCTCATTGGCAATAAAATCGACAAAGTGATCAATCGCCGGCAGTGCATCTTCTTCATAGTGGGTGACGTAAATCAGTTGTGTCATGTGTAGCGTCGCAATCCGATTAAGTGCATGGAATACCAACTTACGATTGATATAATCTAAGCCTTGATACGGCTCATCTAACACCAGTAACGCGGGCTGCTTAATCAACGCGCGGCCAATCAAAAGCAGTCTCTGACGCCCATAGTCGAGACTGCGAAAGCTGGCTTTCGCCATGTCAGCCATTTCCAACAACGCTAACCACTGCTGCGCTAATTGCACTTCTTTGGCACTCGGCTTTTGATACAAACCAATCGAATCATAAAACCCTGAGCACAACACATCGAGCGCTGAGCAATCGACGCGATATTGTAAATGCAAAGCCGAAGACACCAAACCAATGTGCTTTTTCACATCCCAGATGGTTTCACCACTGCCGCGCTGCATCCCCAATACGGTAATATCATTGCTGTAGCACTGAGGGTGATCCCCTAAAATAAGCCCAAGTAAGGTACTTTTGCCGCAGCCATTCGGACCACGAATTTGCCAATGCTGACCCGCTTTAATCTCCCAGTTGACACCAGAAAAAATCGGCGCATCGACATATTCCACCGCCACATCACGCATAATGACGCGTGGGTTCGGGTAGCGGTCTTCGCTCGGCGCCGCTTCCATGAGAGCCACCAAAGCATCACTGCGCTCGGCAGACAATGCCTTCATTTGCTCAAGCAACGGATTATTAAGCCATTGCTCACGCGTCATGATTTGCGAGAGCGCTTGCTCATTAAAAACGGCAATGTGGGAGATGAAATCGGGCAGTTCGTCTTCTCGCGAGGTCACCACTATCAAGGTCATCTGCTCGGCAAGCTCAGTCAGTAACGCGGAGAGTTGCTGCCGATGGTGGGTATCGAGCCCAGTATAAGGTTCATCAAGAATCAACATCTGTGGCTGCGTGGCTAATGCGCGCGCCAACATTAAACGCCGAGTTTCGCCCGTCGAGAGCTGACGAAAACCGCGTAAACGTAACTGGGTTAAATCCGTCTTCTCAAGTAATACTTCCAGCTCACTGCGCGTACAGCCAGCTTCTAAAATCAGTCCTTCAACACTGGTGCCATAATCAATTTGATCGAGAAAATCGGTATCATCCCGCGCCAGTTCAATATCTAAAAGCTTTTGCTGCTCATGCAAAGATACACAGCCAATACGCTCTGGCGCTTCGCTAATCACGCCTCGTTCTGGCGCTTGTTGCTTGGCGAGCAAACTCACTAGTAATGACGATCCATGACTATGTGTTGAAAAAACGCCCCAATGCTGACCCGGTGCTATTTCCCATTCATCAATCCGTAATGAGGCCGACTCGCCAGTATGATGTAACTGACTAATTTTCATGCTATCGATCCTTAACTTCTCATCCCTACTTATATCTTAACCATACCGAGTATTTGCATCGCTCGCTATATGTACGCAGAAATTTTCATTGATAAGCGCTCAGCGAAGAAGCCGCGTAAGTGTGTTAAGTGATCTGTACAACCAGCTCTGACATATGTTGAATTCGGATAACTCCGAGCGGGTTTTACCCATCGGTGTAGTCGGCATATAAAAATAAGTCTGGTTCAGGCTTCTACGCATCAATCTCATAGGAATAGAGGCGTTCCCCATCAGCATACGACTGAGAGGCAACAAAAAAGCCCCGTGAATAATCACAGGGCTTTCGCGAATAAGGAGAATGCTCATGAGTTCACTCAGGCATGCCCCAACATCATTTTATAGAACATCAGTAACTATCATCATAGAGTGTTGTGTTTATCTACTGATCGCAGTTAAACACAAAAAAGTCGCCATAATAGTCTTTATTCAACAATGATTTTATTCTGACTTGTTAGCGATTTTTTGTAGGTTTTCGTGAATTTTAAATAAAACCATTAATAGCTCACACCAAATTCTTGCGCCAATCGCACCGCCAATAATAATACCTAAACCGCTTAAAAAGCCGCCTCCATATGCGGTAAACATCATCCCTAAACCAGAAACCAATGAAGTTAGAAGCATTAGCCAATAAATAAAAGTGATGATTTTAGGGGTGAGCATCGAGTTGAAGAAAAATATATCTTTCATAAATAAACCTTTGTAAATAACTCCATAACAAATATACGTCCGGCGCACGGAGTTTTTTACCCGCCCAACGCCCAGTAAAATGGTGAGCAATGCTCGCGCCCTACTCAATAATCAAACCGTAAATACAGCAGCCACATCAAACGGCCGCGCGGCACAATCGTATATCAAAGTACTTGCAATGCAACGAAAACATTAAGTTGCTAGAGCCAAAGGTCCATTTTAGTGATCATGGTGCAATAACATCACCAATACCGAGCGGAGGCGGCATTGCGGTGTGAATTTAGCTAGTGTCAGTGAAGGAAAAGGACGTGCAGTAACCGATAACAAATATGAACGTGAATTCACGATGGGCTATACGCGTACCTAAGCGCCCGACGACCAAACAAAGAGTTTGAAGCAAATCAGGATGAACGTCACAACAACGAGGCCAGACCAACCGATGATGCGTGTGACTAATTCAGGGGATTGCTAATTGGCATGGGGAAACACAATCGCCCCAAAGGATAACAGCGGTATCAAACCGTATAGCTGCTTCATATGTAAGGATGTGCCCAACGGGAAAGGCGGAATGTATCGATATAAAATCATATACGCAACATAGGCAAGCATGGCGATACACGCTTCCTTACGCGCCGTATTACTTTCTCCATCCCAAAAGTAAAATACCACCATGCCGCAAAAAATAGCCAGATCGATCACAAGCGGTATTCTCCTAATGGCTTTTTCGTGTATCACGCCGCGCAACAGATCAGCGGCGTTAAGTGCGCATCTCAATCAGTGTACCGTATCAACTTATTTCAACAAATCATCACTTAGTGATTTGGAAATTTTCGCTAAACCGTCGCTCATGGTCTTGCTCAGTCGGTTAACCGATTGATAACGAGGAATGATGAGGTTGAGCATTGCAACTTCTCGATGTGTGCTAAATCTATCAATAATACTCAAACTGACCCGTTCTAAGATAGGTTGACAGTTTTTAGGCAGCTCCGTATTCCTTATCCATGATATAGACCATACGATTGAGGATTTGGTTGCTCAGTTTCTCTTCGGTCTGTCAAGACTACAATTTTTTCTGAGTCAAACGAGTACAATTGAACGGCCCAGAATACCAAAACAGGCTTGCGCTTGTTTTAAGTCATTTCGCCTTTTTTAACACGCTCAACAACGCCTAATTTAAAGGATAATAGGTAATCCTGTTGTATGCGCTTACGACTTGAATTCGGACTCAACATCAACAGCGGAAATTCACAAAAGATCACATTATGTCGACTTGCATTAAATCTTCATTGAAACTTCCCCATAAAAGCCTTCTAATAGTCAACACAATTCATAAAATAATCAACGTTTATAATGGCTCATACCGCATACCTATCTATTATTGGTAAAACACAAGGTAGCATCTCTCAAGGATGTAATACTAAATATTCTATTGGTAACAAAGCTCAAGAATCTCATTCTGATGAAATCACCGTTCTAGCGTGTAACTTCACCTTAAGTAAACACGGTGGGCCTGCCGAGGTCGTCATTACCAAACCTATTGATAAAGCGTCGCCACTCCTTGGCAACGCTTTTTCTAAACAAGAGCATTTACAATGCACGATTAAGTTCTATCGCACCAATGAGCAAGGCTACAACGAGAATTTTTATGTTATTGAGCTAGTTGATGCCTTAATTTCAACCTTCTCTTTTGATCAACCCAATGTGCTGAATTCAGGGGATGAAGACATGTCAGAAGTTCTTTACCTCTCTTACCGAGATATCATTTGGAAACACAAAATAGCCGGTACAGAAGGTTATGAAACTTGGGCAAGACTACAGAAATGAGAAACAAAACGACACCGGACTCATGGGACATTAGAGAAGTAGAAAAAGCGGGCAAAGGGCTCACCATGCAAGCTGTGACACTTTCACATCGCTACATCTCTGATGGAAGTCTCAAGATGCAGTTTGTTCGTGACGTCGATCGTTTTGAGCAATGCCTTGTTAATGACTTCAAGAGCGGAAAAAAGAACAAAGAAGTGGTAGTCAAAGAACTTCGCAAAGAAAGACAAAGCCTGATAGAACAAGGTGGCATGATCATGCAAAAAGGGATCGGCTTTATCGCTGGCGTCATGCAAGTAACCGCCGGAGCTGGGATGTGCTACGCCTCAGTGGGAACCTTATGTTTAATTGGTGCTCCTATGGCAGCTCATGGTATGAATAACATGTACGAGAATGGAAAGTATTTTGTAGATGGTGATGAAAATGCTACTGGGCTCGTTCGAGAAGGCTACCAATATGCATCTGAATCTTTAGGCTACTCAAAAAACCAAGGTGATATCGCCTACTATGGTATCGACTTAGCTATGTCAGCTTATGGATTAGTCGCAAAAACCACAACAGCTAAAAATGCGGCAGAGGCATATCAAATTACTTCTAAAACTCATCTATCACCGATGCTCTGGAAAAATACTCGGAAAGCGAAACAATTTAAGCTATTTAGATATAGTGCTGAGGATTACCTAAGGGGGTATCAAGCAATGAGTAAAGGAGCTCTGTCTCTTGAGTTTGGAGCAGATGCCATAACCATCAAATCCTTAAATAGCGAGCTTGAAAAAAATGATTAATCAACTTATTTTTTCGATAATATCATTACTTTCAGTTATTTTTATAAAAAGACTAAACAAACAACGTTCAAAAGGCATCATGTTTTTTTTTAAATACTCTCTTATGCTTACAGTAATGGCTCAATTTTTTTCTATATTCCTCTACGGAGGTAATATAAAAGGTGCTCCTGTAAATATATTATTTTTCGAGAAATTTATTGTTAATCATTTAAACTTACCCGGAAATATACAGTTAATTGCCTTACCTATATTTTTATATCTCGCTTTTTTCTGTCACCCGAAACATAAAAAAAATGTGTGATAAAAATCATAACAAGCCCCCATTTATCTATCTCCTTAACTTAAAGCCAATACCATGGAAAAATACGCCAAAGGTCAAACAATTTAAGCTATTTAGATATAGTACTGAGGATTACCTAAGGGGTTATCAAGCAATGAGTAAATCAGCATTAGGAGCCGAAATAGGAGCTGATTACTATAATATCGACTCCATGATAAAGGAATCTAGAAATTGAAAGATATTCTATTTTTTTCATTACACTTATAATTATAATGATATTAAGGCGAATATCGAATTACTCATTTAGTAGTTCAATATACTTCTTTATTTACATTGTTCTGGTTATTGGGTTCATTGGTGGTAATTACTACTCTATTTTCATGAATGGAACTTTATTGATGAATATATTCCCAGATTTATCATTTAACAAAAACGAGTTAATCCGGTGGTCTAGCATTTTTATTTGTTTATATTTAGGATTATTGATTCCCAAAAGACATTGAGTTTAAAGTCCATCGATATAGAAAATAAACATGAAAATCCTCTGACAAGTGTACAGCCAGATGTATTAAGTCTTTGTGAAATATGATGCTTACTTAATCGATGTCCCTCTGGTCGCACATGGATGAACAACATGTAAGAGGCACCAAGCTTCACTTGACACACTAAAGCTACCATAAGTGGTGAAAAAATACTTGGAAAAAATTAGCGTCGAAGGACTTTTTCCCCACTCTTGATGACTTTGTTATATTCTAAATCTCAAGATTATCTGTTAGAAAAGTTTTGAATG
This sequence comes from Vibrio sp., assembly GCA_052087065.1. Taxonomy (GTDB): domain Bacteria; phylum Pseudomonadota; class Gammaproteobacteria; order Enterobacterales; family Vibrionaceae; genus Vibrio. The sequence goes on along the minus strand of JBQGON010000001.1, from coordinate 77,505 downwards.
ATTACTGCATCCGATTTGTGAGCATTAGAATCGGTTGAATAGCAAAAGCTTATCGACTGATCTCCACTGAACTCTGGATACAAAGTTGGTCTTAGCAGTCTAGTTTTATTGTCATTGAACGGTGTTCTGTTTCGCCCATCTGGATTTCTCATAACACCATAACAGTAGCACTTTTTCGGATCTTCGCTGTCACTCTTTGATAAAGATGCAACCATTGCTTTCTCAATCTGTGGTGATTTATTCGAAATTACTTGAGTCGGAATAAATTGAGCAAAATATTCATTAAACTGACTCAATATATCACCAAGGTTTTTACCATACTCTATATTAAAAAATTCTCTTAACAGTTTTGCTTCAATAAGAAATCCATTGGTATTCACAGCAGTAATAAGTCTTTCATTTATATTTTCACTTTTCAATATCTCTATTTTCATCATAGAGTATTTTGGTTTTTTTCCCTGTTTTCGTACAGCTTCGCTAACACAATGTAATCGCGGCTTTTGTAGTTGAAAGGAAATGCATCTATGACCCAGCCTTTTGCAATCATATCCGCTTTCAACAACTTGAAATTATTAAATATACTCATATTTTTACTCTTGATGTTTCACTAGACTTATTTTTTATTCTATTGCTACTATTAAACGAAACGACATCTATTGAATGTAATACTTTAATAATAGCGCATTCACACTTTGCCAGAGAGCCCCAACAATCGTCTCTAAAACCTGCTTTAAAAACACTTGTAAGACTTACCCCATAGCAACTCAAACCATACATTCGAACATGCGAGTTATATCATTTTTCCGCAGCGATTCATTCTGACCTATATACTGGTTAGTTATTGAGCTTAATACACTTTCACTGACATTTCCATGACAATTAAAGCAACCAAACAATACTTAGGTCATAAAAACAGGCATTAAAAAAGCCCCGTGAATCATCACGGGGCTTTTGCGTGCATGGAACCGTTCTAAAGAACAGTCTCAGGCAATGGAAGCATTACATCATGCCGCCCATGCCACCCATTCCGCCCATATCAGGGGCTGAACCGGCATCATTTTGTGGTAGATCAGTCACCATAGCTTCGGTTGTGATCATCAGAGAAGCCACAGAAGCTGCGAACTGAAGTGCACTACGGGTCACTTTGGTTGGATCCAAAATACCCATTGCGATTAAGTCGCCGTACTCACCCGTTGCTGCGTTGTAACCGTAGTTACCTTCGCCCGCTTTCACGTTATTGGCAACCACTGATTCTTCATCGCCTGCGTTTTTAACGATTTGACGAAGTGGTGATTCCATTGCGCGAAGGGCAACGCGGATACCCACGTTTTGTTCTTCGTTGTCACCAGTAAGGCCTGCTAGTTCTGATGCGGCACGAATAAGTGCAACACCACCACCAGCAACAACACCTTCTTCAACGGCTGCACGAGTCGCGTGAAGAGCATCTTCAACACGGTCTTTTTTCTCTTTCATTTCAACTTCAGTTGCTGCGCCAACTTTAATCACGGCAACGCCGCCAGCCAGTTTCGCGACACGCTCTTGAAGTTTTTCTTTGTCGTAGTCAGACGTTGCATCTTCGATTTGTTGACGAATTTGCACAACGCGACCTTCAATCATGTCTTGCTCGCCCGCACCGTTGATAATAGTGCTGCTTTCTTTGGTGATGGTCACACGCTTCGCTTGACCAAGATCTTCCAAGGCTGTTTTTTCAACTTCTAGGCCGATCTCTTCAGAGATAACCGTACCGCCAGTTAGCGTTGCAATATCTTGTAACATTGCTTTACGACGGTCACCAAAACCAGGCGCTTTCACGGCTGCAACTTTCACGATGCCGCGCATGTTGTTAACCACCAATGTGGCTAGCGCTTCGCCTTCTACGTCTTCCGCAATGATAAGTAGCGGACGAGAGGTCTTCGCTACTGCTTCCAATACAGGAAGAAGTTCACGGATGTTCGATACTTTCTTATCAACCAATAGGATGAATGGGCTTTCTAGATCAACAGAACCCGCTTCTTGGTTATTGATGAAGTAAGGAGATAGGTAACCGCGATCGAACTGCATGCCTTCAACCACATCAAGCTCGTCTTGCAGACCTTGACCTTCTTCTACCGTGATAACACCATCACGACCCACTTTTTCCATTGCTTCTGCAATCAGAGCACCGACTGTAGAGTCAGAGTTTGCAGAGATAGTACCGACCTGTGCAATTGCGCTTGATTCAGTACAATCAACAGACAGTTTTTTCAATTCTTCAACGGCGTGTGTTACGGCTTTTTCGATGCCGCGTTTAAGATCCATTGGGTTCATGCCCGCCGCAACGGCTTTCAAACCTTCGCTTACGATGGCTTGTGCAAGAACTGTCGCGGTTGTGGTACCGTCACCCGCCGCATCGTTAGCTTGAGAAGCAACTTCTTTCACCATTTGTGCGCCCATGTTCTGGAATTTATCTTCCAGTTCAATTTCACGCGCAACAGAAACGCCATCTTTAGTAATCGTTGGAGCACCGAAAGATTTATCCAGCACAACATTACGGCCTTTAGGACCTAGTGTGACTTTTACTGCATCCGCTAGAACATTCACGCCTTCTAGCATTTTAATGCGTGCATCATTACCAAATCTTACGTCTTTAGCAGCCATTTTGTATTTCCTCTTTTAAATTCGTTTTTGTTGGTTCGTTTTTCAGAGCAATTACTCAACGATTGCCAGAATATCGTTTTCTGACAAAATCAAGACATCCTTGCCTTCAATTTTTTCTGATTTAGTGCCGTAGCCTTCACTGAAGATAACCGTATCACCGACTTTTACATCCAGAGGTAACACTGTACCGTTTTCTAGAATACGACCTTTACCTACTGCGATAACTTCACCACGGGTAGATTTTTCTGCCGCAGAGCCAGTTAAAACAATACCGCCAGCCGATTTTGATTCAACTTCTTTGCGTTCAACGATAACTCTGTCATGTAATGGACGAATATTCATCTGTCGTCTCTCCTGATTAAGATTTTACGTCTTGTAGTTAATGAAACGCTGATCGCTCAGCTTGTGTTTGATATGTGGGGGATAAATTGGATTAACCCAAGGGGGCAAGCAAAAAAAAGTGTGATTTAATTAACAAAAATCTTTAATAGTCCTATCATCGCTGCGTCCTACTCACGCCTTGTTGGAACGAACGCTAGACTTCTCTTTAACAAGCGCTGGCGATACTTCATAATACTGAGTAATACTGCTGTTTCTATCAACGAGGCATATTCAAATTTATCCACCAAACTGAGGACTCGCATGAAAACCGTTGACAAAATTTTGCACACCATTAAACGTGAAGGCGTCGTGACCGCAAAACAACTTGCCGACGATCTGAATATCACGACGATGGGTGCTCGTCAGCATTTACACAGTTTGGAAGAAGACGGGGTGTTAGCCTGCCATGACGTTAAGGCGAAGGTGGGTCGCCCAACCCGTCATTGGTCTTTAACGCAAGTGGGGCATGATAAATTCACCGATCGACATAGTGAATTAACCATTCAAGTCATTGAAGCGGTAGAGCAACTCTTTGGCGCTGATGGTGTCGCTAAAGTCACCGCTGAGCGAGAAGCTAAAACGCTGCAAACCTACCAGCAAGCCATGCAAACCTGCAACACGGTAGAAAGTAAACTCGCGATGCTGGTTGGGCTGCGTGAAAGCGAAGGGTATATGGCGGAGTTTGAAGCGACAGAACACGGTTACATGCTGTATGAAAACCACTGCCCTATCTGCAAAGCCGCCAAAACATGTCGCAATTTGTGTGATTCTGAATTAACGATTTTCCAAACCTTACTTGGTGAAGGGTGTCAGGTCACTCGCACCGAGCACATTATTGATGGCAGCCGGCGATGCGCCTATCAGATCATCGTGTGTGACTACTCGCCAAGCCTGCCATTACGAGGAAGACTCTTTTTCATGATGACCTTCATGCTCATCAGGCTCACCGTATTGATTAGGTAACGGATTGCCTTTGCGTAAACCACATTCCACCAAAATAACCAGCCCGCATAGTAAGCTAAAAAAGGACAGTAATTGAGTTGTAGTCGAGGGACCCACCACCATTGAAGCCTCATCGACCATTTGTCCTGGCATCATTAAGCGGCTGATAATCAGCGGCATGCTGAGTAATAACCACTTATTGCTTTTATTGCGATCATGCCAGCGTTTCGCGGTCACCGCCAAATCGGGAACTAACAAAACCAGTAGCACCACTGGCATCACATAGGCAGACATGGTCGGAATAAATGGCGAAACAAACGTTAAACTGAAAATAATCACACCATAGTAAACCGCATTCCATATCCAAAAAATCTGCCTTGGTACGCGGCCTTCAAATGAAAAAAGCAACCATTTTGCTGTCATAACTCATCCTTTGAACTAATTGACTGTTTTCATAAATGTCTGTTTATCCATATCACGCATATTAATACTCAAACTGCGTATCTCACTCGCTTCCTGCTGGAGCACCATCATTAGTTGCTCAACCAGCGTGCGCTTTTGTTCTGGGGTTCGGCCACTTAACAATTCAAAGGTTACATGAATGAAATCTTGTGAATCTTGCTCTTCGCCCAATAACCAATCATGACATCGTACGGCGCGGGATTTCACATCCCCTTTGGCAAACAATCCACTGTCCAGTGCCCGTTGATGTAAATCTTCTAATAGCTTTTGCGCATTGACTCTCTCTTCTACTGAATCCGAGTACTCCATAATTAAATTCGGCATGCTTTCTATCCCTATTTTCATCGCCATGGGATTCACTATAGACAATCATGCAAATAAAAGCCGAGAGCTACATTAGACTTCAAGGCTCTTTTTACCCTAATCTACCAGCAGGCCACGAAACCGAGAAAGACATGACTCTCATCATGATCTGACCCATTTTATCTGGTATATTCTTAGCCAGTATTTTTTAATTAATGAAAAACGGAGATATTCCTATGCGTCGTCCTGTAGTGATGGGTAACTGGAAACTAAACGGTAACAAAGCAATGGTTACTGAACTTCTTAACGGACTAAACACTGAGACTGCCGATATCGATGGTGTTGATGTCGTTGTCGCTCCACCTGCACTTTACATTGACCAAGCAGAACGCCTGATCAAAGAAAACGGTAGCAAGCTTATTCTGGGTGCACAAAACACAGACGTAAACAACAGCGGTGCATTCACCGGTGATATGTCTCCTGAAATGCTGAAAGATTTTGGCGCGACTCATATCATCATCGGTCACTCAGAGCGTCGTGAATACCACGAAGAATCTGACGAGTTTGTTGCTAAGAAATTTGCCTTCCTAAAAGAAAACGGCCTAACTCCGGTACTATGTATTGGTGAATCCGATGCACAGAACGAAGCGGGCGAAACAGAAGCTGTCGTTTCACGCCAAATCGATGCTGTCATCAACCACTGTGGTATTGCTGCGTTCAATGGCGCAATCATTGCGTACGAACCAATCTGGGCAATCGGCACCGGCAAAGCAGCGACAGCTGATGATGCACAGCGTATCCACGCGTTCATCCGTTCTCACATCGCCAAACACGATGCGGCCGTCGCAGAACAGCTTATCATCCAATACGGTGGTTCTGTTAAGCCTGAAAACGCACAATCTTACTTCCAAAACCCAGATATCGATGGTGCATTGGTTGGCGGTGCGTCTCTTAAAGCAGATAGCTTTGCCGCTATCGCAGCCGCGGCTGCTGAAGCGAAAAAAGCGTAAGCAATCAGTTAACACATCATTCTATGTGTCAAAAAAGCGAGCGTATGAGCTCGCTTTTTTATTGTAAAAACATGTTGGCTTGTCTAGAGCCCAACCAGAGAATCAAGTATCCTGTGCCACCCTACTCTCTCAGATTGCACTTTCTATGCTAGATAAACACGGACTCCTTTCTGCGCCCATCAGTGTTGTATTACGCAAGATGGCCGTTCCAACCTCGCTTGGAATGTTAGCAATATTGATGTTCAATCTGGTCGATACCTTTTTTATCTCACTGTTAGGCACCGAACCATTAGCGGCGGTGAGCTTTACCTTTCCGATCACTTTCGCTCTCAACTGTATCGGCATGGGCTTAGGCGTAGGGGTGTCCACTCATGTGGGGCGCTTGCTAGGCAAAGGCCACCATCGCCAAGCCGCCTTATTTACTACGCATGGCTTATTACTGACCTTTACCCTTATTGCCATTGCATCTGTGACTGGGCGCCTGACTATAACACCGCTCTTCTCGCTACTCGGGGCAAACACGGCACTGCTTCCACTCATAAACCAATACATGTCTATCTGGTATGTCACCATTCCATTGTTAATCATACCGATGGTGGGGAGCAGCGCGATTCGTTCTAGTGGTGATACGAAGGCCCCCGCCGTTATCATGATTGGCTCAGGTATTATCAATGGCGTACTCGATCCACTGCTGATCTTTGGTTATGGCCCTTTCCCCAAGTTAGGGATTCAGGGCGCAGCCATCGCGAGCAGCATTGCTTGGGTTTTTGCCTTCGTTGGAATAATGTTCGTTTTAATCTGTCGTAAGCAACTGTTGTGTCAGCCGTTCTATTCTCATATCACTAGGCATTGGCGCTGTATATTAAAAATTGGAGCACCTGCGGGGTTCTCAACCGCCATGATGCCCTTATTCGGCGCGATTATTATGAGTATACTCTCACAGCACGGCAATGCGGCTGTCGCGGCTTATGGTGCGGCACAACGAATTGAATCGATTCTTATTTTGGTCACGATGTCATTAACATCCGCGTTAACGCCTTTTATGTCGCAAAACTTTGGGGCGCACAATCCGCAGCGCAGCTTTGCCGGGCTATTTCTCAGTATGCGTTTTAGCCTTGTGTTTCAGTTAGGACTTTTTGCGTTGATACTGCCTGTTACGTCTGCCTTGGCAGCGCTATTTTCCAATGACCAACACGTGCAACATTATTTAAGCCAGTACCTGTTACTGGTTCCATTAAGCTACGGTTTTCAGGGCGTAGTCATGATGCTGGTGAGTGCATTAAATGCGTTGCATCAACCGAACCGTGCACTCGTATGGAGTGTTATCCGGCTGTTTATTCTATGCCTACCATGCGCGTGGTTAGGTTCCTATTTCTATGGTGCGGAAGGGTTATTTGCAGGAACGGCGATAGGGAATATCTTGGGGGGAATTTTTGGTTACCTCTACACATTAAAGCTAAAACATCACGCGGTCGCTCACAGTGATCATGAGACTGCCCTCGGAAACTAGGCATAAAAAAAGCCGCAGTTCAGTGCGACTTCTCTTTGTGAAAAAGGCTATACCATTTCTAGCTCATCGAAAACGCTATCGTCTTCTTCACCATCATCCACCGTCTCCATATTTAATGGCTCTTGTGAAAGAATAATACCGGTGTTATCGGCGTATAAATAATCTTCTGGTAGGAAAGTGACACCACCGAAGTTAACGGCCACATCGACTTCACCTGTCGCCAAACCTGCCGCTGCTACTGGGATAGAAGCCATCGCCTGAATACCGATGTTCATTTCTTCTAAATCATCGACTTCACGTACACTGCCATAAATGACAATGCCTTCCCATTCATTTTCTTCTGCTAATGCAGCTAGCTCAGCATCAATCAATGCTCGGCGCAATGAGCCACCACCATCAACTAACAAAATACGTCCGACACCATCTTGCTCTAATGTCGCGCGAATCAAACCATTATCTTCAAAACATTTTACTGTGGTGATTTGTCCGGCAAAGGATGCACTGCCTCCAAAATTACTGAAAAGCGGTTCCACGACATCTACTTGATCTAGATAAACATCACATAGTGCAGAGGTGTTGTATTCCATAGCTGATTTCTCTTTGTGAAAGCCTTATACGAGTATATCGAGTCATTAGGCCATTGCAATGACTCTAAGCAAATTAACTTGTCAGAGTTTGCACAATGACGATAGTAACAAACAATAAGTTAGTAATAATCGAACATTTGACAATCACAGGTAACATCGGAGCAATCTCAGCGGGCTGACGAGTAAACCATAGCTCACGACTGTGCTTAACAACGGAAATCAGACTTAATAAAAATGGCACGCTGATCCATAGCGGTTTGCCTTGCATCAGTAAGTAACCACTGAAAGCAACGACTGAGCCGAACAATAATAGGTAATGATAGCGCTTAGCCATTTCTTGTCCTAAGCGCACCGCCATCGTCAATTTACCGCACTGCTCATCATTCTCAATATCGCGCATGTTATTCACGTTCAATACTGCGACGGCAAGAAAGCCACACCCTAATGAGGGTAGAAGCAACGAGGTATCAATGGTACCGGTATGTAAGAAATACGTACCCGATACACCTAAAAGTCCAAAAAAGGTAAAGACCGAGAGATCGCCTAAGCCGACATAACCATACGGTTTATTACCCACGGTATACGCAATTGCGGCGGCCATAGCCAACAGCCCTAACCCGATAAAAACGAGAATGCTCTGCACACTACTGAGTGCAAAAAGCAACAAGCACAACCCCATGATAACCGTAAGCACAATATTGAGATAAATCGCATGCTTCATGTCCTTAAGACTGACCGCTCCGGATTGCAACGCGCGCATCGGACCAAGACGTTTTTCATTATCGGTCCCTTTCACCGCATCGCCATAGTCGTTGGCAAGGTTAGAAAGAATTTGTAGCAATGTTGCAGTCAACAAGGCAAGCAACGAAACAAGCCATGAAAAATGACCGGTGGAAAACGCCAAAGCACTTCCGGTTAAAATAGAGACGAACGCTAGCGGCAATGTTTTTGGTCGTGCCGCCTCAAACCAAATCTGCAGAGAATTATTCATATGGACGATAAGTTGGTTACCATACCGCCAGTATATGCGGAACGCTAAATATAAAAAAGCCTGCCGATGCGGCAGGCTTCCAAAGCTTTGTTTTTGATCAACTTATTAAAGAATAAAACGGCTTAAATCTTCATCTTCAATTAACTCACCAAGACGAGAAGTAACGTATTCGCCGCTAATTTCAAAACTTTCACCCGGTTTTTCAGTAGCCGCAAATGAAATCTCATCCATCAAGCGTTCCATCACGGTATGTAGACGACGTGCGCCAATGTTTTCCGTGGTCTCGTTGACCTGCCATGCCGCTTCAGCAATCTTCTTGATCCCGTCTTCGGTAAAGGTCACATCAACATTCTCCGTTTTCATCAGAGCAGTGTATTGCTCAGTCAGAGATGCTTTCGGCTCTGTCAGAATACGACGGAAATCGTTGCTTGAGAGCGCATCCAATTCCACACGAATCGGTAAACGACCTTGCAGTTCAGGAATCAAATCCGATGGTTTCGACACTTGGAAAGCCCCTGAGGTGATAAACAAAATATGGTCGGTATGCACCATCCCATGTTTTGTCGTTACGCTGCTGCCTTCAATCAATGGCAGCAAGTCACGTTGCACACCTTCACGAGAAACATCCGGTCCAGAGCCTTGGCCGCTTTTACAAATCTTATCGACTTCATCAATGAAGACAATACCGTGGTTTTCCACGTTGAAGATCGCCTGCTCTTTCAGATCTTCTGTATTGACTAGCTTCGCCGCTTCTTCTTCAGTTAATGCTTTAAACGCTTCTTTAATCTTAAGTTTGCGTTTTTTCGTGGTGTCATTGCCCATGTTCTGGAATAGACCTTGTAACTGGTTGGTCATTTCTTCCATGCCAGGAGGCGCCATGATCTCAACACCCATTTGTGGTGCCGCCACATCAATTTCAATTTCTTTATCGTCTAATTGGCCTTCGCGTAGCTTCTTACGAAAGGCCTGACGTGCTGAAGACTCTTGCGGTTCTTTCTCATCAGCTTGTCCCCAACCGTCACGAGCTGGTGGAATCAAAACATCGAGAATACGGTCTTCGGCTAACTCTTCGGCGCGAAACTTCATTTTCTCCATTTCTTGCTCGCGAGTCATTTTCACCGCGACTTCAGTAAGATCGCGAATAATCGTATCAACTTCTTTACCAACATAGCCCACTTCGGTGAACTTAGTTGCTTCGACTTTGATAAATGGTGCATTAGCAAGTTTTGCTAAACGACGGGCAATTTCAGTTTTGCCCACCCCGGTTGGACCAATCATCAAAATGTTTTTTGGCGTGACTTCTGAGCGCAAGCTTTCGTCAAGCTGCATACGGCGCCAGCGGTTACGCAGCGCTAAAGCGACTGAGCGTTTTGCCGTATCTTGGCCAATGATGTGACGGTTCAGTTCGTCAACAATTTCACGAGGTGTCATTTCAGACATATACATAATCCTTTTATTCGGTGACAAATCACTATCTTTTATTTATTACCCGTTAGGTAGCGCAGCTATCGGCTGGCCATCATCGGTATATTCTAGTTCTTCGATAGTATGGTTATGGTTGGTAAAGACACAAATATCACCCGCGATATTAAGCGACTTCTCGCAGATAGTTCGTGCGTCTAAATCGGTATTCTCTAACAGTGCAATGGCAGCTGATTGGGCAAAATTACCCCCTGAGCCAATGGCAATCAGATCATGTTCAGGCTGAAGCACATCGCCATTCCCTGTAATAATTAGGGATGCGGTTTCATCAGCTACCGCCAAAATCGCCTCTAAGCGTCGCAGCGCACGATCACTACGCCACTCTTTCGCCATTTCGACTGCGGCTTTGGTCAAATGACCTTGATGCATTTGCAATTTACTTTCAAAACGCTCAAATAGAGTAAATGCATCGGCAGTACCACCGGCGAAACCCGCCAGTACTTTATTATTATATAAACGACGAATTTTTTTCGCATTGGCCTTCATCACGGTGTTACCCAGTGATACTTGTCCATCACCTGCGATGACGACTTTATTATTACGGCGTACAGAAACGATGGTAGTCACGTCAGGACCTCTTATATTTTTCTCTATGGAGTTAGAACTTATATAAGGGTCATGATGCAGGAATTCAAGGGGAGAAAAGACAATGCAACGTCAAGAGTCCAAGACGTTGCATTGTTTGATTACTGTTGGTTGTCTTTGAGGATGATGCAAGGCTCTATTTTTGCCCTTTGCAGCTTATGTCGATCGCTCTCGGCTTCGCGCTTAAATTTATAAGGCCCGAGTACAATTCGATACCAACTGCTGTTTTCACGTTTGCGAATCATGCTGCTCAAACCTTGAAATGCAATATTCGCTTTACGCTGTTGAGCCTGTTGCATGGTTTTAAATGCACCGCACTGCATGACATAAGGAATTTTAGAGACTTTCAGTTCTTTTGGCACCACCTCAATCTCTCGGCTTGGGAGAGAATCCACGTAATGCCACTTTTCTGTTGGCGGTGGTGGTAAGCTGCTTTCATCTTTGACCACTTTTTGCGTCACAGGTTTAGCCACTGATTTTTCCTTGGGCGCAGGCGCAGGTGTGGGATCTGAGTTTAAGATAGATAACCCATACCCAAAGGCGCACACGACGACGACGGCAATTAACCCGCTGCGCCAAGGCTTACGCTTTGGCGTGTTTTTTTTGGTCGGCTTGTTTTGACTACGACCACGTTTTACATAATCTTTATTAGCCACAGGAATTCTAGCGTTAACAATTTATGAGACATGGTAAAGCAGTTTCTTAGGATAGAACAGTATTGAAACCAAAACTCACCCAGAAATACATATTTGACCATCAACTTACGACGTAAATCACTGCACAGAGCGTGGCGGAGCGGTACTTTCTCTTACCACTAAAGAGGCATCAAGTAATCTTGAGCCTGCTTGCACCTCATGGCCACGCAATACATCTAACATCATCAGCATTGCCTGACGACCGATTTCATAACGTGGTTGAGAGATCGTCGTTAATGGTGGATCACAAAATTGAGCAAACTGAATATCATCAAACCCAACAACCGATAAATCCTGAGGGACACGCAATCCAAGACGCTTAGCTTTTTGAATCGCACCGATGGCCATCATATCGTTATGACAGAAAATCGCTGTTGGAGCTTTAGGTAAAGCTAACAACTGCGTGACAATATGAGCCCCAGCGTCAAACGAAAAATCACCATGCATACAATATTCATCGTTCATGGTTAAGCCAGCACGGCGCAGCGCTTGCTGATAACCTTGGTGGCGAAACGAACATAACGCAGCACTTTTGGGACCCGCAATTTCAGCAATACGCTTATGCCCCATCTGAGTTAAATAGTTCACCGCTTCAAAAGCAGACGTTAAGTTGTCTATATGAACCGTGGGTAATTCTAATTCAGGCGCAAATTCACATGCCATTACCATCGGTGGTAAATTTTTCTGCTCAGGTTTACTGACATCAAATGGCAAATCAGTACCGAGCAATAACATCCCATCCGCCTGCTTCGTGAACACTAGGTTGACGAATGAATGTTCTCGCTTCTTTTGTTGCCCACTATCACCAAGTAAGACTAAATACCCATGCTCCATTGCCGCATCTTCGATTCCACGAATGATTTCAGAGAAGTATGGATCACAAATATCAGGCACGATCGCCACGATCGTCTTTGATTCATTTCGGCGTAAGTTTCTCGCGAGAGAATTGGGAGAGTAACCCGCTTCTAAAACCGCTTCTTCCACACGCTTACGCGTCGAAGAAGAGACTTTTTCCGGGTTCATCAATGCACGAGAGACCGTAGCAGTTGAAACACCGGCAAGCTGGGCAACATCCTTCATTGTCGCCATACAAAAAACCCTCTTGTTAAAATCTGGATAGCTAATTCACACATACTCATATTCATCATCCAATAAGGTTTCTCAGCACAGGCTGCAACAGATTGAGGTCACATGCACTCTAAAACTATCCATTGTTATTTGATGAATGAATTCATGGCGCAAATACGCGCTTCACAATGTGTGTTCTTCAGTTTATGCATTTCACTTCAACTGTATAACGCTTAACATAACAAATTATACATGAGTAGAGTGACATTAATCACACTTTATTAAAATGTATTTCTTAAGCCTAGCAAAGATTTATGATTTTTCATGAAAGATCTTGCGGTTCAATATCTAAAGTCCATCTCACCTTCTTGGCTAAAGGTAATAAATTGATGGCAGGCTTCGCACTACGCAGTAATTTTTGCATCAATGAACGGGATTCTACCTGTAGCAAAAGTTGCCAACGAAATTTCCCTGCTCGCTTGGCAAGTGGTGCAGGAGTCGGCCCGAGTACTAGGCAGGTTTCGTTAAATTGTGGGTGGGTTTCAAAGGTATGTCGCATCTGGCGCAGAAAGTCTTCGACCTGCTGAGAATCATTGGCCTCTGCTCGCACCAAAGTGAGATAACTGTATGGTGGTAGCGCGGCCATTTTACGCTCTTGCAAAGCCGTTTGCGCAAAGTCGTTGTAGCCTTTGGTCAGCAAGGCTTGCAATAACGCATGTTCCGGATGGTGCGTCTGTAAGAAAACCTCGCCCGGTTTACTCGAACGACCCGCACGCCCAGAGACTTGGATAAAAAGCTGTGCAAAACGTTCTGCCGCGCGAAAATCACTGCTATACAGCGAACCATCAACATCTAATAACCCCACCATCGTCACATCAGGAAAGTGATGGCCTTTGGCGAGCATTTGGGTGCCGATAAGAATTTGGTATTCGCCATTACGGATGGCTTGCAGCGCCGTTTCTAAGCTGCCTTTACGACGGGTACTGTCTCTATCGATACGGATCGATTGATATTCGGGAAATAACTCACCCAACTGTGTTTCTAATTGCTCAGTTCCCACGCCTACGGTCACCAAATGCGTCGAGCCACACGAGCCACATTGATGCAATACCGGATGCTGCGAACCACAGTGGTGGCAGCGCATTTCACGGCTATTTTGGTGATAGGTATAATACGCATCACAACGTTTGCAATCGGCAATCCAGCCGCACTCATGACACATTAATGCTGGCGAAAATCCACGACGATTTAAGAACAGTAACACTTGGTTACCCGCCTGTAAGTGGCGACGCATTTGGGCAATCAATGGTGCTGATAAGCCACTTTCTAAAAACAGCCCCTTCACATCGAGCACATGATTTGTCGTGGGGGTGGATAATCCAGCACGCTCCGTGAGTTGCAGATGGTGGTATTTACCCGACAACGCATTATGTAGGGTTTCTAGCGCTGGGGTTGCCGAACCTAACACAATGGGAATGTTTTCTTTTGCAGCGCGCATCACCGCGACATCTCGCGCGTGATAACGTAAGCTGTCTTGCTGCTTATAAGACGCATCATGTTCTTCATCAACAATGATAATGCCTAAATCCGCAAACGGAGCCAGCAGCGCAGAGCGGGTGCCAATGATAATACCCGCCGCGTTATCTCGCGCACTCAGCCAAGCGTTCAATCGCTCAGTATCGTTGAGCCCGGAATGAATCACTTCAATAGGCACAGTAAAGCGGCGTTTGAAACGATTAATGGTTTGTGGCGTTAACCCAATTTCGGGGACCAGCACCAGCGCTTGCTTGCCTTGTGCTAAAACTGGCTTAATCATATTGAGATAAACTTCGGTTTTGCCAGAGCCCGTCACGCCCTGCAACAGATAGCAAGCAAAGCTTGCGTCACTATTAACGGCCGCGATAGCGATCGCTTGCTCTTCATTAAGGGTGGGTTTCTCTACATCCGCCTCAACTTGCGACGGCCATTGTTTGACCGAAGGCTGGCGCTCTTCCATCGTCACCCAACCTTTTTTTTCTAAGGCTTTTAATGTGGTCGAGGCGATGTCTTCATCGAGTAGCATGGAGTGAGACACTGGGCCATTTTCTAAACGGTGCATGGCGCGATTTTGTTGAACCGCACGAGATGATAATCCCACCATAAACTGATTGCGCCCTTCCTCTGTCAAAGACCATTCGCGATATGGATTAAAGCTCGCGGCTTTACCTTGCCTAATCGCGGTTGGCATCGCATTGGCAAGAGTATCGCCCAGTGGGTGATGATAAAATTGACTGCACCAGAATAATAATTGGTATAAGGATTCAGGCCATACTGGCTGACTATCTAAAACGTTGTAGACCGGTTTAAGTTGCTCAACGGGAAAATCAGACTTGCTCACTAACGCGGTCACAATGCCGACTAATGTTTGCCGACCGAAAGGCACCGATACCCGCCCACCGATAATAGGAAATAGGTGACTTGGAATGATATAATCAAACTGTTTATCTAAAGGGACGGGTAACGCCACTCGGGCAATCGATGGGAGCATAAATACTGTCGTTAGGGGAACTCGTGATTAGTAGGTAGTCTACTGGATGAAAAGCATAAATTCGAATGAATCGTCGATGACTCAGTGTATTCCACTAAGTGAAAGTGAACCTACCACGGCCAATCCTTTAGAATTCGACTAAAATAACAACAAACCAGTTGATCGTAAGACGTGGATTCTTTATCATAGCGCGCCTTAACGGTCTGGCCTTTATTATAAAGACCTTAACGTTTTTTTACCATTAACTTACGTGTGGTGTCCAACTTAGATTTGGATAGCGACACGGCCTAATATTGAGGTTATCCCATGAAGACTGGTATCCACCCAGAATACACAGAAGTGAACGCGAACTGCTCTTGTGGCAACACTTTCACTTTCAAATCAACACTAAGCAAAGATACTCTACACCTAGACGTGTGTGACAAATGTCACCCATTCTACACAGGTAAGCAACGTATCGTTGATACCGGTGGTCGTGTTGATCGCTTCAACAAGCGTTTCGGTAGCCTTACAAGCAAATAAGCTTATTTGCGTTGTAAATACTGATGTGAAAGGGCGCTCTTTAGCGTCCTTTTTGATCCATCCCCCCTTTCTTATACTGCATACTCTTCTCCCCAATACGTGCTTCAATCACACACCGCATTGAGACATTCAAGCAAACCTTTGCTCCACTTCTATCTGGTCTTATCAGCAATTAAAGCCATTAAAACTTCGTGATATTGACTGTCGTCAACTAGGCACTCATCACATCCTGTTCTAAAATGGCCGCCTTACTAGTTACTAAAAAAACAATAGAGATAATCCAATGTCTGATAACCAAGCAAACATAAAAGAGGCATTTCGCCAAGAAGCTCTGAAATATCACGCTTATCCAACCCCTGGCAAAATTGCCGTTTCCCTAACGAAACCCGCTGACTCCGCTCATGATCTAGCATTGGCTTATAGCCCCGGTGTAGCTGAACCTGTCCGTGAAATCGCGCAAAATCCAGACAACATCTATAAGTACACGGGTAAAGGCAATACCGTTGCTGTGATTTCAAACGGTACCGCCATTCTTGGTCTAGGTAACTTAGGGCCACAAGCATCTAAGCCTGTAATGGAAGGCAAAGCACTGTTGTTTAAACGCTTTGCTGGTTTAGATTCTATCGATATCGAAGTCAAACATCGCACACCAGAAGAATTCATTAATACTGTTGCCAGTATCGCTGATACCTTTGGGGGAATTAACCTTGAAGATATCAAAGCGCCCGATTGTTTTGAAATTGAACGCCAGTTGATTGAGCGTTGTGACGTACCAGTATTTCATGATGACCAACACGGTACGGCGATTGTTACTGCCGCTGGCATGCTAAACGCGATCGAGCTACAAGGTAAAAATCTCGAAGAATGCACCATCGTGTGTCTGGGTGCTGGCGCGGCGGCGACCGCCTGTATGGAGCTACTCATTCAATGTGGCGCGATGCGTGAGAAAATCTACATGCTTGACCGCAAAGGGGTTATTCATACTCGCCGTGACGACATCAACGAGTATAAGCAGCGTTTTGCCAACAACACAGACAAACGCACACTCGACGATGTGATTGCTGGTGCTGACTTATTCCTCGGCGTATCAGGCCCAGATCTATTGACGAGCGAGCAACTGGCGCTGATGGCAGACAAACCTGTCGTGTTTGCCTGCTCTAACCCAGATCCAGAAATCAACCCTGAAATTGCTCATAACACTCGCCAAGACTTAATTATGGGAACAGGCCGTAGCGACTACCCTAACCAAGTGAACAATGTATTGTGTTTCCCATTCATCTTCCGCGGCGCTCTAGATGTACGCGCTAGCGAAATCAACATCGAGATGAAATTGGCTGCAGTGGAAGCCATCCGTCAACTAGCGAAAGAAAGTGTACCGGAAAATGTATTGAAAGCGGCTGGTATCGACAAGCTTGAGTTTGGCCCAGCTTACATTATTCCAAAACCAATGGATGCTCGTTTGCTTCCTCGCGTCTCTCGTGCGGTTGCCGAAGCGGCGGTTGAATCTGGCGTTGCGCGCATTGACCTTCCTGAAGGTTACATGGCTGAATAGCACATTCACCACTCTCAATAAACAAAAAGCCCAGCATTGCTGGGCTTTTTTGTCTAACCTATCTTCCTACATAGCTAACGCGGGGCTTAGTCGTCAAACGACTCAAATTCAATCCCCATGCGCGTCATCATTTCTTTTGCTTCAACAGGAATATCATCAGGCCCATCTTTACGCAAATCTTCATCGGTCGGTAACGGCTGGCCGGTATAGGCATGCAAGAATGCTTCACACAATAATTCACTGTTAGTGGCATGTCGTAGATTATTAATCTGGCGACGAGTTCGTTCATCCGTTAACACTTTTAATACCTTTAGTGGAATCGATACAGTGATTTTTTTTACCTGTTCACTTTTTTTACCATGTTCCGCATAAGGGCTTATATAGTCGCCGCTCCAATCTGCCATTGCGCACCTTCGTTCAGTCATTCAGAAAATAAATAGTCAATCCGGTAATTTTAACGGTATTTACTGCTATAATCAAAGACATATAGATGGCTAGATGTGTTGACGTCCACAAAAACTCAAAGTAAAGTAAGTTGCTAAACATTTGCCTTGGCGATAAGTTTGGTACAGCAGCCCTCCGCGTTCAAGAAAGGATACATTATGAGCCAATATAACCCCGATACCATTGCCGTTAGAACTGGAATCGAATCCGATTCACAACACCATGCCGTTGTGCCTCCGATTTATTTATCCACTAACTATGGTTTTCCCTCATTCGGTGAAGTCCCTACCTATGATTATACGCGTTCAGGGAACCCGAACCGAAGCTTATTAGAAGAAGCACTCGCGGAGTTAGAATCGGGGGCTGGCGCCACTATTACTAACTGTGGTACGGCAGCGATCAACTTATGGCTAACGGCTTTTCTTGGTCCTAATGATCTCATTATTGCACCGCATGACTGTTATGGCGGTACCTATCGTCTGCTGAATACGCGCGCGCAAAAAGGCGATTTCAAAGTGGCATTCATTGATCAAAGCGATCAATCGCAACTCCAAGAAGCGCTAGACCACCAGCCTAAATTACTGCTGATTGAAACACCATCCAACCCTCTCATTCGTGTGGTCGATATCAATAAAGTATGTAAACAAGCCAAACAACATGGCACGTTAGTCGCCGTTGATAACACATTTTTGACACCAATCTATCAGCAACCTCTTACACTGGGCGCGGATTTTGTGATTCATTCAACCACCAAATACATCAATGGGCATTCTGATGTTATCGGGGGTGTGCTGATTAGCCGCACACCAGAACAGGCCGAAAAAGTGGCATGGTGGGGCAACTGTATTGGAGCGACAGGGACACCGTTTGATAGCTATTTAACCTTGCGTGGTTTACGTACCTTAAGCGTGCGTATGCGCCAGCATGAGGAAAGTGCGGCGGCTCTACTACACTACTTAAGTGAGCAGGCGTTAGTCGGGACCATCTATCATCCGAGTTTACCGAATCATCCAGGGCATGATATTGCAAAGCAGCAGCAACGCGGTTTTGGCAGTATGTTAAGTTTTGAGGTCAATGCGACCTTTGAACAACTAAAAGTTTTTGTCAGCTCATTGAAGTTATTTTCTCTGGCTGAATCACTTGGTGGGGTTGAAAGTTTAATCTGTCACCCTCCCTCAATGACACATCGAGCGATGGGTGAAGACGCGTTGGCCGCAGCAGGAATTTCGCCGTTATTACTCCGCGTCTCTGTCGGTTTAGAATCGGCTGACGATCTCATCGCCGACTTAGAGCAAGCATTTACTACCGCGAAGGAGAGTTGTTAAATGACAACACCGCGCCAATTACATAAATTTGGTGGCAGCAGCCTTGCTGACGCTGATTGCTATCAGCGAGTTGCGCAGATACTGTGTGATTATTCACAGCCCAGCGATCTTATCGTCGTCTCAGCAGCCGGCAAAACAACCAATCGTTTAATTACCTTTATTGAAGCATTGAGTAAAGATGGTCGTTTGGCGCATGAAACCTTATTACAGCTCAGACAGTACCAAAGTGAATTAATTACCAGCCTACTTGAGGGCGAAGCCGCGGATCATTTACTGACTCAGTTAATGGCAGAAATGAGTGAACTGGGCGACATAACCTCGCCCATTACGCCTGAAAAACGCGCCTATATACTTGGCCATGGTGAAATGTGGTCAGCGCGTTTGCTTGCAGCGGTACTGACGAATTTACAGCTCGATTGTGCCATGCTCGATGCGCGTACCTTTCTACGAGCGGAAGCAGGTATACAACCAGAAGTGGATCGAGCCGCCTCTCAACCGCTGCTCGATAATATCTTGGCTCAGCACCCCAATAAACGCTTAGTCATTACAGGTTTTATGGCGCAAGACAAAGCTGGCCATACTGTTTTGCTGGGCCGCAATGGCTCCGATTACTCGGCGACAATTATTGGTGCACTCGCGCATGTAAATCAAGTGACCATTTGGAGTGATGTCGCCGGTGTCTTCAGCGCCGATCCGCGCTTAGTCGGTGATGCCTGCTTATTGCCATTGCTACGTTTAGATGAAGCCAATGAACTCGCTCGCTTAGCCGCGCCAGTGTTACATAGCCGTACTTTGCAGCCAGTGGCTCAAAGTACTATGGATCTGCATTTGCGCTGTAGCTATCAGCCTGAAGCAGGCTCGACACGCATTGAGCGCGTCCTTGCCTCAGGTCGAGGCGCTAAGATAATCACCTCACTTGATGATGTTTTATTAATTGAACTCACCTTCGGTCGTCATCATTCATTCAAGCAAATTCAGCGAGAAACTTTGCAACGTTTAAAACGTATGCAATTAGAACCGCTGGCTTATGAAGCATTAGAAGACCAATGCTTATTACGTTTGGCCTATACCGAAGAAATCACATCTGGCGCTTTAGAGTGCTTACAAGATGCCGCGGTGGAAGCGGAGATTAAACTCAAAGAAGGGTTCCAATTAGTCGCAGCGGTTGGCGCGGGCGTCAGCAAAAATGCCAATCATAATTTCGGATTCTACCAGCAATTGAAAAACCACCCGGTCGAGTTTATTTCGACTACGGAATCAGGGTTAAGTCTGGTGGCCGTGTTACGTCAGACCGACTTACCGCCTTTGGTACACAATATTCATACCCAACTTTTCCAAGCACAAAAACGGATCGCCCTTGTCTTATGTGGCAAAGGAAATATTGGTTCAAGCTGGTTAAATTTGTTCTACCAACAGAAAGCGGAATTAGAGAAACGTCGCGGGATGAACTTCGAACTGGTCGCCGTCGTCGATAGCCAGCGTTACCTCTTTAATGACTCAGGGTTGAGTCAACAAGATGTGGTGGAACGCTATAAAGACGATGCCGTGAGTCATGATGGACACAGTTGGTTAACCGCGGTCAATGAATTACACCGTTACGATGACATCGTCGTCTTAGATGTCACCGCCAGTTCATTTGTCGCCAACCAATACCTCGATTTTGCTCAGCATGGAATGCATTTGATTTCGGCCAATAAGGTCGCAGGTTCTGCACCCAGCGAGTATTATTATCAAGTCAAAGAAGCATTTGCCAAAATTGGACGTTACTGGTTCTACAATGCCACCGTTGGCGCTGGCTTGCCTATTAACCATACCGTGCGAGACTTGCGTGAAAGTGGCGATGATATTACGGCACTCTCTGGGATTTTCTCGGGCACGCTCTCGTGGTTGTTCCAACAATATGATGGCAGTGTGCCGTTTAGTCACCTCGTCGATCTCGCTTGGCAACAAGGGTTAACTGAGCCCGATCCTCGCCATGATCTTGATGGTTCCGATGTGATGCGCAAGCTGGTCATTTTAGCCAGAGAAGCGGGCTTTCATATTGAGCCGGAAAACATCAACGTCGAATCGCTGGTATCGCCATCGCTCGCGGAATTATCATTGGATGCGTTTCTTGATCAAAGTGATGAACTCAATGAGTCACTCGCCGAACGTCTAGAAAAAGCGCAACTCGAAGGTAAAGTACTACGTTATGTCGCTAGGCTGGAAAAAAATGATAAAGCATCGGTAGGCGTGGAAGCGTTAGACAAAGAACATGCCTTAGCCAATTTGCTGCCATGCGATAATATTTTCGCCATAGAAAGTCATTGGTATAAAGATAATCCACTCGTGATTCGTGGCCCAGGTGCCGGACGAGAAGTGACCGCTGGCGCCATTCAGTCAGACCTCAACTTATTATCTCACCTACTTTAAGCGGCAAGTAACCTCGCATCAGTGCGGTGGCTTTCTTCCCCAAAAAAAACGCCAGTCACAGACTGGCGTTTTTTCAAATCAATGTGCTGAAATTACTCAACATCATCCATTTTGCCAAGCAAGTTACGAATACGTTCTTGCCAAGCTTCGTGTTCTTGTTGAACCTGAACCGCTTTTTGCTCTAATGCAGCACGCTCTTCTTTGAGTTCACTATTTTCGCTTTCAATTTGTTGCTTTGATTCTTTAAGCTCTTCTACTTCCATCTGTAGTAATGCAATCGTGTCGACGGCAGTCTGAATTTTTGCTTCTAGTTGTTCTAGTACTTCAAAAGACATGTTGTTTACCCTTTCATGAATCGTTGAGCGTGACTCAAGTGGTCACTACTGTATGCGTCCCATTCTACTCAGCCACGCGTCGATAAACACTCTCTATATTAGAGAAATTGCGCTATTCGGTTAAAAAAAAACCTCTTATCGACAAAAAGTTCACTTTTCGGCGCGTTGTCGTGTGAATTGTGCTATCGCCTACCCTAATTTCTGAACGGCTTTTGATCAAGCACAAATCTCAATCATGTGAAAACCCTGTCATAGAATGGATTATGTTAGAATTTATCTTAGACTTTTCGCCCTTTTTAATCGTTTGTTTGGAGTAAACATGAAACGTGATTTGGCTTTAGCGTTCTCTCGAGTGACAGAAGGTGCTGCCTTAGCAGGACACAAGTGGCTAGGACGCGGTGATAAAAATGCCGCCGATAATGCCGCGGTAGAAGCAATGCGACTCCTACTCAATAGTACCGATATTGCCGGTGAAATTGTCATTGGTGAAGGGGAAATCGATGAAGCCCCTATGCTCTATATTGGCGAGCAAGTTGGGCTAGGTGGTGATGGCGTCGATATTGCGGTCGACCCAATTGAAGGCACCCGCATGACAGCCATGGGACAATCCAATGCGATTGCCGTGCTGGCAGCAGGTGAAAAAGGCAGCTTTTTGAAAGCGCCAGATATGTACATGGAAAAACTGGTGGTTGGCCCGCAAGCCAAAGGCAGCATTGACCTAGAGCAATCCTTGGCCGTCAATTTATCCAACGTCGCACAAGCACTCAATAAACCGCTGTCTGAACTGGTGGTCGTGACACTGGCAAAGCCTCGTCACGAAGCGATTATCGCGGAAATGCAAGCGATGGGAATTCGCGTTTATGCCTTACCAGATGGTGATGTTGCTGCCTCTATCTTAACCTGTATGCCTGATAGTGATGTGGACATGATGTACTGCATTGGCGGCGCGCCAGAAGGGGTCATTTCTGCTGCCGTGATTCGTGCACTCGATGGTGATATGCAAGGTCGCTTACTGCCACGTCATCAAGTGAAAGGCGAAACAGAAGATAACCGGATTTGGGGCGCTCAAGAACTGCAGCGTTGTCAGGAAATGGGCGTGGAAGCCAATAAAGTTCTCACTCTCGATGCCATAGTCAGTAGCGATAATGTGATCTTCTCAGCGACAGGCATTACCAAAGGAGATTTAGTCGAGGGTATTCAGCGCCAAGGCAATATGGCAACCACTGAAACCTTACTAGTGCGTGGCCACTGCCGCACCATTCGCCGTATTAAATCGACTCATTACTTAGATAAAAAAGATTCATCAGTGCGTGAACTGATTATATAACCTAAAAAAAGACCGCCATTGGGCGGTCTTTTTTTGATGAGCAATCGACAAAGCTTATGATAATTCGTCAGCCACTCTGTAGAGGTCTTTGCGCACAGGACGACGCATATTTTCAATCGCGTCGATAATATCGTGATGGACCAATTCTTCTCTTTGCGTCCCAACACAGCGGCCGCCATGTCCTTCCATCAACAAATGAACGGCATAGTTGCCCATGCGTGATGCCAGAATACGGTCGAAAGCAGTTGGGCACCCACCACGTTGAATATGCCCTAATACTGTGGCGCGCGTTTCACGCTCAGTCGCTTCTTCAATTTTCTT
Source organism: Vibrio sp. (assembly GCA_052087065.1). Taxonomy (GTDB): domain Bacteria; phylum Pseudomonadota; class Gammaproteobacteria; order Enterobacterales; family Vibrionaceae; genus Vibrio. The sequence continues at coordinate 54,087 of JBQGON010000001.1, read as the reverse complement.
GGCAAGCTCGTTAGCGTCCATCATCAATTCAGTCAGCGTGATAATGGCATGCTTTTTCCCTCGACGGATATCCTTTTTCAAACTTTCAATGAGCTCGTCCATGTTCAATCCAGTTTCTGGCGAAATAACATATTCACAACCACCCGCTACCGCGGACATCAAAGTCAAATCACCACAGTGACGTCCCATAATTTCAACAATCGAGATACGTTGGTGTGAAGAGGAGGTATCGCGCAAGCGGTCAATGGCTTCGATAACAGTGTTCAATGCAGTAAAGTAACCAATCGTATAGTCAGTGCCAGCAATATCATTATCAATCGTGCCCGGCAGGCCAATACATGGGTAACCCATTTCAGTCAGTTTCTTCGCGCCCATATAAGAACCATCACCGCCAATCACAACCAAAGCATCAATGCCATGCTTTTGTAGGTTTTCAATGGCGACTTTACGTACCGATTCTTCTTTGAATTCAGGGAAACGAGCCGAACCTAGCAATGTACCACCACGGTTAATTATATCCGATACACTGGACCGCTCGAGCTTTTCAATACGATCTTCATACAGGCCTAAATAACCGTCGTATACGCCATACACTTCTAGGCCAGCGCCTAACGCTGTTCTTACCACACCGCGAATCGCTGCATTCATGCCAGGCGCATCACCGCCACTGGTCAAAACCCCGATCTTTTTAATCATGTTCACCCTCTACATGTTGGAAACTCATCCAAATATTGTCACGTTGCTTGAAACGAGCGCCAAGCAAAAAAATTCTTATTGTTGATCCATGTTACCTGTCTTCAACGAGAATACTACTATAAAACCATTTTCATGATGGTATGATGAAACCAAAGTATGTCACTCATAATATCAGTGATTGTTGATACATATCAGAATCAAGCCAGTTATTCTCAACTGATCACCGATGTTCCATACCAATCCTGTGGTTTGAGGTCTTCTTGTGCGTTAAGCACCACTGATAGTGGATCTTGATGGATCAATATGTCCGAATCAGGGAACGCTTCCATAAGTTTGGCCTCCACGATATCAGACAGCTCATGGGCTTCAAGCAATGGCATTTCATCTTGCAATTCGATATGTAATTGAATAAATCGCACGGGCCCCGACATACGCGTACGCAACTGATGCATGCCCATCACCCCTTCGACAGACAACACAATATCTATAATCTGTTGGTTATCTTCTTCCGGTAACGAGCGATCCAACAAGGTTTGTACCGCCGTATGTGCCATTTTTATCGCGCTATAAGAAATGTACACACCAATGATAATAGCAAACACCGCGTCAGCCTGACCAACACCAAACCAACTTAAGCCTAAGGCAAATGCAATCGCGACATTCATATATAAGTCGGTTTGATAATGTAATGAATCAGCTGCGATTGCTTGGCTGCCCGTTTTTTTTACGACATATTTTTGAAACTGTACTAGACCTAGAGTGACCACAATTGCGAAAAGGCTAACATAGACCCCCCATTGCGGTGACACGAGTGCCTGAGGATGAAAAAAACGTTGCACCCCGTTCAATATCAAAAACAAGGCGGAGCCAGAAATAAACATGGCTTGAGCGAGAGCCGCTAAAGACTCGGCTTTACCATGACCAAACTTATGCTCTTTATCTGCCGGTTGTAAGGCGTATTTTAAAACAATCAGATTGACAACCGACGCGGCAATATCAATCATAGAATCGATGAGGGAAGCCAATAGGCTGACGGAACCGGTCATCCACCAAGCGACCACTTTAATAATCAGCAATACACTTGCCACACCAGTGGCGAGCCATGCGGCTGCTGTGACCAAACGTGCATAGTCATGTTTCATCGTCTTTCCCTGATAAAAAGTAGAATGATTTGCTGTGAGTGCATTATCGCAGCACTCGCCCACTTCGACAAGACAATCACAGTGTTGCGTAAATGAACGTAAATAAGAAAATTAGTACTAAGGACATCAGAGTAATCAAGATAAAATAACGCAAGAACACGACGAAAAGTGAGAACAATATGCCCCATATTCTAGTAATTGATGATGATAATGAGTTAACTTCGTTACTAAAAGAAGTACTAAGCTACGAAGGTTTTACCGTTTCTGAAGCCCATGACGGACAGACAGGCCTTGCGATCATTGATGATACCATCGATCTCATTTTGTTAGACGTGATGATGCCCAACCTCAATGGCACAGAAACACTCAAAAAACTACGAGAACAGTGGCAAACCCCTGTGCTAATGCTGACGGCCAAGGGTGAGGAAGTCGATCGTGTTATTGGACTAGAATTAGGCGCCGACGACTATTTACCAAAACCGTTTAACGACAGAGAACTGCTCGCTCGCATTCGCGCCATTTTACGTCGAACCCAGAACACCAGTGAAACAACGAAAGCCAATCGATTCTTAGAGTACAGCGATATCCAAATCAATACAGGCAAACAAGAAGCCTATTGCCAAGGTGAGCTACTGGAACTGACGACCACCGAATTCGCCCTATTGACTCACTTCATTGAGAACCCAGGCAGCACACTGTCAAAAGAGTCGTTAAGTATGGATGTGCTGGGTAAACATCTGTCTGCGTTTGACCGGGCTATCGATATGCATGTTTCAAACTTGAGGAAAAAACTGCCTCCTCGCCCAGACGATAAGCCGCGAATTAAGACATTGCGTGGCCGTGGCTATATGTTATTACTAGAGAGCTAATCCCTGTGCCCAAAATCAACAGTCTTTATGCCCGTATTTTTGCCATTTTTTGGCTGACCATCGCCATCATCGTCGTTGGTGTGTTGGCCATACCAAATCTTGATCCACGTAAGTCGAAAGAGATCCCATCGGACATGTATCAAAGCATGCTCGATGCGCGTGATATGATTGAAAATCGCTATGCCTACGATCGTAACCTTACCTTTATTTTACAAGATCTCGATCGCCATCGCATTCAGCCACACCGCAATAGCAGCCGTCCTGATTTTTTTATTACCACGCAAAGCGGTAAAATTCTCTCAAGCCACATTGCTTCAACCGATACATTTCGCGCCTTAAAAAACTTTACGTCGAGTATCGATTATTCAAATGAACCGACGCAAAGAGCCTATGGCAAATACCGGATTTCCGGCCCTATCCCCATTATTTTGGCGCAACAACCCCTCTTGCTCTTTGTCGGCTTTGACTGGAATGGTCCTCCACCTTTTGTTATCCACCTGCTCGACCATCCAATTCAACTACTACTCGTCATCATGCTGATCAGCACACCGCTATTACTATGGCTAGCTTGGGCGCTCAGTAAACCCGCACAGTATTTAGCACAAGCGGCAAACCGTGTTGCACGGGGCAACTTTACTCCCGAACCCGAACTGGAAAAAGGCCCCGATGAATTTCGTGTCTCCGGTAGAAGTTTCAACCAAATGGTGCAGGCGGTGAATACCATGATTTCAGGGCAGCAACGATTACTTTCCGATATCTCGCATGAACTTCGTTCCCCATTGACTCGATTACGTATGGCGACAGGCCTTGCTGTGCGCAAACAAGGTTCAAGCTCAGAGCTGGAACGCATTGATACCGAAGCGCAGCGCTTAGAACAAATGATCAGTGAGCTACTGGAACTCTCACGAGTGCAAACCGATAGCCACCTGCAACGAGAAACACAACCATTGACGAGTTTATGGGAAGAGTTGCTTGATGATGCCCAGTTCGAAGCAGAACAGCTCAATAAGACGTTATCGTTTAATACCATTCCTGACGTTCTGATTACTGGTAGTCCAAAACTCTTGATGAGCGCCTTAGAAAATATTGTGCGGAATGCAATCAAATATGGTCATTCACAAGTTCAAGTACACTTTCAATTAGAAGAGTCCAGCCTCATGGTGACCGTGGAAGATGATGGGCCGGGCGTTCCGCCACTGCAACTGCGCCAGATTTTTCGCCCGTTTTATCGAGTCTCTGAAGCTCGTGATCGTGACAGTGGTGGTACGGGGCTTGGGCTGGCAATTACCGAAAGTGCCATTCGCCAGCACAACGGACAGATTGTCGCTAAAGAGAGTGAACTGGGGGGGTTGCTGGTCACCTTTACGTTACCCATCGGTGCTTAAAAACCACCGACTTCAAGCACGGTGAAATACTGTCGCTTGGCTTAACATTACTGAGCATTTTCATCGCCCCAATCAGACTAAAAAGGCATAGCGAGACACGTAATGCCTTACCGCTCTGCCAAGCACACGCTGTACACTGATTTCTATCGCGGTATACTTTGCGCCTTATCTCTTTTAGGAAGCTCACAACGTTATGTTTGATATCGCTCTATACGAACCGGAAATCGCACCGAATACAGGAAATATTATTCGCCTCAGCGCAAACTGTGGGGCGAATCTACACTTAATTGAGCCATTAGGATTTGATTTAGAAGAGAAGAAAGTTCGCCGCGCAGGTTTAGACTATCATGATCTCGCGCGAGTCACGCGCCATAAAGATTACCAAGCGTTTATTGAATATCTAGAAACTGAGCGTGAACATTATCGAATTTTTGCCTGCACGACCAAAACAACCGGCCATCATGTTGATGCCCGCTATCAACGTGGCGATGTCTTACTGTTTGGCCCAGAAACACGAGGCTTGCCTGCCGATTTAATCGCGGCATTACCCATGTCACAACGTATTCGAATCCCAATGATGCCCGATGCGCGTAGCTTAAATCTATCGAACTCAGTGGCCATTATTGCGTATGAAGCTTGGCGCCAGTTAGATTTCCAAGGTGGACAATAGCCCACCTTGCTGTCGTAATGAATAGCTGGATTTAGCGTAACCGATGATGATCATTTTTATCTTGGTCGTCATTGGTCTCTTTTGATTCAAATTCACCATCAAACGTACGCCCGCTACCCGGCTCATCTTGATGATATCCACCTTGAAACTGGCTGCCTGTTTTAATCACCACTTTCGTCAACAAATAGGCGGCGAGTTTTTTACGTGGCGCTGGCAGCAAGACCGCCATCCCGAGAATATCGGTCATAAAACCGGGTGTCAGTAATAACACCCCAGCGACCGCTAATAACACACCTTCAAGAATTTGCTGGGCGGGAATTTCCCCCTGCTGCACCCGCTGCTGCACTGACATCAGTGTTTGCAACCCTTGGCTGCGTACTAACGATGCCCCGACAAAAGCCGTCACTAAAACTAAACCAATGGTTGGCCATAAACCGATAAAACCACCGACTTGAATAAATAAACCAATTTCGATGATAGGAACAGCAATAAATAATAATAAGATAATTGGGAACACAAGTCCTCCTCAGTCAGATACCCACCATAGCGTCTTGCCTAAATTGGTGCAAGATGTCCGATAACCCCCGATATAGATAAATGTTTCAAGCTATTACGTGAGCATCAAGCCTGTTGAATATGCAGTAGAAATCCATTGGCAAAACCGAAGCTTATACACTACTTTTTAAAGTAGTCTACTACTCAGAGGGAAATCCAACATGAAGCGCTTAAGTAAAACCTTGTCCAAAGGCGTTATTGCATGGATTCTCTGTTCAATTATCCCTTTAAGCTATTACGCATATCAAACGAGTAAAGTCTCGCAATTTATCTTAGAGCACATGGAAGCTCAGGGGTTTCAGTTTCTATCATTTGTCGAAACTCAGGCGCATGATACCGCTTCACGTTTGCAACAGAGTGTGTATCAACTCAGTCACTCCTCTTTACTCAAACAATATGCCACCACTGAGCAGCAGCAACTAAAAGAGTATGTAGAAAATCAATGGTATATTACAGCTTTTACCTCAAGACTGTTTTATCAACTTCGTTATATTGATGTTGATGGTAATGAACTCATTCGCGTCAATTACGATGTAAACACAACCAATCTCCCAGAAATTGTTTCTGATAATAAATTACAAAATAAAAGTAACCGTGACTATTTCAGGTACGCGACCACGATCAAAGCTGGGGAACAGGGGCAGTTTGGTATCGACATCGAATATGAACACAATAAGCCCCTCCTTCCCTATCGACCAGGGCTACGTATCATTGTGCCGATTCATTCAGATCAAGAGCGTTTAGGTTATTTTGTTGCTAACTTAAATGTCCTGCCGATTATCAAACAGGTCACAGCGAACAAACAAAACTTACAAGTCGATTTTGTCGACCGCAAGGGTTTCTACGTCATTAGTAGTAATCCTAATAAATTGTTCGGTGATCTCATATCAGAACGGTCGCAATATAATATTCCGACTGAATACCCAGAACTGTGGAAAGTCATGTCACAGTATCCAAACCGCAAAAATGTCGTTTTAACCGACAAAGGGCTGTTTTTCTATCAACCGTTTATTAATCGCGTTTTTGCGAGCTCTGGTCCGCTACTCATGATGTCACATATTTCTCACGCAGAATTAAATGCCACCTTGAGCTCTCGCGATAGCATTATTTTAGCGCAAAGTGTGATTCTCTGGCTTATCTTTGGATTAGTCAGCATTATTGGTTCGCTTGGCTGGGAACACATACAGACCAACAAACAAAGTAAAAAATTTGCGAATTTTGTGCTGGAAAACGGAATGGCGTCAGCTATTACCAATAAAAACCACGACATTATTCAATGTAACCATAAATTCAGTGAACTGTTTCTTATTGAAACAAAACACTTACTCGGTAAGCACTTACTCGATTTTATCTCTGATCCAAGAGAGCAAGAGAACGTAATTACGGCATTAAAAACTCATCAAGGATGGTCTGGCGATCTGGCTTTTCTATCGCCCAATGGCGAGCAACTCGTCTGTCAAACCTCGATTCAAGCGCACATGGATTCACGTAACAAGCACGTCGAAAACTATGTTTACTCACTCGCGGATGTGTCCAACCATCACCACGTCATCGAGGCATTAACCGATAGAAATCATCGAGATCCGATGACATCGCTGTGGAATAAACCTAAATTCGACGAAATACTCGACATCATGGCTCGCCATCAATCGTCAAAAGATGATGACGAACTCAATCAAAATTTCCTCGCCATTATTGATATTGATTGCTTCAAAACACTCAACGATACTCATGGGCACCGAGTGGGTGATGAAGTCATTATGTATATCGCTATACAAATGACATCATTACTCAGACAGTCTGATTTTATCGCTCGGATTGGCGGTGATGAATTCGCAATTATCACCCAAAGTAAAGATATCAGTGCGGCGTGCCATATGATGAACCGCGTGAGAGTCGCCGTTGCCAGTTGGCCAGAATACAATGTCAGCGTCAGTATCGGTATTGCGGAGCTTTCCGATGATCCGGTCGCGAGCTTCACCAATGCGGATAAAGCCTTATACCGTGCTAAACGTAAAGGTCGAAATTGTATTTCTTCCCATGACGAGAAGACAACGTCAACCTAAGCATGTAAACAAACGTCCACATTAATAATTATAAAAACTTGATCAGGCTACTTATTTTCGTCTGCGATGTTGAGTATTATTTGCTGCGAAACATTTAGATCTCACCACGTCTTTTCTAGAAAGAAACACTCTCTAAATCAGATTGGCTATGTTCTAAATATTAGCAATCGACGAATAAAGGATCCTCAATGACTATCGAAATGATGACTGCTCCTGCTCATCAAACTCTAATGCGACTAGAAGAAGACTTGCTGGGTCAACGTGAAGTGCCTGCCGATGCGTATTATGGCATTCACACACTCCGTGCGATGGAAAACTTTCAAATTTCTAGTGTGACCATTTCCGATGTACCTGAATTTATTCGCGGTATGGTCATGACTAAAAAAGCGGCCGCGCTTGCCAACCACGAACTCGGCGTGATTCCTAAAGATGTGGCGACCGCGATCATCGAAGCCTGTGATTGCATTTTAACCACAGGAAAGTGCATGGACCAATTTCCTTCTGATGTTTTTCAGGGCGGTGCTGGTACTTCGGTCAATATGAATACCAACGAAGTCATTGCTAATCTTGCGCTAGAAATTATGGGGCATGAAAAAGGCCGTTACGATATTGTCAACCCTAACGACCATGTGAACCGTAGCCAATCAACCAACTGTGCCTATCCAACGGGATTCCGTATTGCCGTTTATAACAGCATTAAACAACTGATTAACTCGATTAACTACTTAAAAGCAGAATTTACCGCAAAGAGTGAAGAGTTTGATCACATTCTAAAAATGGGCCGTACTCAGCTACAAGATGCCGTTCCTATGACCGTCGGACAAGAGTTTCACGCTTGGTCTGTTACCTTGAATGAAGAAATTCGTGCCTTGGAATACACGTCAAAACTTCTGTTAGAAGTCAACCTTGGTGCCACCGCCATTGGTACAGGGCTCAACGCGGCTCCTGGTTATCAACAAATGGCCGTTCGCCATTTAGCTGACGTAACGCACTTACCGGTCGTTCCAGCCGAGGACTTGATTGAAGCAACCTCTGACTGTGGCGCTTATGTCATGGCGCATGGTGCACTCAAACGTCTTGCCGTAAAAATGTCTAAGCTTTGTAATGATTTGCGCTTACTGTCATCTGGGCCTCGTGCCGGCTTCAATGAATTAAATCTGCCAGAATTACAAGCAGGTTCATCAATTATGCCAGCGAAAGTAAACCCTGTGGTACCTGAAGTCGTCAACCAAGTGTGTTTTAAAGTGATGGGCAATGACAACACCATCTCCATTGCAGCCGAAGGCGGCCAATTGCAGCTTAACGTCATGGAACCAGTGATTGCTCAATGTATGTTTGAATCCATTTCGCTGCTTTCGAATGCTTGTATTAACCTCCGTGATAAATGTATCCACGGTATCACGGCGAATAAAGAAGTCTGTGAAGGTTACGTATTTAACTCGATTGGTATCGTGACTTACTTAAACCCATATATTGGTCATCACGAGGGCGATATTGTCGGCAAGATCTGTGCAGAAACAGGGAAAAGCGTCCGTCAAGTCGTGCTTGAACGCGGCTTACTGACCAGTGAGCAACTCGAGGAAATTTTCTCTTCAAGTAACTTGATGAATCCGTCTTATAAAGGCAAGCGGTATAACTAATCCTGAATCGCGCACTCTGGGAGCGCGCACCAAGACAGCAATGAAAAGCTTCCGTAAGGAAGCTTTTCTATTGACGGTGCTTTTTTAACTATGCTTAACTCAGCTACATTTCTGCATGAATATCGGTCTCTCCCGCACACCCCTATTCATGAGCCATGATGTTATGACTACCAAGGCCGATTCACTACCATGATAATACGTTATTTCGCGATTCTTGTTTGGGCGCTCCTACAACTGAACCCTGCACATGCTGCGCTCTCCAAAAGCGCATTTTCGCTCTCTTCGCAAAATAATCAGTTTCTCCCAGTCGAACAGGCCTTTCCCTTCAGTTCGTACCAACAGGGCAATCAAGTCTACATTGATTGGCAAATTCAGCCCGGCTATTATCTCTATCAAGAACGCTTAACCATACAGGGCAAGCAGATCACATTAGGGGATTACACACTCCCGCAAGCGGCCCCTCATCATGATGAATTTATGGGTGATGTTCACATCTACGCACACCCAACCTCAATACGCATCCCCGTAAAAGAGGTCGAGAAGCAAGCAAGTATCACCATTAGCTATCAAGGCTGTGCTAAAGCAGGATTTTGTTATCCACCAGAAACGCGTACCATTCAGGTTGCGCCTTTCAATCAGGCCACGGCATCGCAGCCGGCAAACAAAGCAACCAATCACGCCACATCCGATACACCTAAGGCGCAGCCGTCCACTAACGCACCATCACTCACTGAGCAGTTGGTTGAACATTGGTGGACCCCTCTCCTCTTTTTAATTCTCGGCATAGGTTTGGCCTTCACACCCTGTGTTCTGCCGATGTATCCCATTTTAACCAGTATCGTATTAGGTAATCGCCAGCAAAATACTCGGCGAACTTGGACCCTAAGCGTCCTTTATGTGCAAGGCATGGCCTTGACTTATACCCTCTTAGGTCTGCTCGTCGCCTCTGCTGGCATGCAATTTCAAGCCGCGTTACAGCAGCCCGCGATCCTGATTGCGATTAGTGTCATCTTTGTGGCGCTTGCGGCATCTATGTTCGGTCTTTACACGCTGCAACTGCCAAGCTCATTGCAAACTCGCCTCAATCAACTCAGTGATGGGCAACGGGGTGGGCATGGTCTTGGCGTATTTGTGATGGGAGCGATTTCAGGATTAGTATGCTCTCCGTGTACCACCGCGCCTTTATCTGGCGCGCTGTTGTATGTGTCGCAGACCGGTGATCTAATCACTGGCGCAGTCACGCTGTACGCGCTTTCGCTCGGTATGGGCATTCCGTTAATCTTAGTTGCGGTATTCGGGCAAAAATTACTGCCACGAGCGGGCCAATGGATGACACATGTGAAGACACTATTTGGCTTCATTTTATTAGCCGCGCCTTTATTGTTACTTGAACGAATCCTACCTGCAGAATGGAGCATCGGGCTTTGGTCTGCGCTAGGTATAGTCAGCTTTGGCTGGCTATACCATGTGCACAACAGCTCGGCCAATAAAACATGGCAAAATAGTATGCTGGCGATCATCGCCATAATTGGAATTTTCGGCTCGGCCCTCCCCATACTGAGCGAGGTCATCCCCTTTGCCAACCAGCCACAACCCAACGCTCAAGAGACGGTCAGCAAACGGAAAATACACAACCTTACTGAACTGAAGCAGCAGCTGGCGCTGGCGAAACAGCAAGGAAAACCGGTCATGTTAGATCTGTATGCCGATTGGTGTGTGGCATGTAAGGAATTTGAAAAATACACCTTCCATGATGGCGATGTGATTCGTCATTTGAATAATTTCGTTGTGCTGCAGGCAGATGTTACCGCCAATACCCCGACCGATATCGCTCTACTCAAACATTTACACGTGCTGGGTTTACCGACTATCGATTTCTGGAACGCACAAGGGCAAGCTCTACCAGCCGCTCGTATCAGTGGTTTCAAAAATGCCGAGCGCTTCTTACAACATCTACAGCAACATTCTTTATGAAAGCACTGAGCGACCTCTCAACTTGATAGGTCGCACCCAACAAAATCAGAGCTAGTGCAGACTTTTCAATCTCATATATTGTCGACAACCCAAAACAGCAACATACTGGTGCACCAAGGATTAGTAACCAGTACATCACATCATGAACGCAACCTACTCCATTCTCATTGCCGATGACCACCCACTGTTTCGCAATGCGTTATTGCAATCCATTCAAATGGCGTTCACGCATACCCAGCTACTTGAGGCCGATTCACTGAATACGTTGTTACGCTTATTAAACCAAGCGGAAGAGATCGACTTATTGTTATTGGATTTGAAAATGCCGGGCACCAATGGCATGTCTGGGTTGATTCAATTACGTGCTGAATATCCAGATTTACCTATCGTGGTGGTCTCTGCAAGTGAAGAGCCAGCCATTGTCTCGCAAGTGCAACACTATGGCGCTTTTGGCTTTATTCCAAAATCGAGCGATATGAAAACGCTCGTGGCGGCGTTAAGGCAGGTATTAAATGGCACCCCTTACTTTCCAGCAGAGGCATTAAACAGTGGTCATGCGTTTGATGATGTCTCTGAGCGTATTGCTTCTCTCACCCCACAACAATACAAGGTGCTCAGCATGCTATCTGACGGTCTGTTAAATAAACAAATCGCGTATGAATTGCATGTTTCTGAAGCCACCATCAAAGCACATTTAACCGCTATATTTCGTAAATTAGACGTAAAAAACCGCACACAAGCCGTCATCTTACTCCAAGATCACAACAGCTAGCGATACGTTAGCGGGTCGTCGCGACCAACTCATGGTGATTGAGCGTGGTGAGTTTGCGAATTAAGAAATTTAAGAGTACGCCATACATAGGTACAAATAACCCTAAGCTAATGATCAGCTTAACGCTGTAGTCGACCAGTGCGATCTCAGTCCAGTGTTCGGCCATAAAGCTATCTGGGCTGTGATAAAAGGCAATACTAAAGAAGGCTATCGTGTCGAGCGCATTGCCAAACAAGGTTGATGCGGTGGGGGCAATCCACCATTGCTTCATCTGACGTAAGCGGTTAAACACATGAATATCCATGATTTGTCCCAACAGATAAGCCATAAAGCTTGCCGCTGCGATACGTGCGACGAAGACATTAAAGATGCTCATATCGGCAAACCCTTGGTAGCTACCTTGCGCAAAAATCACCGACAACAGATACGAGATCAGTAGCGCGGGTAACATAACAAAAAAGATAATTCGACGAGCCAAGCGTGGGCCGTAGATCCGCACCGTGAGATCCGTGGCTAAAAAGATAAACGGAAAAGTAAAGGCGCCCCATGTCGTGTGGAAGGAAAACACGGTAAAAGGGATCTGCACTAGATAGTTACTGGACGCAATAACCAATAAGTGAAACAGGACAAGATAAGTCAGCGCTTTGCGCTGTTGAACAGCAGTAAAAGAAGTCATGATAAACCTTTTTAGTTTGATTTGGGGGCGAGGGAACCCAAAATAGAGTAAATTGTGCCAATTCCAGTAATGACGACGCAGGATATTGGCTAAGCAGGCGGATTATACGCATCTATCATCAAGGTTCAATACGCCTAATAATAGCAAACGGTTCCCTTAACAACTTTTTTGACGGCAATGTTTGCTGTTTTGTTAAACAATCGCCTGAGGGTATTTCCCTTACGTTTATCACGCTTTTTCTTGAGAAGATCGTTAGGATCGTGCTAATCTTCGCCTCCATTTTTCTGACTTACATAAGGCCTTTTTCCATGCTTTTATGGAGTCAGTGCTATCTTTAGGGTGTGATAATTCACTTTATGACACGCGATCACAACCAACGTGGAACCGAACAGATGAGCAAAGGCACGCTTTATATCGTTTCAGCGCCGAGTGGTGCTGGTAAATCGAGTTTAATTGCCGCTTTGTTGGAGCGTAACCCAACTTATGCAATGAAAGTTTCTGTATCACATACCACACGTGATAAGCGACCTGGCGAGCAAGATGGCAAACATTATCACTTTGTAGAAAAAGAACATTTTGAATCGTTAATTGCTAAAGGTGAATTCTTAGAATACGCCGAAGTATTTGGCAATTACTACGGGACATCACGCGTTTGGATTGAAGACACCTTAGAGCAAGGGGTCGACGTCTTTTTAGATATCGACTGGCAAGGTGCTCGCCAAATTCGTCAGCAAATGCCGCAAGCAAAAAGCCTCTTTATTCTGCCGCCATCGCGAGAAGAATTGCAACGTCGCCTAACCGCACGCGGCCAAGATAGCCAAGACATCATTAGTGCTCGCATGAGTAAAGCTCAAGCTGAGATTTCACACTATGATGAGTATGACTATGTCATTGTAAACGATGACTTTGACCTCGCTATTATGGATTTTAAAGCCATTCTACGCGCGGAAAGATTGAAGCAAGATAAACAAGCTGCTAAATATAGTGCTATGTTTGCTGCTCTTTTGGCGGACTAAACATTTTTGTTGAGTTCCCATTAAAAATACACACTGTGTGATGCTAGTATATCGTGAGTTAAGACTGTATACTTTCTCGTCATTCAATATTTTAGTTAACTATATATTTGGAGTTCCCATGGCACGCGTAACTGTTCAAGACGCTGTTGAAAAAGTTGGTAACCGTTTCGACTTAGTTCTTATTGCGGCCCGCCGCGCACGTCAAATTCAAACTGGCGGCAAAGATTCATTAGTGCCAGAAGAAAACGATAAGCCAACCGTTATTTCTCTACGTGAGATTGAAGAAGGCCTTATCACTAAAGACGTGCTTGATGCACGTGAACGCCAAGAGCAGCAAGAACAAGAAGCAGCAGAATTGGCCGCTGTAAGCAGCATCGTTCACAACCGTTAATTCTGTACGGCATCAATTAACACTCGGGCCTGAAATTTGTATCTATTTGATAGTCTCAAGGATGTTGCCCAAGAGTATCTGACAGAGCCTCAAGTTGAGGCTCTGCGTCGCTCTTATCAGGTAGCAAGAGATGCCCACGAAGGGCAAAACCGCTCAAGCGGAGAACCATACATCATCCACCCGGTTGCTGTGGCACGACTCCTCGCAGAAATGCGTTTGGATTTGGAGACACTGCAAGCGGCGCTGTTGCATGATGTCATCGAAGATACTGACGTCAGTAAAGAAGAACTCGAAGGTGAGTTTGGACATGCTGTCGCCGAGCTCGTTGATGGAGTATCAAAACTCGATAAGTTAAAATTTCGCGATCGCAAAGAAGCACAAGCGGAAAACTTTCGTAAAATGATACTGGCGATGGTTCAGGATATTCGCGTCATTTTAATTAAATTGTCCGACCGTACTCACAACATGCGTACGCTAGGAGCATTGCGTCCTGATAAACGTCGTCGTATTGCCAGAGAAACCCTCGAAATCTATGCTCCCCTCGCCCACCGCTTAGGTATTCATAACATCAAAACCGAACTCGAAGAGCTTGGCTTTGAAGCGTTGTATCCGAACCGCTATCGCGTGATTAAACGTGTGGTGAAAGCGGCGCGTGGTAATCGCAAAGAAATGATCCAACGTATCCACGATGAAATTGAAGGCCGAATTGAAGAATCGGGTCTGCATGCACGTGTCGTGGGGCGTGAAAAGAATTTGTACTCCATCTATAACAAGATGAAAACCAAGGAACAGCGCTTCCATACCATTATGGATATCTACGCTTTCCGGGTGATTGTTGATACGGCCGACACTTGTTATCGCGCACTTGGCCAAGTTCATAGCCTTTATAAACCACGCCCAGGCCGCATGAAAGATTACATTGCGGTCCCTAAAGCCAACGGTTATCAATCCATTCATACCTCCATGGTTGGCCCACACGGTGTGCCGGTCGAAGTACAAATTCGTACCGAGGATATGGATCAAATGGCTGACAAAGGTGTCGCGGCACATTGGTCATATAAATCCGATGGCGAACGCGGTGGAACCACCGCACAGATTAAAGCGCAACGCTGGATGCAAAGCTTATTAGAGCTGCAACAAAGCGCAGGTAACTCCTTTGAGTTTATTGAGAACGTTAAATCTGATCTGTTCCCTGATGAAATCTTTATCTTTACGCCAAAAGGTCGCATCGTGGAATTGCCGGTTGGCGCAACTGCGGTCGATTTTGCCTATGCGGTGCACACTGATATTGGTAACTCTTGCGTAGGGGCCCGTGTTGATAGGCTGCCTTACCCACTGAGTAAACCATTGAAAAGTGGCCAAGCGGTCGAAGTCATCAACGCGCCAGGAGCCCGACCTAATGCGGCATGGCTCAACTATGTCGTCACGTCGCGAGCTCGCACCAAAATTCGTCAAGTCCTCAAAACCATGCGTCGTGAAGATTCCGTGATGCTGGGTCGTCGTTTGTTAAATCACGCCCTCGGTGAATACTCGTTGAGTGACATCAATGAAGACACTATCGCGCAAGTCCTCTCCGGACTGAAAGTCGCCTCGATTGACGATATGCTGGCCTCGATTGGTTTGGGTGAGTTGATGAGTATTGTCATTGCTCGTCGTTTGTTGGGTGATACCGAAGAATTGGCCAATCACACGGTCGATAAAAACGCCGTCACCTCAAAACGTAAGATGCCAATCCGTGGTGCAGAAGGGATTTTACTGACCTTTGCTAAATGTTGTCACCCTATCCCTGATGATTCGATCATCGCTCATGTGTCGCCAGGCCGAGGCCTTGTTGTACACCGTGAAACTTGTCCAAATATTCGCGGCTATCAACGTGAGCCAGAGAAATACATGGCCGTTGAGTGGAGCAACGATTATGAGCAAGAATTTATTGCAGAATTGACCGTCGATATTCTTAATCGACAAGGAGTACTGGCTGAACTGACCAACGTCATTTCACAAACAGGCTCCAACATTCAAGGCTTATCGACAGAAGAACGCGATGGTAGACTTTATACCGTGACCATTCTTCTAACCACGCAGAATCGCGTTCATTTAGCGAACATCATGCGCCGTATTCGCTCGATGCCAAATGCCCTCAAAGTCAGACGTAAAAAGCATTAATCCGTCTCCGGTTCCCTGCGCTCAGCAGGGAACGCTCCATCAGGAACGCCAGTGTTATGAACCCAGAACGTTACGCCCGAATTCAAACAGTGCTGCGTGCACGCCAAACCGATCTTACCCTGTGCTTAGAAGAAGTTCACAAGCCCAATAATGTCTCTGCGATCATACGTAGTGCCGATGCCACTGGTTTACATCGTATTCACGCGGTATGGCCCAATAAGCAGATGAAAACCCTTGCTCACACCTCAGCAGGTGCGCGCAACTGGGTCGAAGTCGAGACTCACGATACTATCCAAGCCGCAGTCAGTGAGCTCAAAAACCAAGGAATGCAGATCTTGTTGACCCACCTTTCCGAGACGGCAGTCGACTTTCGCGATGTCGATTACACTCAGCCCACCGCCATTATTCTTGGTAGTGAAAAAACCGGTATCAGTGCCGAGGCGCTTGCGCTTGCGGATCAAGATATTGTGATTCCAATGGTCGGTATGGTGCAGTCTCTCAATGTTTCGGTCGCCAGTGCATTAATTTTGTATGAAGCACAACGCCAACGTCAGATTGCTGGCATGTATGACAGAAGCGAAAGCCCGTTACCACAAGAAACTATCCAACGTGTGTTATTCGAACGAGGTCACCCTGTGCTCGCCAAAGTCGCAAAACGTAAAGGTCTGCCTTACCCACCGTTAGACGATGAAGGCCAAATTATTGCAGAACCAGCATGGTGGCAAGAGATGCAACGCGCCTAATCGTTACGCAAAATTCGAGAAAAGCCTCTAAACCGCACTATTTATCGTGAATAGCGCGGTTTTTTTGCTGTACAAAAACACAGTCTGGTGTTTGAATAAATGACAGTGTACGCGTCAAGAGCTCGATGATATGTCTCAATTACTTTCTACTGTTCCTCTCACCTCTTTATCTGGTGTTGGCGCTAAAATCGCTGAAAAACTAGAAAAAGTGGGCTTAGTGACAGTGCAAGATCTCCTGTTCCACTTACCGCTGCGTTACGAAGATAGAACACGTATCTACCCAATCGCCAAGTTGCATCCTGGTATCTGGGTGGCCGTGCAAGGGAAAGTAACGGGAGTCGATACGACTTTTGGCCGCCGCAAAATGTTAACGGTCAAACTCAGTGATGGTAACGGTTCAATCACACTACGCTTTTTTAACTTCAACGCGGGGATGAAAAACACCTTTACCGATGATCGCATGGTATACGCCTATGGGGAAATCAAACGCGGGCAATATGGCCTCGAAATCGTCCATCCTGACTACAAGTTTTTTACCCCGGCAACACAGCCTGATGTTGAGCCCAATCTTACCCCCGTCTACCCAACCACTGATGGTTTACGCCAAGCCATACTGCGTAATTTAACTGACCAAGCCCTAGCTCTACTAGACAAGGCAGCGGTACAAGAATTATTGCCCTCTGGGTTATACGATCATCAAATGACCATGGGACAAGCCCTGCATATTATTCATCGTCCCGCGACTGACATTGATATTTCCTTATTTGATGACGGCCGTCACCCTGCGCAAATTCGCTTAATTATGGAAGAATTGTTGGCGCAAAACCTTTCTATGCTCGCAGTACGCAGCCAAGGCCAGCAAGATAAAGCCTTGCCGATCCCCTCCTCGGTGGAATGGAAAGCAGCCCTATTAAATCAGCTACCCTTTACCCCGACTAATGCGCAAGATCGTGTCGTAACCGAAATTGAGGCCGATTTAGCCCAGCCCTACCCGATGATGCGCTTAGTACAAGGCGATGTTGGCTCAGGAAAAACCCTCGTGGCCGCATTAGCCGCCGTGCATGCGATCGCCAGTGGCTATCAAGTTGCCCTCATGGCCCCCACCGAATTACTGGCCGAGCAACATGCGCTAAATTTTGCGGGTTGGTTTGAATCAATGAATATCCAAGTCGGGTGGCTGGCAGGTAAGCTCAAAGGCAAAACGCGAGAAACCGAACTAGCGCGTATTGCCAGTGGTGAAGCGCAAATGGTGGTAGGAACGCATGCTCTGTTCCAAGAGCATGTGAAATTTCATAATCTCGCGTTAGTGATTATTGATGAGCAACACCGCTTTGGTGTCCACCAGCGTTTAGAGCTGCGTGAAAAAGGCATTCAGCAAGGCGCGTTTCCGCACCAGTTGATCATGACAGCCACTCCGATTCCACGCACACTCGCCATGACCGCTTATGCGGATCTCGAAACCTCGGTTATCGATGAGCTGCCACCAGGGCGTACACCAATACAAACCGTGGCCATTCCTGATACCAAACGCGACACCATTATCGAGCGTGTCCGTCACGCCTGTTTCACCGAAGGGAAACAAGCGTACTGGGTCTGTACCTTAATTGATGAATCAGAAGTATTAGAAGCCCAAGCGGCGGCGGATATAGCCGAAGAACTGCAAACCGTTCTGCCGGATGTCAAAATAGGTTTGGTGCACGGCCGGATGAAGGCAGCTGAAAAACAAGCCGTTATGCATGCGTTTAAAAATAACGAGCTGAACCTGTTGGTGGCTACCACCGTGATTGAAGTGGGTGTGGATGTTCCCAATGCAAGCTTAATGATTATTGAGAACCCAGAGCGTCTAGGCCTAGCACAGTTACACCAGTTGCGTGGCCGTGTCGGCCGTGGCTCAGTCGCCAGTCACTGTGTGTTGCTCTACCATGCTCCGCTATCAAAAACGGCGCAAAAACGCCTAGCGGTATTGCGAGAAAGTAACGATGGCTTTGTGATTGCCCAGCGAGATTTAGACATTCGCGGCCCTGGGGAGTTACTTGGCACCAAACAAACAGGCATTGCCGATTTTAAAATTGCCGACTTATTACGAGATCAACCGCTTATCCCCGAAGTTCAACGTATTGCTCGTTATATTCATGACCAATACCCGCAAAACGCTCAGGCTATTATCGACCGTTGGCTAGGCAGCCGTGAGCATTACTCTCATGCTTAGTGATTATATTTTAACGAAATTGATGAAATTCTGATGGGGTGAGGCGATGAAGTGCGTACAATGAACGCGGAATACACTATTTGAGGATGCCATGAATACGCCCACACTCATCAATGAGATCAAACAACGTATCGCCAAGGGCGAGAGCAAACAGAAAATTTTTGCCCAGTACCGGTCGAGCGTGGATAAAGAGCACCGCTTAGCGTTTCTGATTGCTTCGGTGCCCTCTCCTGAGCGCGTGACAGAACACCGTAAATCCCACCAGACATTAGTGAGCTTGGTATTCTTATTAACTCTGCCAATGATGTGGCTCGCACATTATTTTGTCGCCGAAATTCAACAGCAAAGCGGCCCACTCGAGTGGTTTTTCACTGGCTGTATCGGCTTACTTTTCCCCATTATTAATGGTATAGGGATGTGGCGACTGCGCTTACATGCTTTTACTAACTTTTTGACCTTTGGCTTGTTATTTATTGTGATGACAGTGATGACCATGCAGCAACATGCCATTTCACTATCCTTAGGGATTGTCGCTGGCCTCTTAGCTGCAATGGCACTCTTGAGCTATTGCTTGTATGTGCGCGCCCTGCTTTTCCCAGCAGTATCTTTAACTGGCTCAGTCAAAAAAAGTACCAACGGCAAATATCATTTCGATTAAGTCACTCAATGAAAAATATGAGGGGTGCGATTCCCTTTATATTTTTCAGGCTTGAGATTGCTCTTCAATAACACTTCCCTCCTTATCTCGGTTAGCAATCGTTTGCTTTTGTAGCTAAAGGCTCTATAATCTCGCCCTTATTTGGTAACAATGTCACCAAAGACCAATCTCGAGCAGGCTCTGACTAACAGCAATCACAGAGACCGTGCCTGCTCGACTTTGCTTCCCCATTCAGCGTAAGCAAAGTGATCACTATGACCGGTAGGACACCTAGAAATTATGACAACGAAAACCACCCCACGAAAAACTGAGTTGGTCTATCAACTGAATGATAAGCCGCCACTTCCCCAAACCTTATTTGCGGCTATTCAGCACTTATTGGCGATGTTTGTTGCCGTAATCACCCCCTCACTGATTATTTGTCAGTCACTCGGAGTGCCCGCAGAACAAACGAACATCATCATCAGTATGTCGTTATTCGCTTCCGGCGTATCATCCTTTATCCAAATTCGTACGATTGGGCCGATAGGTTCTGGATTACTCTCGATTCAAGGAACCAGCTTTAACTTCCTCGGCCCGATTATCGGCGCCGGTATGTCATTGAAAGCTGGAGGCGCTGATGTCCCCACTATGATGTCCGCTATTTTTGGAACCATTTTAGTTGCCTCACTTGCCGAAATCTTCCTGTCTCGCGTATTACAATACGCACAAAAAATCATCACCCCGCTCGTGTCGGGGATTGTGGTGACATTGATTGGCCTGACCCTTATCCAAGTTGGATTGATTTCTATGGGCGGCGGTTATGCAGCCATCAGTAATCATAGCTTTGGCAGTTTATCCAACCTCGCGCTTGCGGGTGTGGTATTAGGCTTAATCGTCTTATTAAACCGATCTCGTAACCCATATATCCGCGTGTCCTCAATCGTGATTGCGATGCTGGTCGGCTATGTTATGGCTTACATGATGGGCATGGTCGATACCACAGCTAAATCGAGTAGTCATTGGATTGCCCTGCCAATTCCAATGCAATTTGGATTAAGCTTTGATTGGTCGCTGTTTATACCCTTAGTGTTAATCTTCTTCATTACTGCTCTCGAAGCAATTGGCGATATTACCGCAACCTCTGAAGTCTCTGGCGAGCCGGTCAAGGGTCCAATTTATATGCAGCGTATTAAAGGTGGGGTACTCGCGGACGGCATTAACTCAGCATTGGCGGCCTTTTTAAATAGCTTTCCCAATTCAACCTTCAGTCAAAACAATGGCATTATTATGCTAACGGGGGTGGCGAGTCGCTATGTCGGTTACTTCATTGCTGCCATGCTGGTCGTGCTAGGTTTGTTCCCTGGGGTTGCGAACTTCGTACAAATGATTCCAGAGCCGGTATTAGGCGGGGCAACCATTGTCATGTTCGGTACGATTGCCGCGGCAGGGGTGCGCATTATTTCGCGTGTCGAGCTAGATCGTCGCGCAGTTTTAATTATGGCGCTATCATTCTCTATGGGATTAGGTATCGCTCAGAAGCCAGAAATTTTGCAATTCATGCCTGAGTTTGTGAAAAACCTCTTCTCTACAGGCATTGCGGCCGGTGGGATTACGGCCATTGTGATGAACCTTATTTTACCGGTCCACCACAATGAAGAAGACGCCTAAGCGTGCTGAGTCGACTGATAACATCACGGGAAGCTTAGCTTCCCGTTTTGGTTGCAACAGGAAAACTAATTTGTACTTTTAGCCCGCCAGTACTGCGGTTCGTCATTGCCACCGCGCCTTGGTGCTGAGTAACAATTCGCTTGACGATCGCCAGTCCTAACCCGGTGCCTTCGCTACCTCGGGCTCTATCACCGCGCGTAAATGGTTCAAACAAGGTGGCGACTTGCTCGGCCGGAATACCGAGACCATCATCTTCAACCGTCAGCCACACCATTTTACAATCGGCGGTCATGCCCGACGATAAGCGAACCCAGCCATTACCATAGCGATATGCGTTCACCACTAAGTTGGTCACCGCTCGCTTAATCCCAATCGGATTCCCTCGCGCGTTCAATATGGTGTCATTGAGTGACCATTCGACCTTATTTTCGCCCGCAAACGCTTCTGCTGTTGCAATGTCATTGGCAATATCATTTAAATTCACCGCCTCAAACGAATCCACATTAATCGGCTTCAAGTAATCCATAAACTGACTGATGATTTCATTACATTCTTCGGTATCACTAATAATGCCTTCGGCCAGATAGCTGTCTTCGGGGGACATCATCTCGGTCGCTAACCGAATCCGAGTTAACGGGGTTCTTAAATCATGACTAATGCCTGCCATTAACAAAGCACGATCTTCTTCAAGCGCTTGAATCCCTCGCGACATTTGATTAAAAGAGCGGGTCACCGAACGAATTTCGGTCGCTCCTTTCTCTGGCAATGCCGCGGGAAACTCCCCTTGTCCCACTCTTTTTGCCGCTTTCTCTAATGCCAATAACGGTCGATTCTGTAGACGAATGAAGAGCCAGCCACCCGCCACAATTAAAAAGGCCATAATGATGCTGTTACGAAACAAAGGCGCAAAATCTTTTTCTTGCAGCTCCGATAAAGGAATGCGAATCAACTGGCCAGGCAATTCGGCAATGCGAATCCATAAGACGTAACTTTCTTTACCTAAAGCCATGCGAACTTCTGTGGGCGAACCTAAATCCTGAGTCATCTCATCACTCATCAAATCAATACTCACCCCTCGCTGAAACTCTTGAGCAGCAGGGCTATGATCAGAATGAATGGTGACGCCTAACTGTTCCAACACCCTTTGCCGCTGAGGCGCGTCTAGTGCAATGTGGTTATTGCGTATTGAATCATCCAACATGAGGTTGATTTCGTGCCCCAGAATCTTATTAAACTGCTGCAAACTAGGCATGAGGGCATAATTAAATACCGCATAAAATGAATAAAGCTGACTAGCAATCAATAACGAGAGAAAAAGAAGAATAGACTGGGTGAAGGTACTGCGAATTTTAATGCGCATAAGTACTCTTTAATAGCTGATCAAAAAATACGAACAGTGCTGACACACTGTTCGTCGTAACCGATTATTTTAATTTGCCATCCGGAACGAAGACATAGCCTAAGCCCCAAACTGTTTGAATATAACGTGGTTTGCTTGGATCTTCTTCCAACATGCGGCGTAAACGCGAGATCTGCACATCAATAGAACGTTCCATTGCTGAATACTCGCGACCACGAGCCATATTCATTAACTTATCACGCGATAGAGGTTCTCGGGCGTTTAATACTAATGCTTTCAACACCGCAAACTCACCAGAGGTCAGCGGCATCGGCTCATCATTACGGTACATTTCCCGCGTTCCCAAGTTCAAGCGAAACTCACCGAATTCAACCATCGACTCGGCGGCGCTTGGCGCGCCCGGCGCTTCAATCACTTGGCGTCGTAATACCGCTTTGATCCGAGCCAATAATTCACGTGGATTAAATGGCTTAGGGAGATAATCATCAGCCCCGACTTCCAGACCAACGATGCGATCAATCTCGTCACCTTTTGCCGTTAGCATTAAAATCGGCAACATATTGTTGGCGTTACGTAGGCGGCGACAAATCGAGAGTCCGTCCTCCCCCGGTAACATCAAATCCAACACCATTAGGTGAAAGTTTTCCCGAGTTAACAGGCGATCCATCTGTTCACCATTGGCAACACTGCGAACTTGAAACCCTTGCTCGGAGAGGTAACGTTCTAACAAAGAGCGCAGACGCGCGTCATCATCAACCACTAGAACTTTATAACTTTCTTGCATGACATCCCTCATTGACTCACGCCAATCTCTTTTTCTATTAGCATCAATGTATCACCAAGCGCAATGCAGGGTAATAAACAATTGTTAACGTTTGTTTCTTAAAATACAAACCCCTGCATGACCCCATCCGCGATTCTCGCATGTCGCCAAGCTCGTCATAGTAACGCTAGGATGAACTTGAGCCATAGTCGATACGATTAATAAACCATGTTTTCTTACCTAATGGCGTCACGACTTCTATATCATCATCAACTTCTCGCTTCAAAAGCGCTCGCGCCATCGGCGAATCAATCGAGATATAGTCTTTTTTATCACCATAGATTTCTTCAGGGCCCACAATTCGAAAGCGCTTGGTTTCCCCTTCTTCATTCTCAATTTCAACCCATGCGCCAAAGAACACTTTGCCATCTTGTTGCGGTGAATAATCGACAATGGTTAATTCAGGTAGCAACTTGCGCAAGTAACGCACGCGGCGATCAATTTGCCGTAATAAACGTTTATTAAAAGTATAATCCGCGTTTTCAGAGCGATCCCCTAAGCTCGCAGCCCAAGTGACAATTTTGGTGACTTCTGGGCGACGTTCATTCCACAGGTAATCATGCTCCTCTTTGAGCTGTTGGTAGCCTTCTCGCGTAATCAGCTTTGTTTTCACTGCACTACTCCACAATAGTTATTACGATATGGAAGCGTCGAAAATAGCGTTTTTATGAGGGTATTTCTAGTCATGATAAAAGGAAACGTTCGATAAAACCTTATCAGGACTCATTTTTTGAGACCAAGACGTCAATCGTTACAAAGAGTGAACCTAAGGCCTTCATCATCACAACTCACTAGCGTGTTTTCTGCGTGGATTTAACCAGTCGTAACACCCTATTAGCGTCGACAAATAAAAACGCCTTTCCATCTGGAAAGGCGTTGGCAGTAAGTCACGATACAGACCACTTGCAAGGTGGACTAATTGATTGTTTTCACTGCACGCTTATTGAGCAGTCCTGTCACTTTTGAGCCAAACAGTGACAGTAATAACAAGCCGATAATCAGTAGCGTAATTGGTCGTTCAAAAATATAACTGATTTCACCGCCACTGATCTGATAGGTGTGAAGAAAATTACTCTCCGCCATTCCCCCTAATAAAATGCCAATCACAGCAGCAGGGACAGAATAATTAAGATGAGTAAACACCCAGCCGACAATCGCGAAAACAAGCACCGCAATAGGGCCAGAAATATTTCCCGTTAAACCAAACGAACCAAACACGGCCATCGACAGTACCGATGGGATGAGAATGTTCATTGGCACTTTTACCACATTCGCTAATAACGGAATAAACATCAATCCAAGTGCGATGAGTAAAACCACCTGCCCAAAGTTCGCCAGAATGATGGCATAAACGATATCAGTCTGTTCACGAATAAATTGGGGCCCACCCGTAATATTATGCATCGCGAAGGCTGCGAGCATCACCGCTGTGGCACCGCCACCGGGAATACCTAACGCCAGCAGCGTAGCCATCGAGCCTGCTTCAGAGGTTGAGTTGGCGGACTCGGCAGCAACCACGCCTTTAGGATTGCCTTTCCCATAACTTTCCGGATCCTTGTCTCGACGCTTCGTTTCAATATAAGACAAAAGGTTCGAAACCGATGAACCCACCCCTGGGACAGCTCCGACAAACACTCCAATCAAACTGCCTCGTAACATCACTTTCGGATGCTTAAACGCATGTTTTACTCCGCCAAGAATCTCTCGAATACTCACTTTACGCGCTGATTCATCGGCGACCAAATAGTTGGTATTGACAAGTTTAAACAGCTCAGAAGCGGCAAACATCCCCATCATCGCGGGAATGACTGGCACACCATCGAGCAAATATTCATTGCCTAACGTTCCTCGAGCCACTCCAACTTCACTAAAGCCGATGGTTCCAATAAGCAACCCCACCATCCCAGAGATCAACCCCTTGAGCATAGCGTCGCCCTTCAGGCTCGCAATCAGTGTTATTCCCCAAAAAATGACCATCAGCATTTCAGATGGGCCTAATTTCAAGACGAGTCCCGAAATCGGTTGAATGAGTAAGAACAGAATAATGTAGCCAAACAGCACACCGAAACACGAAGACCCTAGAGCGATACCCAGTGCCTTATTGTGCTCGCCTTTCCTTGCCATCGGGTAACCATCAAAAGCGGTCGCGATGGCAGACGAGGTGCCCGGTATATTCATTAAAATCGCAGGAATCCCGCTGCCAAAAGAGCCACCAGTAAAAATGGCCGTTAAAAACAACATCGCTTCTAAAAAGCTCATGTAGAGAGTAGCAGGCAAAAATATCGCCATCGCCATCGAAATCTGTAAGCCAGGAATCGCACCAAACACCAAACCAATAATAATGCCGGGGAAGACGTACAGCCAAGGTCCTACCGAAGAGAAAAGCAAATCAGCTCCGGCAGTAATTGCGGAAAAATCTAACATTCTGTTCTCCTAGTACTCAGTGGGAAGTAAAGTCATTGGCATTGGATATGGCAGCATCTGCGCGAAAAATGTCGACATCAACAGGGCAAACGCAACGCTATAACCAATCAACCACACTACACGGCGTTCCTTTTGTACCCACAGGAACAACCCCACAAATAATGCTGTTGCGATATCAAACCCAATGGTTTCCAAAGACAACACATACACCGTAAACAAACCAATAATCGGCAGTTCGGATTTGATGCTATGTTGCTCCTTCGGCACGGCATCCTCTTGGATGACAACCTCGGGCTTAGCAATTACTTGGCGAATCAGCTCGATAACACACAAGGTAAGCGCAATCAGTGCGACTGGCGCAATTAGAATCAGGTTTTCAATGGCAGGCGACGCTTGATAAGCATCCCAAGAGTACCAACACACAAACAAGGCCAATACGATAACCACGCAGGCGTCGGCCGATCGTTGATTGAACAATCTCATAAAGAACTCCAAAAATCTGAAATTGCTGACTAGCCTCGTGCCGCACTAGTCAGCGATAGAAAGGGTTAGTTGAGTAGATATTTGTATTTTTTGAAGGTCTCGTAATTCTCTTTCATCAATTCTTTAGAGCGTTCAGGACCGACCCATACACCACCAATCTCATTCGATTTCAGTAACTTTTGTACATCATGCCGAGCTAGCGTATTTTCGAATACGTGCGTCAATTTGGCGTAGCGTTCTGGGTATTTTTCCTTGAAAGCATGAGTGACCGCAAAGCCTCGCATCGAGCCAGTTAACACAGGAACCGTAAAGTCTAATGGTTTAAGAGCATCATTGACGGTTGGCGCATCCCAACGCTCGCTGCGCTTATCGCGAACCACAGCAAGTGGTCGGATAAACTCTCGAATCCCTTCACTGCCCTGCGCGCTTATAATGGTGAAATCCACCTGTCCGCCAGCGACCGCAGAGCGAGCTTTACCCCCACTATTGAAGGTAACAAGGTTAAGATTTTCTTGTGGGATGCCATAGTTATTAAGCAGCAGTTTGGTCATCAGATGCCCCCCGGCGCCTTGTACAACAGCGGCTTTAATGGACTTGGGTTTTTCCTTAATCGCCTTTAATAGGCTTGGCAAATCTTTGTAAGCACTGTCTTTATTCACTGCGATCAACTCAAAGTCAAACCATTGAAAGTTAATATAAGAGAAGTCATTGATGGTATAACTCGCGTTACCTTTTAAAATAGTATTAGACATATAAGGTGCAAACGTAGAGGCAAAGACGGTATAACCATCATCACGACGATTCAGTACATAATTCGCCGCAATCTGTGTTCCAGCCCCTTTTTTGTTAATGATCTTAACCGGTTGACCTAACTCTTCGGCTAAATAGGTCGACATAGTTCGCGTCATACGGTCAGCGCTTCCACCAACACCAAAACCGACGACAACATTCACTGGTTTTTTGGGGTAATTATCCGCAAGCGCGGTGTGCGGGAGTAGCATAGAGAGTGTTAGCCCTGTCACAGCTGAGAGCCTTAGCATTGTCTTGTTAAGCGTATTCATTTTACCATTCCTTAGTTTTAATTATATTTGTATTAACTTTTTGTTTACAATTTGTACCCTAACCATACTCCCTGTCATTAACCTTGCACCGATGACAGGCTCGCGTTTTTAAATCAATTTTTTGAAGTAAGTCATGCGCATATTAATCGTCGAAGACAGTGTTGTTATCGCTGAAGGTTTAAAAAAAATCCTTTCAAGTAAAGGGTTTGCAGTCGATTTGTTTCATTCTGGTGAACAAGCGTTGCATGCCATCCAAACACAGCAGTTTGATCTCCTATTGCTCGATTTAGGACTACCAGACTGTGATGGGCTACACATCCTTCGCGAGTTTCGCCAGACGAAAAGGAATCTGCCGGTCTTAATTATTTCAGCGCGCGCGACGCTCGAGGAGCGAATTTTAGGGTTAAATGAAGGCGCAGATGATTATCTGTGTAAACCTTTTGAGCCAGAAGAAGTGGTGGCGAGAGTCCATGCATTGTTGCGACGGGTGACATCACGGGTCAGTAACGTTATCGAACATGGTCAACTGACCTTTGACATCACCAGTAAAAAAATTACGTTCTATGGTCAAGATGTCGTGCTGCATCGCCGTGAGATTTCCGTGTTGGAATATTTACTCGCGAATGTGGAGCGCGTGGTGAGCAAGCCACAAATTGTCCAACATATCTCCTCGTTTGAGGATGAACTCAGCGAAACAGCCATCGAGACCTATATCTCGCGTCTTCGCAAAAAATTTATGCCCGATCTTAATATTCGCACCGTCAGAGGATTGGGTTATATGCTGGGAAAACCGAACAGTGATTAATCTGCAATCGCTCTCACAGCGTTTATATTTTGCGATCGCCAGTGCGCTTATCTTACTCACGTTATTCATCTTTTTTATCAACACTTGGGTATTGGAAGAAAAATCGGAACGTCTTTACGACAATATGCTGATTGCCGTCACCAAAAAAATCGATGACAAACTCGTCGTCAAAGATAATAAAATACATCTCGATATGGATTACTTCTCCATCGACACTTTAAGTGATGTCAGAAGTGAGAAAATTTTCTACCGCATCATTGCCCCGAATGGCGCTCTTCTGGCGGGATTCGAAGGGTTGCCTCTCGCCCCTAACCTAAAAGAACAATCCATCGTACTCTACAATACGGTCTACTCAGGGACAGAGCTGCGCGCGGCTCAATATACCGCTCGCACAACCATAGGCGATGCGATTATTGTGATTGCGGAATCGAAGCAAGGACGACATGCGACCCTATCGGGATTAAAGCAACAAATCATTTTGGTCGCTTTATTCACCTGTATTGGGACGCTCATCTTGGTCGCCTTCATTGTACGTAAAGGACTCAAACCTCTTAATCAACTTCAGCAAGAAATTCGCTTGCGCTCAGAAACTAACTTAAATCCGATTGATACCAACGTCCCGCCCGAAGTTGAAGCGCTGGTTCAATCTCTCAACAACCTGATGGCAAGGCTGCAAAAAAGTATCGAGATCAGCCACAACTTTAATTCCGACCTTTCTCATCAACTGAGAACTCCGCTCGCCGAAATGAAAATGCAGCTCGATATGTATCACCGCGGCGCGCAACCTGAGGAACTCGCGGGGCTGGAGCAAAACATTGCCTTAATGACGCGTTTAACCGAACAAATGCTCCATTATGCCAAAATACAAAATAGCACCGTGTCGAATACCTACTGGACCGAAGTGGATATCGTTGAGTTTTGCCGAAGTCTCTGTCAAAAACATGCGCCAATGGTGTTTAATCAAGGCCAATCCATCGCGTTTGAAACCGACGTGGTATCGGCTCAATGTGACGTCGATGAAACCTTGTTGCAAAGTGCGCTACTCAACCTAATTGAAAACTCTCTGAAATATGGCAAACCAGCGCATAGCGAAGGAGAGATAATCGTTCAATTAACGAGCGATGGCCAAACGATAGCCATCTCTGTTACCGACCAAGGTCATGGGGTCAATGAACAAGCGCTCCATTCAATGGTAGAAAGAAAAGTACGGCTTGATCGTTCAAAGCAGGGGTTTGGTTTAGGCTTAGCCATCGTAAAGCAAGTCGCGGAAATACACGGCGGGCATTTAGACATCGCCAATGCAGTTCCCAACGGGTTAACGGTGACGCTCACTGAACTGAATATAATGACGCCTCGTTAAGACAATTTGGCAGGGAAACGTTGCTCCAGTGACAGCAAAACCAAAAAAAATTGGGTTTAACTACACAAAATCATAGAAAGTCAGCGGTCTACTCTAGAAAATCGTGCTTACCCCCCCCATAAATAGAGCTGAATTTCAAAAAATAAAGAGTGACACGGATGAGCAAAGCTATCTGTCAGTTGATTGCCGAAGAACTCAATGTTCGCACCGAGCAAGTCAATGCAGCCGTAACCTTAATTGATGACGGTAACACCGTTCCGTTTATTGCACGTTATCGCAAAGAAGCGACAGGCGGTCTTGATGATACCCAACTACGTAACTTGGATAGTCGTCTAACGTATTTGCGTGAATTGGACGAGCGTCGCCAAACGATTCTTAAATCCATTGATGATCAAGGTAAGTTGACGCCAGAATTAACCGAAGCCATTCAAACCGCAGATAGTAAGACGCGTCTCGAAGACCTTTATTTACCCTACAAGCCAAAACGTCGCACCAAAGGTCAAATTGCTATCGAAGCTGGCTTAGAGCCTCTTGCTCTAACCCTATGGCAAACACCAGATACGGATCCAGACAGCGAAGCGCAGCGTTACCTTAATCCTGAACATAAGATTGACGACACCAAAGCCGCGCTAGATGGTGCACGTTCTATTATGATGGAACGTATTGCAGAAGACGCCGATCTACTGGAAAAAATTCGTCACTACCTCAATCGCAACGCTGAGTTGGTTTCCCGAGTGATTGCTGGTAAAGAAGTGGCTGGAGAAAAATTTAAAGATTATTTCGAGCACAATGAAGCCATCGCTAAAGTTCCATCACATCGAGCTCTAGCTATGTTGCGCGGTCGAAATGAAGGGTTTCTATCATTAAGTATGAATGCCGATCCGGGTCAAGAAGATTCAGTCCGCCAATCACACTGTGAAGAGCTCATTACCAATCACTATCGCATTCATCTCAATAATGCGCCTGCGGATGCATGGCGTAAGCAAGTCATTAGTTGGGCATGGCGCATTAAGATTGCCATGCACATGGAAACTGAGTTGATGGGCGCGATGAAAGAACGGGCGGAAATCGAAGCTATTGATGTTTTCGCCACCAACTTAAAAGATTTGCTGATGGCCGCTCCCGCAGGCCCTAAGGCGACGCTCGGGTTAGATCCTGGATTACGTACCGGATGTAAAGTTGCTGTGGTTGACGCCACAGGTAAAGTACTGGCAACCGATACGATTTACCCGCATCAGCCACAAAAGCAATACGATAAAGCCATGCACTCGGTGACAGAGCTTATCAAACGTCATGATGTGGACTTAATCGCAATTGGCAATGGCACCGCATCACGCGAAACCGATGCGTTTGCGGCTGACTTAATCAAACGCGCACATCTCAATGTCCAGAAAATCACGGTCAGTGAAGCCGGAGCCTCGGTATACTCAGCATCAGAGTTGGCGGCCAACGAGTTTCCTAATATGGATGTCTCACTGCGTGGCGCGGTGTCTATCGCTCGCCGCCTACAAGACCCACTGGCTGAACTGGTAAAAATTGATCCTAAATCGATCGGTGTCGGTCAATACCAGCACGATGTGAGCCAGTCTTGGTTGTCGAAACGTCTTGATGCGGTGGTCGAAGACTGTGTGAATGCGGTCGGCGTCGATCTCAATATGGCGTCCGCTGCCTTATTGACGCGGGTTGCTGGCTTATCGACAACATTGGCCGACAACATAGTGAAATACCGTGATGACAATGGCCGTTTCAATGCACGCACTGAACTGAAGAAAGTCGCGCGTTTAGGGCCCAAAGCCTTTGAACAATGTGCCGGTTTCTTACGGATCATGAATGGTAAAAACCCATTAGATGCGTCGGCCGTGCACCCTGAAGCCTACCCAGTGGTTAAAACCATTGCAGAAAAAAATCAGCAGAAGATTCAAACACTGATTGGCAATACGGAATTCTTACGTGGTTTACAAGCCTCAGACTATACCGATGAAAACTTCGGTGTACCTACGGTGACCGATATCATTAAAGAATTGGATAAGCCAGGACGAGACCCTCGCCCTGAATTTAAAACCGCAACGTTTGCCGATGGCATTACCGAAGTGTCTGATCTTGAACCTGGGATGATTCTAGAAGGCGTCGTCTCAAATGTGGCGAATTTCGGCGCCTTTGTCGATATTGGTGTCCACCAAGATGGCTTGGTACATATTTCAGCGCTGACGGATCGCTTTGTCTCCGCCCCTCGTGAAGTGGTCAAAGCGGGTGATATCGTCAAAGTAAAAATAATGGAAGTTGATATTCAACGTAAGCGTATTGGTTTATCCATGCGTTTATCCGATGAACCCGGTCAAGATAATCGAGCTAGCCGCAGTCATAACACTTCCCAACCCGCGGCAAAACCAAAAACCAAGCGTACCTCGCAAAAAACCGAGGACACGAACGGTGCCATGGGCGGGGCATTTGCGGCCGCATTTGCCAAAGCCAAACGCTAACCGATAAAAAAATCCCCCACATCGCTGTGGGGGTTTTTATATGCCGTCTTTATCTAAGGAGGCTGACCTCTTAAGACTGCTACAAGATGGCTATCACTTCAGAAGGTGTATTGGGAGCGATAGAGTGACCATAATGAAACTTAATCACAGTTCTTCTATGCGCCATTTCTCCTTCAGAGATCACCGCATCAATAATGCGCCGAGGAAGACGGAAACGCATCGCATACCCTTTTCCCTGACTTTCACTGTAAGACGCCAAAGATAACAACTCGAACAATCGCTCTAAGTCACTGACCTGAGGATCGTGAGCCGACTTTTCATACGCTGATTCTTCATGCGAATGGTCGTACCCCGGATGCTCAGACGGATCCCAAGCCGATTGCTGACGACGTTTGTCATCCTCTTTCAACTTACGTTCAGCTGCTGCTCTAGCCATTTCTTCAGTGGCTTTCACAGGCTCCTTAGCACGATTATCTCGCGCAACTTGCTCTGTTTGCACATTCACTGATGGGGCGATCAGTGGCACACTGACATTGGTCGGTGACACAACCATGGCAATATCCTCCAAGTTTCGCCCGACTCAATAAACCTAGAGCCTCTAAGTCTATTGAGGTATTACTTGTATCGGCCAAGCCGATAAAATAATAAGCATTAATGCGCAAATAATTTGTCAGTTCGTGCCGTTCGGCAGAGAACGCGTGATAAAGTTGCTCACTTCCTGACAAAACGCATGCGGCTCAGTAATGAAGGGAGCATGGGCAGATTGAGTCATAATCACACTCGAACTGTCAGGCAGCGTCATATCAAGATCCTGAGCCACTTTAACAGGAACTAACCCATCTAACCGACCATACATCCGCAAGAATGGCTGCTGTATTGCCGTCAGTTGTTGTCTTAAATCGCACTCAGCCAACAACTGTAAACCCTCATGCAGAGCACGCTCATTAGGAAATGGCCGAGAGAGCACGGCTTGCTTTAATCTTTTGACATCCTCACGTGCCGATGGGCTCCCCATTACCTGCAACGCCATAAACTGTTCAATCGTTTTTTCAAAGTTGTCTTGAAGCTGCTGAGTAAAACTGGCTAAGACTTGAGGCTGTATACCTCGCCATGGGCGCTCCGCCGCAAACTTAGGAGATGAGGCAACGGTAATTAATTGACTGACACGTTGTGGATAGGTTGCAGCCATATGAGAAGCAATCAGCCCACCTAGCGACCACCCCACCCACACCGCACGCGGCGGTGCTTGATCTAATAGCTTGCCAACGATCGCAGACAAATCTCCCGCACTGACCTCATGGCTGTGCCCGTAGCCAGGCAGATCGACAATATGCACACGAAAATGTGTACTCAATTGTTCAGCGGTTTGCTGCCAAATGGCACCATTCATGCCCCAGCCATGGAGAAATACCACATCAGGGCCGGCACCAAACGTTTGCCAATATAATGGTGAAGACATATCACAACCTCTCCAACTTTTTTCATCCCTTACTTAAGAGATATGCACCCATACTATGACGATGCGGATGATAAACGTGATGACTATGTTAGCGAATTGGTTGCAAAAAAACATTAAAAGACAAGTGCCTCAATGTTGTCACCAGTGTGGCTTATCGCTTGATTGCAGCACACCACTGACACTGTGCTCAGCTTGTCAGTTAGCACTCACTCCGCAGCCACGTTGTCAACGCTGCGGATTAACCACCGTTGTACCGATGCGCGAATGTGGTCGCTGCCTTACACATCCACCCCCTTGGCATGCGCTTTATTGTATCGGAGACTACCGCCATCCGCTGAATGACTACATCCATCAACTGAAATATCGCCGCCAATTTTGGCTTGCCCAACCGCTGGCTCAGCAATTAGCCTCCGTTATTGCTCATCCCGCCCCGCTCGTATGCGCGGTTCCGATGCACTGGCAACGTTATCTATGGCGGGGTTTCAACCAAAGTGATCGACTCGCTGACCAGCTCGCCACACAATTACACGTGCAATATTGGCCATCGTTATTTCGTCGGCAACGTGCCACCATTCCACAAAAAGGACTTCATAAAACCCAAAGGCGACATAACCTGTCTGGCGCGTTTAGCTTTACTACCCCGATTCAAGAATTGGGGTCTCATGTTGCGATAGTAGATGATGTAGTAACCACCGGTAGTACCTTAAAACCGTTATGTCACCTTCTCACCGGCATTGGCGTTACCCAAATCGATATCTACTGCTTATGCAGGACGGCAGAGTCCAGTGAAGCTTGATCGCCGACAAAAGTGCGAGAAAAAGGACTGGATCATGCGTAAGACAAGAGTACAATATCGACAAATAGCCTACAAATTTACTCAGGTATTCGTCGTGTCAGAAACTATTACTATTACAGAAGAAGCCCAAAATCACTTTGGGAAACTACTGGGACAACAGCCAGAAG
Source organism: Vibrio sp. (assembly GCA_052087065.1). Taxonomy (GTDB): domain Bacteria; phylum Pseudomonadota; class Gammaproteobacteria; order Enterobacterales; family Vibrionaceae; genus Vibrio. The sequence continues at coordinate 19,594 of JBQGON010000001.1, read as the reverse complement.
GAACTAACATTCGTGTGTTTGTGGTTAATCCAGGAACACAAAATGCCGAGTGCGGTGTCTCTTACTGTCCACCAGAAGCTGTCGAGGCCTCTGACACTGAGATCCCATTCGAGCAATTCTCTGCCTATGTCGATGAATTAAGCTTGCCTTTCCTTGAGGAAGCAGTAATTGACTTCGTCACAGATAAGCTTGGATCTCAGCTTACACTGAAAGCGCCTAACGCAAAAATGCGTAAAGTTGCTGATGATGCGCCTTTACTCGAGCGTTTAGAATATGCCATTCAAACTCAAGTAAACCCACAATTGGCAAGCCACGGCGGCCACATCAGTTTGCTTGAAATCACCGATGATGGCATCGCTATCATTCAATTCGGTGGTGGCTGTAATGGGTGCTCTCAAGTAGATATCACCCTCAAAGATGGTATCGAAAAACAGCTACTTGAACAGTTTGCTGGTGAGCTTAGCGCGATTAAAGACTCAACAGAACACGCCCGAGGCGATCACTCTTACTTCTAAAATCGCTAAAAAAGCTGATGTGTTATCATCAGCTTTTTTCTTCTCCGCAGCTTTGTGCATTCCGTTAATACCAATTCGATTAGGATACCGCTATGGCCGTGAAACATCCTCCCAAAATTCTCGCTAAAGACACCGTTGCCCGCTCAACACTTTTTGCGATTGAATCGCTCGATTTATGTTTTTCTAATGGCGTGAAACGTACTTATGAACGTATGAAGCCGAGCGGACGCAATGCAGTGATGATGGTGCCCGTCACCTCAACTGGCGATTTATTATTGGTACGAGAATATGCGGCAGGTACAGAAAACTATGAATTGGGTTTTCCTAAAGGGTTAATCGATCCTGGAGAAACACCGGAACTGGCAGCAGTGCGAGAACTCAAAGAAGAAATCGGTTTTGGCGCCAACAAGTTGACCATGTTAAAAGAAGTGATTCTTGCCCCATCGTATTTTTCCAGTCGTATGACACTTTTCATCGCAGAAGATCTATACTCAGAAAAGTTGGAAGGCGATGAGCCAGAACCTCTCGATATCGTTCGCTGGCCATTAAGCCAAGCAGAAGAGCTACTCACCCACCTTGATTTTAGTGAAGCTCGCTGCATTACCGCCTTAATGCTTGCCTTGAGAGTGCTGAACACTCCTGAGGCTTAATCTCTGACATAAATAGGAATATCTTGTATGCCGACTGCAAAAGATCTTTCTCATTTGCTTCCTGATGTTATTGCGATAGCGCGCTCTGCAGGGCAAGTCATTCTCGACATTTATGAAAACCACGACTACGAAGCATTTATGAAGAGTGACGATACACCCGTAACCAGTGCTGACTATGCCGCGCATAAGCTGATCGTCGAAAAACTCCAAGAACTGACGCCCGATATTCCGGTGCTGTCAGAAGAAGCGGCGAATATCGATCTGGAAACACGGGAAACATGGGATCGCTATTGGTTAGTCGACCCGCTGGATGGTACGCAAGAATTTATCGCTCGCAGTGGCGATTTTGCCACCGTGATCGCTCTTGTCGAACATAATCAACCGGTAATGGGCGTGGTCTACGGCCCAGTATCTGGCGTGACCTATTATGCTTATTCGGGTAAGGGAGCGTGGAAAATACCGGATATGTCAGACAATATTCGCATCCAAACCCATCAGCATGAAACGCCGAATCAATCGATAGCGATTGCCATCAGTCGTCGCCAAAACATCAATCGTATTACCGATAAACTCAGTGACAGCTGGAACTATGATTTGGTGCCACTGGGCTCTGCAGCGCTAAAAGCGTGTTTAGTCGCAGAAGGTGCCGTGGATTGCTATTTGCGCTTAGGACCAACGGGTGAGTGGGATACCGCGGCGACCCAATGTATTGTAGAAGAAGCGGGTGGCAGAATTTTGAATACCTACCTCAGTCCCCTCTCCTATAACGAGCGAGATACCTTAGAAAACCCTAACTTTATTGTCTTAGGGGATCACTCGCTGCCATGGAGCCAAATCCTCAATCGGGCGTGTTAGTTCATGAGTTGTCACTCAAAAAAGGAAAGCCCATTGGCTTTCCTTTTTTATTGCTCCATGCTGGCGCTGTTATAATTGCCCAGCACGAGTAAAGTGATAGCGACCTTGGCCGTCCGGTGTTGGCAGGCGATCGAGCCATTTACCTAACTCTGCGGGGAATTGCGCCTCAGGTCGGAACCATGATTTCGCTTGATAGCGCGAGGATTTATCCAAGGTAGTGGAAAATTCGCTGCTCACTTGAGCACTTTTTTGCTGGCCATCAACCGAAATAGTGTTATCAACACAGCGAAGCTGAGCCAACACCTGATCCAATTTCAGTGGACTAACCGGAGTCTCCAGCGAGGCTCTCGACCATACAAGGCTACCACTGGCACTTTGACACCAAGGCTTGGCGTAATGAAATTCTTTCAATGACAGTTCAACTTGCCCCTGCACAGTAAAAGGCACGGCCTGTGGACTATATTGCAGTACTTGGCTTGCGGGTAATGATGCAATAACGTTGTTGGCATAAACGCCGTCAAACCCATATCCCACAACACCTCGTCCATGTAACCGTAGGGTGCTACCGCGCCCCACCCGCACCTCGGCTTCAATATGCCCAGTGAATAAAGCCGCGGTGTTGACCCGCCAGCTCAGCTCGCCTAGTCCTTGATTTTGCCAATGTACCTGCGTTGCGCGACCATTCCATAGACTACCACTCACCCCAGCAATTTGAAGCTGTCTTGGTATTGGCGCATGCTTTAACACAAACGCGGCTGGCAGGTGGGCAATCATACTGACGATGAAAACACCGACAAATAACGCGATCCAAAGAGTTTTTGCTTTCACGCTAAGCACCCCGCTTCAATTGTAAGCGTTTCACTTCGACCACCCCAGGTACTGACCCTTTATCAATATCGAGATATTCGACCGTGATACCTTGTTTTTCTTTCAAGAAAGCAATCCAATTAAGCAATTGTGAAAATGGGAGTGGCTGAATCCATACCTGCATTTTTTCATTGCCCCGAGGCTGCACTCGGATTAAGCGAATCTTAAACTCGCTGGAAGAATTTGCGACCACACGATTTAAAGGTTCCAACGTAGTACTTCTTCCGCCCTGCTTACGCAGTGCTACAATGTGGTCGGCTTTTTCAGAGACCCACGTTAAGAGCTGCTTTTCAGAATGAACGCGAGCTTGCGCATAAGCTATGCGCTGATTGAGCGGCTGATAGAATCCCCAGTATACAATCCCCACGACCAGACATAGTGCTGCCACGCTAACCAGTCGCTGCTCTCGTGGTGTAATGGAATTCCACCACTGCTTCAATTGTCCGCGTAACGGTCCGATTAGATTTGCCATCCGTTGCTCCTACTTCGCTTTCAGCACAAAAGAGCCGAGAACCGTATCTCCGTCTTTGTTTAATTGACCCTGCTCAACCTGAAACGACTGTTCAAGCTTTACCCGTGCTTTTTCAAAACTTTGGAAGTCTTTACTGATCGCATCCACTCTAAGCAATTTTTTATTCTCGTCATACTTGAGGCTGGTGATCTTCATATCATCAATGCTACCTATCGTTGTGGGTAACTGACGCAGCCAAGTCAACACACCCTCTTGAGAGCTCGTGCCAGCGAGCACATTCAACTGACTGGTAAACTGACGTTTTAGGTAACTAACGGTAGGGATTCGATGTTTATCCGGAAACACTGTCCGAAAAATACGTTTACTCTCCTGACGATAGGCTTGTGCCTGATCTTCATAGTGATTAGCCTGCAACGTACTGTATACCAAAGATAACACCAATACAGCGACCGCTGAATACGCAGGTAAACGCCACACTTGCCAGTACTTCAACCACGATGAGCTCGGTTTAAATGGCCCCGTGAGTAGCGTCAGGCGCGATGCAATCGCACCTTGCGTCAACATTTGCATAACCATATTGGCAGGCTGCACCGTCCACGGCTGAGTCTCTTGTAGGCTTAAAGCCGGTAGCGGCGTATAGGAGGTCAACGCTAAAAAGTCCTCCCCCTCACGAACCCAATCCGATTCAACCAGTAATGGTAACCAGTCGGCGGCCATCACCATACCACTCCACAACCCTTTACGTACCAGCCAATGCTCACCTAGCTGAGCGGCGACTAAGGGAGTCTCCGCTGTCGGCAGAGCCAATACATCAGGCATCACTCGCTTGATCTCAATACCTGCGTTGTCAAAATCCGCTAGGCATTGCTCAAACCATTGACGCTCCACCCCTGCGACATGAGCGATTCCATGTTGCTTACTCAGCACGGTAAAATGCAGATCATCAACATCTTGCGCAATTTCATCTTCCAGTAAGTACGGCAACATGGATTCAAACTGGCGTGTGCCGCCAGCCGGAATCTCAACCTGAGTCAACACTAAATCACTCGCCGACAACAACACAATCGTCGTCCTTTGTTCGGCATAAGGAGCCAGATCGCTGAGCGCTTGACGAGACGATAGTTCACCGCTGGCAATAATGTCTTGCTGTTCTGTCGACCACACCAACCATTCGATCGGCGCGTCCAGTTGACTACTCAGTCGAACGGTCAAAAATTCGTTCACTGATTCCTCCATAGCGACGGCGAATAACCGTAGCATTACTTTTATCTTCGTTGTGGATCAAACTGCGCACTCTTACTCGTGACTTATCGACGAGGACTTGCGCATCTAATTCAAAGTAGTGACTACTCACTGTTAAATACTGATTCGCGTTCGTCGCGGCATTTGGAGCGTTGGATTGCCGATTCGATTGACTACTTCGCGCTAATTGCGGCTCACTCATAAAATCAGCAACACTACTCCAACCTTTTTTCGGGCGATTTTTGATCAGTGCTTTCGCGTCAGCTTCGGTTAAATTCGGGCTAAACATCGCAACCAGTAACAATGCTTGTTTTTGCGTAATGGTATTAATATTGAGCTTCCATTCTGCGGTCGGAATCGCACAAACATAAGGCTTGAGTTGCTCCATCACTTTTCCGCTCACACCTTGTACCGCTCGTAATTCGCTACTATCCACCATCATCCCATTCGGTGGTAAATAGGCCGGTGACAATGAATCATAATAACTGTCTTCCATGCCATACGTGGTATTCACGGTATCGTTGGTATCGACAAATTCCCATAAGGAGTCGGTAATCACACCAGCTTTATTACTTTCTACATTCAAATACTGCAATAAGTTCGTAAACACTTGCGCAGGATACGGCGAAACTGCGACTCCGGGCGCACTAACCAGCCCAGAAAATACATTTAAGTTAAAACACGCTTGCTTATCGTAAATCTGTCCAGACACGCTGCCATAATCCAACGGGAAAGTCCGGTCTTTAATCGCCCACACTTGGCTTAAATTAATCGTTTTACTGTCTTTTTTACGCGTCTGTTTTAAAAGAGACGTTGCCAAACCTTCAACACCAATACTGTACCAGTAGGCTTGCTGATAATTAATTTGATGCGTAGCACGCTGAAACTGAGTAAACATTCGTGCTGACATCGTCGCCGCCAACGAGACCATGATCGCGACAATCAACAGTATGACGATAAGCGCCACACCTTGTTGAGAATGTTTATTTCTCATTGTCGACTCCTGCAGCTACCTTCGCCTCGCGTTCATTTTTCTTAGTCGCCTCATGTGCAATGAGATACGTTCGGGTGATTTTCCCATAATCTTTCAAGACTATCGTGACTTTCACTGCTTGTGGCAGATCGGTATTACTTTCCCATTCGTCGGTCCACTTTTTCTTGGTATAAAAGCTCAGCGACCAAGAAGTAACCCCCGTCAAAAGAGGTTGAGACACCCCAGCATCGGCTCTTACTGTATCGGGGTAACGCCACCATACTCGTTCTAAAACATCGTCTTTGAGACGATAACCAATCTTAGCGACTTGGCCACGAGGAAAACGCTCTTGAGGATTCGCCCAGCCGAGCCGTGTGAACATCACGCCGTAACTGTCCGAGTCCAGCAGATAATTTTTATACAGTAGCGGACTCTTACTTGGCGCTTGTCCATTGGTCCGAAACCGTCGATTCGCCATTTGCCTAAAATCTGCATCCATTATGACGATGGCGCGCTGCAATCGACTGATACGCTCGGTACGTTCTTGGGACGCTTCATTACTGCGCTGCACCTGATTAAGCACTTGATATGCGGCGATACTCATACTGGCGAAAATGGCCATCGCCACCAGCACTTCGATCAAGGTAAACCCCGCTTGCTTGCGCTTGAGACGGAACCCCGACGGATGACCTGGCTGAGATCTAATTGGCAACATAACTGCGTACCGTGACTATAGGACTAGATTTTTTATCTTTCGCAACCATAACGTCGAATGCTTGTAAGGCATCATTCGCCGTTTTGACCGGTTTGACTTTCCAATACCAACTCTGATGCGCCATCTTTGATGTTCCAGCACGTGCTGTTAATGGCGGCTTAAGCAGTAGCGTATTCGCCATTTGATTATCGGCAACCATCGAAGCAAACATTTTTTCTTCAAGATAATTGAGTGTATTAATATGCTGAGTCACCGAGCGCATGATGCTAATCGCCGCAATAGCAAAAATGGCTAATGCCACCAACACTTCTAGTAGCGTAAAACCGCGAGTGTATCGCTTATTCATTCCGACCCTCTCCCGGTGGATGCAATACTATCTGACCGTTCTCTTTTACTTCGACACGCCAAGCCTGTTGCTCATCTTGTTCCGTAAGATAAAAACTGACGGTAAAAGGCGTGGTTTCCCCACTAGAAAGGATGTCAACTTGTGGCGCTGGCTGCTGTTGTGCTTTTTGCTCTTCTTTGGCAAACATATTTTCATCAAAGAGCGGCTTGTCTTCAAATAGCCGGTCATCATCTTGACTCCAAGCACTCCCCCCGACATGAAAATCCATACTAAGGCGTTCATCAAGGGTGAGACGTGCTGAAAACTGCGGACGCTTAACCTGTTCCCATCCTTTAGCGGTTAACTCTAGAAAAGTTAACGTCGGTGGTGTCGCGGCCGCCTCAACGCGTAAACCATAATCCACGCCAGAGAGAACCGACTCTTCATTCATCAACTGCATATGCTGATAAAAGCGGCGTGCGGTCGTTTCAGCCAAGTCGCTTTGACTACTGGGAAGCGTTGAAATTACCGCGACCGAGCTCAGCGCTAACAACACCAGCACCAGCATAATCTCAATCAGGGTAAATCCACGTTCTGCTCGCATCGTTATATTGGGGGCGAGTGGCACTCGCCCCTGCACTTTATTGATAATCTTGAATATTCCAGTTACCAATATCAGAATTGATGCCATCTCCGCCTTCTTGACCATCGGCACCCAATGTGAATACATCGATAGTGCCTTTATCACCTGGGCTCAAGTATTGATAGTCATTGCCCCACGGGTCTTGAGGAAGACGCTTAATATAACCACCAGAACGGTAATTGCGCGGCTCTGGGCTGCTGGGCTTTTTAACCAATGCATCTAAGCCTTGATCTGTCGTCGGATAAACACTGTTATCAAGTTTGTACATATCCAACGCATTTTCTAAGGCAACAATGTCAGTAATTGCTTTTTGTTGGTCCGCTTTTTCTTTGTTTCCCAAAAGGTTAGGAACAACCACACTCGCCAAAATACCCAAAATAACAACCACAACCATAACTTCTAAAAGGGTAAAACCTGATTGCTTCACTGCTGTTCTGTGTTTCATAATCACTCCATTAATAGGCGCCTTGAACGATTCAAGCACACTTACTGACTTACTAAGTTATTCATTTCTAAAATCGGCATCAGCGTTGCCATGACAATAAACAACACCAACCCCGCCATCAATGCGATTAACGCTGGGGTAAACACGCCCAAAGCAATATTAATTGCAGATTCAAAGTTTTCATCTTGGTTATCCGCGGCTCGAGTGAGCATGGCCTCTAATTCGCCGCTTTGTTCACCACTGGAAATCATATGCAGCATCATCGGTGGGAAAAGATGCGTTTGATCGAGTGACTTACGCAAGCTTGCGCCTTCGCGAATGTTTTCGGCCGCCTCGCGCACTTTTTGTTTAACAAAGCGGTTGCTCATCACGTCGACCGCGACATGCATTCCATCCAAAATGGGAATGGCACTTGAGGTACAAATCGCTAGCGTGCGCGCAAAACGCGAGGTATTTAAGCCACGCGCAATTTTGCCGATAATCGGTAAAGAAATAACTTTTTCATCCCACTTCAAACGTATGTTCGGCTGACCGAGTAAACGGCGTGTGACAAAAGTACCGACAACAAACAAAACTAAAATCGCGATGCCCCACTGCTGAATGAACCCACTGGCGGCTAATAAAATTTCTGTCGACCGTGGTAGCCCTTGCCCCATTTGCACAAATTGACCGACAATTTTCGGTACCACGGCGGCCAGCAAAAACGAGACAATCGCAACAGCAAAAACCACTAGCACCACCGGGTAAATCATTGCTTGCAGTAACTTAGAACGCATTTTTTGGCGATTTTCGGCATAGTCAGCCAAGCGCGCCAACACCGTATCAAGGTGGCCCGACTTTTCTCCTGCCGACACCATAGAGCGGAATAATTCATCGAAGATGTGGGGGTAATCGCCAAAACTATCCGCTAAGGTATAGCCCTCGGTCACTTTGGAGCGCACTGCCGCCATCATTGAGCGAATACGAGGCTTTTCTGATTGCTCAGAGACAGCGCGCAAACATTCTTCTAATGGCATCCCCGACTGGACTAATGTGGAAAGTTGCCGCGTAATCAGTGCTAAATCAGGAGTACTGATACCTCGTTGCAAGGTAAAAGCCGGTTGCGCGGCACTGGCACCCGCCGAGCGCTTACCCCGATTTTCAATCACATCAATCGGTATCAACCCTTGCTCTTTCAAACGCTGCCTGACTTGGCGCGCATTATCACCTTCAATGACGCCCTTCTTGCGGCGGCCTGATTTATCGAGTGCTTTATAATCAAATGCCGCCATTACGACTCCTTAGTCACTCGCATCACTTCTTCAAGTGATGTGATACCTTGGCGCACTTTATCCAAACCATCTTGACGAATACTTGGGGTGTGGGTTCGAATCGCACTTTCGATTTCTTGCTCGCCCGCTTCTTTATGAATCAGTGTTTGTACATTTTCATCAACAACAAGCAATTCATGAATACCGGTTCGTCCTTGATAACCTTTTTGGTTACAGTGTTCACAGCCATTAGGGCGATACAAGGTGCAAGCGTCGTGCTCGCTCAAGCCAAAATATTTTTTCTGTTCAGAATTGGCTTCATAAGGTTCTCGGCAATGGACGCACAGTGTCCGCACCAAGCGCTGCGCCAGAACCCCCAATAACGATGAAGAAATTAAAAAAGGTTCAATGCCCATATCACGCATACGCGTTACAGCACCAATCGCCGTATTGGTATGCAGTGTAGACATCACCAAGTGTCCGGTTAACGAAGCCTGCACAGCAATTTGCGCGGTCTCTAAATCACGAATTTCCCCGACCATGACCACATCCGGATCCTGACGTAAGATGGCACGCAAACCACGAGCAAAGGTCATGTCTACTTTGGGGTTGACCTGTGTTTGTCCAATACCGGCAATATCAAATTCAATGGGATCTTCAACCGTGAGAATGTTGCGCTCTGAACTATTAAGCTCTTGTAAGCCGGCGTACAAAGTTGTCGATTTACCGGAGCCCGTTGGGCCAGTCACCAATAACACGCCATGCGGCCGTGCAATCAATTTTTGAAAACGTTTATGCACAACATCATTCATCCCCAAGCTGAATAAATCCAACTGGGTGGCATTTTTGTCCAATAAACGCATCACCACACGTTCACCATGAGAAGACGGCATCGTTGAGACACGGACATCCACCGCTCGCCCACCGATGCGCAGTGAAATACGGCCATCTTGAGGGACCCGTTTTTCCGCTATATCCATTTTCGACATGACTTTGACGCGTGACACTAATAAAGGCGCCAGTTTACGGCTGGGTTCAAGCACTTCACGTAACACACCATCCACACGGAAACGAATCGATAATACCTTCTCGAACGTCTCAATATGAATATCAGACGCCCCCTCTTTAATCGCTTCACCCAGCATGGCATTAATCAGTTTGATAATAGGCGCATCATCTTCTGATTCGAGTAAATCTTCGCTTTGCGGAAGCTCTTCGGCTAATGAGAAAAAGTCATCACTTTCGATACCGATCGTTTCCATCAACTGGCGAGCTTCTGACGAATCCCGTTGATAAACCACGGTCAGTTTGCTTTCAAACTCCTCGCTAGAGAGCGCATGTAAGACAAATGCGGTCTTAGCGACACGCTTCACCTCCATCAAGGCCGCGATGGGGATCGGCGGCACGTAATAAAGGTGGCACTGAGAGAAATTAGCATCCCACTCCAACACCACATTAAAGCGATTGGCAAAACTGAATGGTAAACGACGGAGCACTGGATGAGTGACGTCGTCCGCGACGATCTCACTCATTATTTATTCTCTTCCACTTGATCAATAAAGGCTTGCAGCTCCGCCGCATGTTGGCGGTCATTGCCAAACTTCGGCAAAACAGGAATATTCGCATCGTCCATCAGCTTCATGCCTTGTTGCGACTTATACAGTTGCTCGGCACGAATATAGTTGTACTTACGCTGAGTCACACCGTCAGCCGTCATGCCATTACGTAAAATTGTCGGCTTAATGAAAACCATTAAATTTTTCTTTTCTGACTGTGAACTGGTTGAGCGGAATAACTGACCAATGATCGGAATGTCACCTAACAATGGCACTTTCGATTCACTTTCAGCGGTGCGGTTATCAATTAAGCCGCCAAGCACAAGCATTTGTCCGTCTTTGACCATAACGGACGTGTTGAGCTGACGTTTAGCAAACCGGACATCAACCGCCCCATTGGCGCCAAGCACATTCGACACTTCTTGTTCAATATGTAACTGAACTGAATCGCCTTCGTTGATTTGTGGCACAACCTTGAGCTTGATACCGACTTCTTTACGATCCACGGTTTGGAATGGGTTGTCATTATTCGAGCCCGCCGTCGAGCCAGTAATAACCGGCACCTCTTCACCAACAATGAACGAAGCTTCTCCGTTATCCATTACGGTAATACTCGGAGAAGACAGGATATTGGTACTCGAATCGCTGGCAACCGCGTTGATCAATGCGGTCCAATCACCCATCATAATACTGACAGCCGCGCCATTAATACCTGAGAGCGCAGAAGCTAAGGTGTCATAATCTCCAGATTCTTTATTGGTTTGTGCACGTCGAATGCCATTGGCATCATTGTAATAGGTGGTATTTTCGGTATCTTTGGCCTCTTCTAGCCCCACCATTACCTTGCCAATCGAAGCGCCGGAATTATTGTACTGAATCGCAGAACCACTCTCTAAAGAGCCCCACTGCACGCCTAATTTAATACCGTCGCTTTCTGACATTTCCACAATCAAAGCTTCAATCAATACTTGAGCACGGCGAATATCTAACTGGTCAATAATATTAAGTAGCGACTTCATGACATCTTTCGGCGCGCTGATCACTAACGAGTTGGTTTCTTTGTGCGCGGCGATCACCACATCATTACGCGAGCTCGACGATTTTTTACCATCGCCTTTACTCTTCATCATGCTGTCCGACACCCCTTTAAGGACATCGACTAAATCTTTCGCTTTGGCATATTTGAGATAAACAACACGACTATTGCCCTTGACCGCCATCTCGATATCAAGCTTCTTAATCAACTTCGTCATTCTTTGACGAACTTTAGGATCGCCAGAAATCAGAATGGAGTTGGTACGCTCATCGGCCACAAATTTCGGCTGTAGATATTCTGGTGTGTTCTTGCGTTCATTATTTTTACTTAGAGATTGAACAATCCGAACCATTTCAGAGGCTGACGCATTCCTCAATTCCACGACATCCACATCTTTATCACCAACTTGGTCAACTCGGTGGATAATATCAGCCAGTCGGTTAACCACCGCTGCGCGGCCTGTCAGCAAAATAATATTCGCAGGATCATAATGAACCACATTACCCGCACCCGCATTATCAATAAGCTGACGAAGCAATGGCGAGAGCTCGCGCACAGAGACATTTTTGACGGAGACTACTTGAGTAATGACATTATCACCGCTGGCATGTTGACCATCACCAAGCACGGGAATCGCAGCGGTCTTCGCATCTTTCGATTTGACCACTTTAAGAATGCCATTATCCATAGGAACGACAGCGAAACCATATACCTGCAGCACGTTGAGGAAGAAGCTGTAATACTGTTTATCATCTAGGGTATCGTAGCTGCGTACATCGATCTTGCCACGCACGGATGGATCAACAATGATCGTTTTATCGAGGTTACGACCGACAATATTGATAAACTCTTGAATATCTGTCCCTTTAAAACTGGCACTAAACTCGCTAGCCGATACGGCAGGCGCAAACATAGTGGCCGCGACTAGTAGCCACGTGCTTTTCTTAAGCCAATGCTTCACTGATTACTCCTAAACTTGATGCATCAGATTTATAACTCGAACTTAATAGTACGTACTTGGTTATTACGTTCGACGATAAGATTAATAGCTTTATTGTTCGATAATACATTCATGACTCTTGTCAGTGCATCAGGTGCAGTTAGATCAATGCCATTGATTTTAGTAGCAATATCACCGGACTGCAGCCCTAAAGATGTGAACAACACTTTATTTTTGCCAGAAGTTAATCGATAGCCTTTGACGTGCGACTCACTTTTTAATCGCGAGACATGCACATACTTTAAAATAGCGCTTGGACTTTTCTTAATTTCATCCCGAATGGCACGCCATTTTTGCTGTATCTCGGTCGGCTCTTGCTGATGTGTTATCTGTTTTTCATCGCTTACCCTAGGCTTGCTGTAGTCTAACCCACTCAGCATCAGGGTTTCATCTCGGCCTGCGTTATCAATGATCACGCGATCAGGTAAGACGGCTTTCAGCTTCACGCTTGTCCCATCGATTGTCTCACCAAGACCATAAGTATCTTGTGAACCTTGATGTGAAATGACAGCCAGACTTGAATGAGAATTTGAGCTCGACACCACCCCGACCAAACTGAGGTTTAAGCGAGTTTTAGGGGCATCAACAGCGACTGACTGAAGCTCATTATCCGACGGCTTCGCCGTATAATGGCCAAATAAATCAGCTTGTTTTAAGTCATTGATATTGATATCTGATGGGGTTTGATTGACGACGACATGCTTGGCTGTCCAAGCGGGAACACTCTGTTCCTTCTCAGGAAAAAACCAGACAGTTTCGCCTAAAATCCATGCACAAGCAGCAATGAAAACCACACTACAACTCAAGCTCGCAGGCCGATGCCAACGAGATCCTTTTAGGTAAGTAATCGCCGTATTTAGACGAGTCGATGAAAACAAATTCAAATCTATCCGCTCCACGAACAAAAATATCCTTATGAGGGAGAAGTCAATAAAAGGAAATCAAAGCAACTTGAAATGAGACAAGGCAAAATAATATAGCATAGCCCTATAACATATTCATGTGAGGTGATTAATTGATCAACTCAGCTTGAAAATACGTGCCCCAGACTCCATTGTTACCATTAATATATGAAACAAAACAAATGTTAGAGGGAATTTGCCGACATGAGTTCCAATTCTGAGGCAGTTAGGCTTGATAAATGGCTGTGGGCTGCTCGATTTTATAAAACGCGCTCAGTCGCGAGGAATATGGTCGACGGTGGTAAAGTCCATTATAATGGCCAACGTAGCAAGCCAAGTAAAGTGGTAGAGCTAGGAGCACATATTACACTGCGCCAAGGAAATGAAGAAAAAACAGTGGTGATCGACAATATATCCGCTCAACGACGTGGCGCCCCGGAAGCACAAACACTATACAGTGAAACGGCTGAGAGTATTGCAAAACGTGAACGTAATGCGCTAGCACGCAAACTAAACGCACACAATCCTAGCCCAGATCGTCGCCCAGATAAAAAACAGCGACGAGATATTATTAGATTCAAAAACCAAAATTAAAAGGCGGAATGTCCTCCATGGCAAATAACATGCTTAATCGCTATCTCTTCGAGAACTTATCAGTGCGTGGCGAGCTGGTACAACTGGATGAAACGTACCAGAAAATTATTACCAGTAAGGAATATCCAACTGCCGTACAGCGCCTACTTGGCGAATTGGTTGTCGCAACATCGTTATTAACGGCAACCTTAAAGTTTGAAGGCTCAATCACAGTACAACTACAAGGTGACGGCCCGCTCACTCTCGCAGTCATTAATGGTGACAATAACCATAATGTTCGTGGTGTAGCGCGCTGTAGCGATGATATTGCAGAAGATGCCACCATTCATGACATGCTGGGTAAAGGGCATATTGTGATTACGATCGAACCGAAAGACGGTGAGCGCTATCAAGGTGTCGTTGGACTAGAAGGCGACAATCTATCAGAAATCATTGAAAACTACTTTGAACGTTCTGAGCAGCTGAAAACTCGTATGTGGTTACGCGTCGGAGAACAAGACGGCCAAGCTCATGCGGCAGGTATGCTCATTCAGGTGATGCCTGATGGTACCGGATCGGCTGAAGATTTTGAGCGTTTAGAACAGCTAACCGACACCATCAAAAATGAAGAGTTATTTACGTTAGAAGCCAATGAGTTATTGTACCGTTTATACAACCAAGAAACGGTTAAATTATATGAACCGAAGCCGATAACATTTTTCTGTAGCTGCTCCCGTGAGCGTAGCGCGGCAGCTATCATCACCTTAAATCGCCAAGAAGTAGACACTATCTTGGCTGAAGAAGGCCACATTTCGCTGCACTGTGACTACTGTGGTTCGAACTATACGTTTGACCCGATGCAAGTCGCCGAACTGTTTGTACAGGCCAATCAACAAGGCAGTCAACAGACGCACTAATGCGATTTAATGAATACACCATAAAGCCAGCATCGCATGATGCTGGCTTTTTTTCTTCTTATGCATAAATCTGCATTACTACGCTGTCATGCTCCCATCACTGCGTCAAAAAAGTCCCAGAAATATTGATTGGGTGAATAGAAACCACCCCTGCTTTCTCCAGCCAAAATCACTTTACTTCTCTCTACGCTTTTTTCTGGTTTTTTTGAACACACACTCTGTTTTATTTTCATTACATTGCTAACATCAATATGATAAAAATGACTAACATCTTGACAAAAAACCCTACAATATTCTATGAGGAGCACCTTATGACCACTACGGACCATACCATGGTTGCAAACTTAGAACTCTCTGAATACGGTATTTCTGGTACAACAGAAATATTGCATAACCCCAGCTATGAACAACTCTTTGAAGAAGAAACAGATTCTACTCTCGCGGGGTATGAAAAAGGGATTGTAACCGAGCTGGGTGCCGTAGCCGTTGATACGGGTATTTTCACTGGTCGCTCCCCTAAAGATAAATATATTGTCGAAGATGATACCACCCGAGATACACTCTGGTGGACGTCACCACAAGCCAAAAATGATAATAAGCCAATGTCGCAGGCCGTGTGGGATGATCTAAAATCCACCGTCGCGAAGCAACTCTCTAATAAACGCTTATTTGTCGTCGATGGATTTTGTGGTGCCAATCCAGAAACCCGCCTTTGTGTGCGCTTTATTACTGAAGTTGCATGGCAAGCACACTTTGTGAAGAATATGTTTATTCGTCCATCAGAAGACGAGTTACAGCATTTTACGCCTGACTTTGTCGTCATGAACGCGGCCAAATGTACCAACCCCAATTGGCAAAAACATGGGCTAAATTCAGAAAACTTCACCGCTTTCCATTTAACCGAAAAAATGCAACTTATCGGTGGGACTTGGTATGGCGGCGAAATGAAAAAAGGCATTTTTGCCATGATGAACTATTTCCTTCCTTTGCAAGGTATTGCCGCAATGCACTGCTCTGCCAACCAAGGGCAAGAAGGGGATGTGGCGGTATTCTTTGGCTTATCGGGCACGGGTAAAACCACCTTGTCGACCGATCCCAAACGCGCCCTGATTGGCGATGATGAGCATGGCTGGGACGACGAAGGCGTATTTAACTTTGAAGGTGGCTGCTATGCCAAAACCATCAAGTTATCCAAAGAGGCCGAACCTGACATTTACAATGCGATTCGTCGGGATGCACTACTCGAAAATGTTGCGGTCAACGCTCATGGTGTCATCGATTTCGACGACAGTTCAAAAACAGAAAATACCCGAGTTTCCTACCCGATTCATCATATCGATAATATTGTTAAGCCAGTTTCAAAAGGCGGTCATGCGAAAAAAGTGATCTTCCTTTCGGCCGATGCGTTTGGTGTGTTACCGCCAGTATCAAAATTGACACCAGAGCAAACCAAGTATCACTTTTTGTCAGGCTTTACGGCCAAACTGGCAGGAACCGAACGTGGTATCACCGAACCGACTCCGACGTTCTCTGCCTGCTTTGGCGCGGCATTTTTGACTCTGCACCCGACCCAATATGCAGAGGTTCTTGTTAAGCGTATGGAAGCGGCTGGTGCGCAAGCTTATCTGGTCAATACCGGTTGGAATGGCACAGGGAAACGGATCTCAATCAAAGATACACGCGCGATTATCGACGCTATTTTAGATGGCTCGATTGAACAGGCCCCAACCAAAACCGTGCCGGTATTTAACTTTGAGATTCCAACTCAACTACACGATGTCGATAATGAGATCTTGGATCCTCGTGATACCTATGTCGACCCACTACAGTGGGAAAGCAAAGCTCACGATCTTGCTGAGCGGTTTATTGCGAACTTTGATAAGTATACCGATACCGCGGAAGGTCAAGCGTTAGTCAGTGCAGGGCCACAGATTAAATAATGTCACAGACGGAAAAGCCCCTAATTTCAGGGGCTTTTTTTTGTTATTTAGGTTGAATAGAGCTGAGATTTACTACAATCTATGATCAGATTGACTACGGTTCTTAATTTCCTATGAAAAAGCTGCTCACTTTTATTATCTCTGCGCTGTTATTGGTATTTATCACACTGGCCACACTCTTCGGTTTACTTAATACCACCTATGCCACGCCTATTGCACAGTGGATAAATCAGCTGATCGGTGATGACCGACTGTCATTTCAGAAAGTCACCTATGATTACCCGCTGCACCTGCGCTTTACTCGACCCACCATTCAATTTAACAATACGTCACTGACCTTTCAGCATTTGGATTTGTGGTTCAATCCGACTCTCTATGAGCACGACCAATGGCAAATCGACAGTGCCTTGTTTGATGGCGTCAGCGTTTATAACACGCTACCGCAGTTATCAGAGCCATCGACATTTAATATCCACCAGCTCGCCATACATAATTTATCGATTGATACGGACGATGTCAGTACGACGCAACTCAATGTGCAAATCAAACAACCGCATTGGTATCGTCACGATCAATGGTTACCCTATGGCAAAATTCAGCTTTCAGCAGAATCGCTCCAATGGCAAGGAGAACACATTCACAAGCTGTTAGTTGATATGAACCACCAGTTTAGCGATAGCACGATCAATGGTTTTTCTTTTCATTGGCGCAATGGGCTGGTGTCTGGACAAGCAGAGCATTACCCCAGTGGCTGGTCACTCGTCAATGTAACGATGAACCATCTTGCGTTAACTCAAAATATTATCGATCAGATACACTACAAGTGGGATTCCGTATCACCACGATTAATCACGCATATCAATAGTCTGGATATTCTCAACAGCCAACTCGAATTGGGTTCAGTCATACTCAATAATGCCGATCTCTCGATTGAAAACTGGACAATTAATCCACTATGGCAGACCCAAGGGGAGCTATCTTTGCATGCTGATAACGCCAAGTGGAAAGGTATGACGTGGATAGAGCCCGATCTAAAACTGACGATCTCTCCAGGAAAAATAACCATCAATGATTTTATTGCGGACATTTGGCAAGGTAATCTACAACTAGCAGGCACAGTCACCGCCAACAAATTACATTTATCCCAATTAAATATTAACGGTGTTCGCTGGTATGGGGAGCATGATGAGGATTTCCCGATGCTGTCGCCAGAGGATTTGCCATGGCCGACCATTCAAATCGATCAGTTAGCATTCAATAACGCGCAGCTTGTCCAGCTTCAACACAAACCATTCTGGCAATTATCTGGCTTTAGCATTCATGGTCAAAACCTCACCTTGCGCCATGATACGCAGTTTGGATTATGGCAAGGGAAAATCAATCTAAGTGCGAATAGTGCCAGCATTGGTAAGCTACATACTAGCCAAGCCATTATAGAAATGCGTAACGATAATCAGGTGTGGTCACTCACGCGGGCATTCTTACCTCTCAAGCATGGTTACTTCAAAGCACACGGTACTTGGCCAATGGATAACCAAGAAAAACCTTGGTCATTGAATATACAAGGTGACGGCTTGCCGTTAGACCCGCTTAACCAATGGGTCTCACTGCCAATATCGTTAAGTGGTTTTGCAGACACCGAGGCTTCTTTCTCTGGTATGACAGGCAACGCCACTCTCATCAAACACACCTTAAGCGGTAGCGCCCAAACGAATATCTACCATGGCGTCATGACCATGCAACAAGGCAATACCACCACGATCCAACCTTTTGGCGTCGACAATATTCAACTGACCGCCGACCGTGGACGAATTACCGTGCCTAAAACCACCATCCAAGGGACCACTCTTGATGCCGCGCTGTCGGGTAAGTTTGATTTGGTTGACGAGAAAACGGGGTACTTAAACATGACCGAAACGACTCAAGGTCACACAACAACCTATGATCTACTCCATACCCGTGAGATAAAACCACCAGTAAAATCAGAGCAGGTAGGTCAATGAGGCATACTTTCTAACGTCGCTTTGTAATCGGGCATTAACATGTAGGTACCAAAGAAATCGACCGCGTCATGTCCATCACTGGTAATGGATACTTGCACAACGATACGAGCTTTTCTGCCGGCGGCGAGCCGGTCTAAGTCGCCACTAATGCCATCCATGGAAGTCGACGCTAAAGGATTAGAAAATAAAGGTTGATGATAACGAATATGGCTATCGACCAAGACAATGTCGCCGGATAAGTCACGTTCTTTCATGAGCAACCATGCCATTCCCCAGCCGGTTAAGGTTGCCAAAGTGAATGCAGAGCCAGCAAACATCGTATTGTGTGGATTGAGGTTGGGATTTAACGGGGCGCTACACTGGAATTGATAGCCGGTATATTCTTGAATTTTAATCCCCATTTTTTCACAAATTGGGATTTGCTCCTGCCAACGATCTTGCAGCTCGGCACACCATTCAGGTTTGCGCAGCACATTCGCTCGTCCATCCAGTTTTTTCACCATTTGTTGATGCAGTAACGGCCCTCGCCCACTAATCAGTTCACCACGACATTCAAAGCCATTACTTTGATAAAATGGGATGGCCGCTTCACGGGCACGACAAACGAGTCGCTTTGCCCCCTCTTGACGAGCAAACGACTCCAGGGCGACCAGTAGTAATGATCCCATCCCTTTACCACGGCGATTCGCTTTGACTGCCATATAGCGAATCTGGC